>NZ_JBHXRV010000041.1:0-84219 GCF_042716745.1 Streptomyces sp. NPDC058663
ACCCCACCCCACCCCGCCCCGTCCGGTCGCGGCGGGAGCCGGCCCGGACGCGAGCGGCCCGGGGCGCCGGTCCCAAGGCCCGCCGCTCCCCGCCGCGAGGGCCCACCCATGGTTCGCCCTTCCCCGCCGCGAGGGGCCCCGGGGTCCACGACCCCGCCCCTCCCCGCCGCCGCTTTAGAGCGCCGCCCCACGGGGCAGGACTGGCCCATGACTTCCGTACACTCCGCAGCCCCGAGCGGTCCCGGTGCCCCGGGTGCGTGGCAATTCACCGACTCGCGCGGCCAGTTGGTCACCGCCGCCGTCCGTCCCACCCGTATCGCCGCCTACATCCAGGCCGGTGCCACCCTCTGGGACCACGGCGTGCGGCCCGCCGGGATCTTTGGCTCCTTCCACGACGGTCCCGCACCCGACCGGGCCAAGTCCGGCCGTCTGCCCCTCTCCGGCCTGACCTACTTAGGTGCGGGCGCCACTCTCGACCCGGACGCCGTCCTCGCCCTGGGCGCGGATCTCCTGGTCGCCGTCAGTTACGGCGGCGGTGCCGTCTACGGCATGGCCCCCGAAGCCGCCAAGCACCTGGAGGAGCAGATCCCGGTGGCCGTGATCGACGTCGGCCAGGGCCGTTCCCTGTCGGAGTTACGAGAGAGCTTCGGCGCTCTCGCGGCGAGCCTGGGCGGTTCGGAGCCCCCGAGGGCGGGCCATCTGCTGGCCGACGCCCAGGCCAAGCTGAAGTCGCTGGCAGGCCCACAGACCCCGCCCCTCCTCGCGCTCTCCCCGGCGAGCGGCACCGAGGTCCACCTGGCCCGCTCGCACGCCTGGCCCGACCTCCGTGCGCTCACCGCACTCGGCGTACCCCTGCTCTCCCCGCCCGCGGGGGGCGGCGCGAACTGGGCCACCGTCGACTGGCCCACGGCCGCCGCACTGGCCCCGCGTCTCGTCCTCGCCGACGTACGGGCGAACGCCCTGCCACTGGACCCGGCCCTCCTGGGCGACGGCGTCCGCACGCTCCCCTGGAACCCCGAACTCCCGGCCTCCAGCACGGCCCACACCCTCTTCTACGACACGGTCGCGGACGCCCTGACCAGCTGAACCACCCCGCCCGCACACCCCGGCGCCTCCTGACGGATCATGCACACAGCGCGACGCACCCGCCCCAGGAGGCACCCATGTCCCAGCCCGCACCTTCGGCACCCCCGGCCCGCCCCCGCACGCTCGTCACCGGCGGCAGCCGGGGCATCGGGGCCGCCACCTGCCTGCGGCTCGCGGCCGACGGCCATGACGTGGCCCTCGCGTACGTACGGGACGACGCGGCCGCGGAGGAGACGGCGGCGGGCGTACGGGCGGCCGGGGCGCGCTGTGCGGTGGTGCGGGCCGACACCTCCGACGAGGCGGACGTGGAGCGGCTGTTCGACACCGTCGCCGCCGAACTGGGGCCGCTCACCGGCCTGGTGAACAACGCCGGAGTCACCGGAAAGCTCAGCCGCCTTGCCGACGCGACCACCGAGGACCTGCGCAGGGTCCTCGACGTCAACGTGTTCGGCACCCTGCTGTGCTGCCGCCGCGCCGCCCGCGACATGGCGGCCCACGGCGGCGGCGCCATCGTCAACGTCTCCTCCGGTGCGGCCACCCTCGGCAGCCCGGGAGAGTACGTCCACTACGCCGCCTCCAAGGCCGCCGTCGACACTCTCACCCTCGGTCTGTCCAAGGAGCTCGGCCCCGACGGCATCCGCGTCAACGGCGTGGCCCCCGGCCTCACCGACACCGACATGCACGCCACCATGGGCGACCCCGACCGCCCGGCCCGGATGGCCCCCGGCATCCCGCTGCGCCGCGCGGCCGACCCTTCCGAGGTCGCGGCGGGCATCGCCTGGCTGCTCTCGCCGGAGGCCTCGTACACGACGGGCACGGTGCTGCGGATCGCGGGCGGCAGGTAACCGGGCGGCGAGCAACCGGGCGACCGGCAGCCGGGTCACGGGGTCCGCTCCCAGCCCCCGGTGGCCGCGTGTGCCCACGCCCGCGCCGCATGAGCGCCCGCCCGGGCCCCCAGGCCCCCGCCCCGCCGCACGAGCGCACGCCCCGACCCCCAGGCGCCCGCCCCGGCCCCCAGGCGCCCGCCCCCCCGCTCCCGTCCCGCCCCTCACCTGCCGCGCGGCGCCCCCGTCGACCCGCGCACCCTCAGCTCCGCCGCCACCGGCTCCACCGCGTCCGGGCCCGCCGGGACCTCCGCGGTGGTGGCCAGCAGGCCCGCACGCGCTCCCGCCTCGTGCAGCGGCAGCCGCACCGTCGTCAGCGCCGGCACCGTGTCCGTCGCCGAAGGGAGGTCGTCGAAGCCCGCGACCGAGAGGTCATCGGGGACCCGCAGGCCGTGGGAGCGGGCGGCGGTGCAGACGCCCAGGGCGATGGTGTCGTTGGCGGCCACGACGGCCGTCAGGTCCGGCGCCAGCGCCAGGAGCCGGGTGGCGGCCGAGACACCGGAGGCGCGGTCGAACGCGCCGTGCAGCGTCAGGGCGGGGTCGTCGGCCACACCCGCCGCGCGCAGCGCCTCGCGGTGGCCCTCCAGCCGGTGGCGGGTGGTGGTGCGCTCGGCCGGGCCCGCGACGTAACCGATACGGGTGTGGCCCAGGGCGAGCAGGTGCTCGGTGAGCCGCCGGGCCCCGCCCCGGTTGTCGAACGAGAGCGTCGCGGTGACCGGCGCCCGCTCGGCGGCGGGCAGCGGAGGCCGCCCGCACAGCACGATCCTGGTCCCCGCCGCGGCCAGTTTCGCCAGCTTGGCGGAGACCGCCGCCGAGTGCTCCGGGTCCTCGATCGCGCCGCCGGTGAGGATCACCGCCGCCGCGCGCTGCCGCTGGAGCAGGGTGAGGTAGGTGAGTTCGCGCGCGGGGGAGCCGCCCGTGTTGCAGACCACGGCCAGCTTCTCGCCGCCCGCTCCGGCCCTCCCCTCCGCCGCGCTGATCTGCGCCTGGGCAGCGCTCGCCATGATCCCGAAGAACGGGTCGGCGATGTCGTTGACCAGGATGCCCACCAGGTCGGAGGTGGCGGCGGCGAGCGCGCTCGCCGGGCCGTTCACCACGTAGTCCAGCTCCGCCACGGCCGCCAGCACCCGCGCGCGAGTGGCCTCGGCAACCGGGTAGTTGCCGTTGAGCACCCGGGAGACCGTGGCCGGGGACACCCGGGCCCGCTGCGCCACGTCCGACAACGTCACCGACATCGCACTGCCCTCGCCCGTCCCACGCCGCTGCCCCCGGCCCGATTCGCCCCCGTGCACGCCACCGCGCACACTCCACGCCCCACTTCGCCCACGCCCGCCCTCATCCCATGCCCCTTCGGGTCTTGTCCGCGTTGCCCCCAGCAGGCTAGCTTCTTGCTTCATAACCCATAGAAAGCGCTTTCTATACGACGTGCTTTCTATGCGATCACCTACACGGCCATGCGACGACGCGACCCGGCAGCGGTTGTACGGAGGGACTGACGTGACACGCAGGACAGTGCGGATCGCCATGAACGGCGTCACCGGACGGATGGGGTACCGCCAGCACCTCGTACGCTCCCTGCTCGCCCTGCGCGAGCAGGGCGGCCTGGACCTCGGCAACGGCGACGTGCTGTGGCCCGAACCGGTCCTGGTCGGCCGTCGCGAGCACGCCCTGCGCGCGATCGCCGAACGGCACGGCCTCACCGAGTGGTCGACCGACCTGGCCGCCGTACTGGCGGACGAGACGGTCGACATCTACTTCGACGCGCAGGTGACCTCGGCCCGCGAGGACGCCCTCAAGCAGGCCATCGCCGCCGGCAAGCACGTCTACACCGAGAAGCCCACCGCCACGGGCGTGGACGGCGCACTGGAGCTGGCCCGCCTCGCCCGCGCCGCCGGCATCAAGCACGGCGTCGTCCAGGACAAGATCTTCCTGCCGGGGCTGCGCAAGCTGAAGCGCCTCATCGACGGCGGCTTCTTCGGTGAAATCCTGTCCGTACGGGGCGAGTTCGGCTACTGGGTCTTCGAGGGGGACTGGCAGGAGGCGCAGCGGCCGTCGTGGAACTACCGGGCCGAGGACGGCGGCGGCATCGTCGTCGACATGTTCCCGCACTGGGAGTACGTGCTGCACGAGCTCTTCGGCCGCGTCACCTCCGTCCAGGCGCTGGTCACCACGCACATTCCGCAGCGCTGGGACGAGCAGGGCAAGCCGTACGCCGCGACCGCCGACGACTCCGCGTACGGCGTCTTCCAGCTGGCGGGCGGCGCGGTCGCCCAGATCAACTCCTCGTGGGCGGTGCGCGTGCACCGCGACGAACTCGTGGAGTTCCAGGTCGACGGCACCCACGGCTCCGCCGTCGCGGGGCTGCGCAACTGCCGTGTCCAGCACCGTTCCGCGACCCCCAAGCCGGTCTGGAACCCGGACCTGCCCGCCACCGAGTCCTTCCGCGACCAGTGGAGCGAGGTCCCCGACAACGCCGTCTTCGACAACGGCTTCAAGGCGCAGTGGGAACTCTTCCTGCGCCACGTCGCCCTCGACGAGCCGTACACCTGGGACCTGCTCGCCGGTGCGCGCGGCGTGCAGCTCGCCGAGCTGGGCCTCAAGTCCTCGGCCGAGGGACGCCGTTACGACGTACCGGAGCTGTCGCTGTGAGCGCGCTGACCCTGCCCGTCGCGGGCGGCGGCACCCGCGTCCACACCCCGCGCACCGAGCCCGCGCCGTACGGTGCGGGAGGCGGGCCCCTCGCCTCCCGTACGGTCTTCTCGGCCGCCCACGTGGTCGCCGACCCGTATGCCGACACCTCGCCCGACTCCCCGGCCGCCGTCGACTGGGACGCCACCCTCGCCTTCCGCCGCCACCTGTGGTCGCACGGCCTCGGGGTCGCCGAGGCGATGGACACCGCCCAGCGCGGCATGGGCCTGGACTGGGCGGGCGCGGCGGAGCTGATCCGCCGCTCAGCCGCCGAGGCGAAGGCGGTGGGCGGCGCGGTCGCCTGCGGCGTCGGCACCGATCAACTGGCCCCCGGTGCACACGACCTGGCGACGGTCACCGCCGCGTACGAGGAGCAGCTGGCCCTCGTCGAGGAGTCCGGCGCCCAGGCGATCCTGATGGCCTCGCGTGCCCTGGCCGCCACCGCGCGGGGTCCCGAGGACTACCTCACCGTCTACGGCCACCTGCTGCGCCAGGCGAGCGAACCGGTGATCCTGCACTGGCTCGGCCCGATGTTCGACCCGGCGCTGGACGGCTACTGGGGGTCGGCGGACCTGGACGCGGCGACCGAGACCTTCCTCCAGGTCATCGCCGCCCACCCGGACAGGATCGACGGCATCAAGGTCTCCCTCCTCGACGCCGGACGCGAGATCGCCCTGCGCCGCAGACTCCCGGCCGGCGTCCGCTGCTACACCGGCGACGACTTCCACTACCCGGAGCTGATCGCGGGCGACGCACGCGGGTTCTCGCACGCCCTGCTGGGCATCTTCGACCCGCTCGGCCCGCTCGCGGCCGAAGCGGTACGCGTCCTGGACACGGGCGACACGGCCGCCTTCCGCAAGCTCCTCGATCCGACCGTCGCCCTCTCCCGCCACCTCTTCCAGGCACCGACCCGCTTCTACAAGACCGGGGTGGTGTTCCTGGCCTGGCTGGCGGGACACCAGTCGCACTTCACCATGGTCGGCGGCCTCCAGTCGGCCCGCTCGCTGCCGCATCTGGCGCGGGCGTACGAACTCGCCGACGGACTCGGCCTGTTCCCCGACCCCGCCCTCGCGGCGACCCGGATGCGGGCGCTGCTGGCCGTGAACGGAGTGGCCCAGTGACCGCCGACCACGCCCCGCAGGGGGCCGGCGGCGACCTCTCCCGCCTGAGCATCAACCAGGAGACACTCAAGCAGTGGTCGCTCCCGGAACTCGCCGAGGGCTGCGCGGCGGCCGGGATCGGCGCGGTGGGCCTGTGGCGTGCCCCCGTCCAGGAGTACGGGCCCACACGCGCGGCCAAGCTGATGCGCGAGCACGGCCTCACCGTCACCAGCCTCTGCCGTGGGGGCTTCCTCACCGCTCCCGACGCGGATGGCCGGGGCCGCGCGCTCGCCGACAACCGCACCGCGATCGAAGAGGCCGCCACTCTCGGCACGGACACCCTGGTCCTGGTCTCGGGCGGCCTCCCGCCCGGTGAGAAGGACCTGACGGGCGCCAGGGAGCGGATCGCCGACGCGCTGGCCGTCCTCGCCCCGTACGCGCGGGAGCGGGGGGTGCGGCTCGCGATCGAACCCCTGCACCCGATGTTCGCGGCCGACCGCTGCGTGGTCTCCACTCTCGGCCAGGCTCTCGACCTCGCCGAACGCTTCCCGGCCGCCGAGGTGGGCGTGGTCGTCGACACGTACCACCTGTGGTGGGACGACCTGGCGCCCGCACAGATCGTGCGCGCGGGGGCAGGCGGGCGCATCCACGCCTTCCAGGTCGCCGACTGGATCACCCCGCTTCCGGCCGGAGTGCTGCTGGGCCGGGGCCAGTTGGGTGACGGCAGTATCGACCTGCGCGGCTTCCGCGAACAGGTCGACGCGACGGGCTTCACCGGCCCGGTCGAGGTCGAGATCTTCAACGAGGGGCTGTGGGCCCGGGACGGCGACGAGGCCCTGGCGGAGGTGGTGGAGCGGTACCGGCAGCACGTGCTCTGACCGGCTGGTTTGTACGGGGAGCGCTGGACGGCTCCTTGGGGGCCGCACCCCCTGGGGGCCATCCCGGGGGGCGATCCGGCCACTTCCCAGGTTCCCGGGGGCCGCCCCAACCGGGGAGCGCTCCCCGGTTGGGGCCACCCTTCCCGAGGGCCACCACTCGGGGAGGGGGCACTCCCCGGGGGCGTCGCTCCTACTTCTTGCCGCCGCCCAGCACCTGGCCCAGCAGGTCTCCCAGACCGCCACCGGGACGGCCCGCTCCGCCCGGCGCCGCACCTGCTGTCGGAGATTCGGGATTCCCGCGCTGCGTGGCCCGCTTGGTCACCACGGCCACCACGACCGGCAGCGCGATCTCGATGGCCCGGGTGACGCTCGCCACCGGAAGACCGGTCTTCTTGGCCACGGCGTTGGCGACCGGCCTGGCCAGCTTGCCGAGCACGCCGGCCATCATCCCGCCGCCGAGCAGCCCGCCCATGCCGCCGCCCAGCGTGGCAACGCCCTGGAGCGGCGGTTCGGCCGCCTCGGCGAAGGCGGCCTTCACCTCCTCGGCCTCCTCCGGGGTGGCGGCCTCCGCCTTCTGGGTGAGCCCGCCCGCGAAGGCGTCGGCCGTCGAAGCGACGACGTTCTGCGCGCCCGCCGCGTCCGTGCCGAGCACCCCGGCGATCTCGGAGAGCTTGTCGTCACCCAGCTCGTTGAGCACTTCCTGCTGAAAGGAGTCGTTGTCCATGCCGAAAACGCTACGTCCGTGCCCATATGTCGGCACCTTCTGAGCGTTTCCCGGGCGGCCAAGATTTTCTCATTCGGCCGTACAACCCTTCCGCCCCTTGGCGGGTCATACGTGGCATCAGGGCTTCCGGGGGAGGGGATCCGGGGGGATGCGCGGAAGCCTGTAGGGGGAGGGGACGCTGGGGGGCCCGGTCGACGGACCGGGTCCTTTGGCTTTTCCGGTGTGGGGCGGGAGCGGCGCGGTTACGGCACGGAACCTGACGCGGGCCCCGTCAAGTCCGACGGGGCCCGCGTGCTGCTGCGGTTCAGACGGCGAACTGTCCTTCGTTCAGCGCGCGGACGAACGAGGTCCAGTCCGCCGCCGCGAAGACCAGAACGGGCCCGTCCGGCGCCTTGCTGTCGCGTACGGGTACGTCGCCGTAGCCCCGCGTCACTTCCAGGCACTCGCCCTGCTCGCCGCTGCTGTAGCTGGACTTGTACCAGCCGGTGAAGCCGGAGGCATCAGAGACCGTGCGCTCACTGCTGACCATGCGCATACCCCTCAGGTGGTGGGTAGGCCATCCTTCACGGCGGTGACGAAGGATGCCCAGGAGGAGGTGGGGAAGCGGAGGGCGGGGCCGTTCGCGGTCTTGCTGTCGCGTACCGGTACGTCGCCGTAACCGTGCGCGACTTCCAAGCACTCACCCTGGACTCCGCTGCTGTAGCTGGACTTGTACCAGCCTGCAAGGGTGGACGAGTCGTGAATGGTGTTGCGGCTAGTGCTGTTCATGCTCGAGTTCCTCCGCTGCGGCTCGGATTACGGCCAGTGATTCCTTTTGCGGCAATGCCTCGCTCAATGCAAGGCTGTAGAGCTCACGACAGGTGGCAACCATAGCGGGATCGTCCAGCAGTCGGCCGGTGTTGACGGCTTCGACGTATCCCACCGGCGCGGAGTCCTCGAACTCCATGAGGGTGAGCAAGCTCTCCAGCAAGGAGTGGGCGCCTGCCCCAAAAGGCAGAAGGTGCAGTCGCAGTCGGCCCTCCTCCGCCATGTCCGCGACCTTGTGCAGTTGCTCCGCCATGACGAGTGACCCGCCGATTTTGCGCCGGATCACGGCCTCGTCCAGCAGTGCCCATACAACCGGCTTCCGGGGTGCGTGGAGGATCTGGGCACGGCTTGTTCGGATGACAACCGCTTCGTCAAGTTCTTCGGGCGTGTGGTTGGGCCGGTACGCGCGGAACAGGGCTCGTGCATAGCTCGGTGTCTGGAGAATGCCAGGCACCAGGGTCAGCGCGAAGAGCCTGATGAGGGTGGCCAGCTTTTCCAGGTCCACCACCGGGTCGAAGTGCTGGACGTACTTCGTCTCAAGGTTCTCCCGCCACCGCTCGAAGAACCCGTCCGTGCCCAGCGCCCGGTCGATCCGGCGGGCGTCCTCAGCGCTGGGCAGTCGGCGCCCCGACTCGTAATGGCTGATCAGCGTCGGGGAGCACACGACCATCTCGCCCAGTGCTTCCTGGGTCAACCCGGCCGCCAGGCGCCGGAGTTTGAGCTCCTCGCCGTACTTCTCGCGTGGTGACCTCGGCTTGTCCTGCTTGTCCATTGCCTCAACTCCCGGACCTGACGGGCACCTTGTCAAGCTCTGACCCCTAGCAGCGTAGAAGAGGCCACCGCACGCTGTGAGTGATTCGCCACAGAACGTGTTCCCCGCACGTCGGGGACCCAGGGAAAGGCCCACATGAAGCACCTCCTCACCCGCCTTCTCGCACGACTGCGCCGCCCGCAGCCGCAGCGGGGGCCGCAGCCCGAGCCCCGCCGCCAGCCGGAATCCCTCCCGTCACCGCTCCCGTACCCCCAGCCAGCCGCCCCCGAGTGCTGCTGCCCGAACCCGCCGCTCCCGCAGCCGCCCGTGTACGCGTTTGCCTTCCCGTACTCCTGCCCCTACGTCGGCGGCACGGGAAGTGGTGCCCCCGAGCCCCGCGAGCCGGGGTCCGGCCGGTGAGCGGCTCCTGGCGGCTGCTGCCGTGGACCGGCGACGGGGGCAAGCCCTGTTACGTGCATACCGACGCCGCCGCGGGCCCGGCCTCGCGCGTCGCGGACACCGTCGAGAGCATCCAGCTCGGCATGGCGGGCGACCTCCTCAGGCACGCCGAGGACATGCTCGTCCAACGCCGCGTCACCCGGGGCGAACTGCACTTCCTGGCGGGCCGCCTGTCGGAGTCGCTCCGTGACGTCCTGCGCATCGCCGAGAGCAGAGGGGCACGCCTGGGGGAGACACCGCCGCCTCCTCGCGGCGACGCCGGCCCGTAGGGCGTGCCACGAGAAGCACCGCGTTGGTACGAGTTTTCGGTACCATAGATGTACAGGAAGCCCGTACGACCTGGAGGCGGACCATGTCCATAAGTGCAAGCGAAGCGAGGGCGACCCTGTTCCCTCTGATCGAGCGGGTGAATACGGATCACGATCCCGTCCGGATCACCTCCAAGGCGGGCGATGCGGTCCTTATGTCCGCCGACGACTACGACTCCTGGCAGGAGACCGTCTACCTGCTCCGCTCCCCGGCGAACGCCCAGCGCCTCATGGAGGCGGTGGCGCGCGACCGGGCAGGCGCCGCCGTGGTGGCGCAGAACGTGGAGACCCTCAGGGACATGGCCGGGGGCGAGGAGTGAGGAGTGTTCTCTTCGATCCCGCCGCCTGGGAGGATTTCCTGTTCTGGCTGTCTGCGGACCGCAAGATGGCCCGCAGGATCACCCGCCTGATCGGGGAGATCCAACGAGACCCGTTTGCCGGTATCGGAAAGCCTGAACCGTTGAAGGGCGACCTGTCCGGGTACTGGTCCCGCCGGATCGACGATGAGCACCGGCTTGTGTACCGGGCGGACGAGAAGGAAGTGAAGATCCTCAAGGCGCGGTACCACTACTGAGGAGCCGCACCTGTGCCCGCCCGGCGGGCAGCCCCGGCGTGCGCCTGTCCACACGCCGCCCCCGTTGTCACACCCCAGCGGTAACGTCGGACCATGACCAGTACAGGGGGTGGGGCGGCACCCGGTTTCGCCGTGGTCGAAGGGGTCCTTGAGCGGATCACGTACGCCAACGAGGACACCGGGTACACGGTCGGGCGGGTCGACACCGGGCGCGGGTCGGGGATGGGCGATCTGCTGACCGTCGTCGGCGCGCTGCTCGGTGCGCAGCCGGGGGAGTCGCTGCGGATGGAGGGGCGCTGGGGGTCCCATCCGCAGTACGGCAAGCAGTTCACCGTGGAGAACTACACGACCGTGCTGCCCGCCACCATCCAGGGCATCCGCCGCTACCTGGGCTCCGGGCTGATCAAGGGCATCGGGCCTGTGATGGCCGACCGGATCACCACCCACTTCGGCGTCGACACCCTCGACATCATCGAGCAGGAGCCGAAGCGGCTCGTCGAGGTGCCCGGGCTCGGGCCCAAGCGGACGAAGATGATCGCCGCCGCCTGGGAGGAGCAGAAGGCCATCAAGGAGGTGATGGTGTTCCTGCAAGGGGTGGGGGTGTCCACGTCCATCGCCGTGCGGATCTACAAGAAGTACGGGGACGCCTCCATCTCCGTCGTGAAGAACGAGCCGTACCGGCTGGCCGCCGACGTCTGGGGCATCGGCTTCCTGACCGCCGACCGCATCGCCCAGGCCGTCGGCATCCCGCACGACAGCCCGCAGCGGGTCAAGGCCGGACTCCAGTACGCGCTGTCGCAGTCCACCGACCAGGGCCACTGCTTCCTGCCCGAGGAACAGCTGATCAGCGACTCGGTGAAGCTCCTCCAGGTCGACACCGGGTTGGTCATCGAGTGCCTCGCCGAGCTGGCGGAGGAGCCCGAGGGCGTCGTACGGGAGAAGGTGCCGGGGCCCGACGGCGGTGAGCCGGTCACGGCCGTCTACCTGGTGCCCTTCCACCGGGCCGAACTCTCCCTCGCCGGGCAGGTCAACCGTCTGCTGCGGACCGGCGAGGACCGGATGCCCGCCTTCAGGGACGTGGAGTGGGACAAGGCGCTGGGCTGGCTGGCGCAGCGCACCGGTGCCACCCTCGCCCCCGGGCAGGAGGCTGCCGTCAAGCTGGCGCTGACGGAGAAGGTGGCGGTGCTGACCGGTGGTCCCGGGTGCGGGAAGTCGTTCACCGTGCGCTCCGTGGTGGAGCTGGCGCGGGCGAAGAAGGCCAAGGTGGTGCTGGCCGCGCCGACCGGGCGGGCGGCGAAACGGCTGTCGGAGCTGACCGGGGCGGACGCCTCCACCGTGCACCGGCTGCTGGAGCTCAAGCCCGGCGGCGACGCCGCGTACGACAGGGACCGGCCGCTCGACGCCGATCTGGTGGTGGTCGACGAGGCGTCCATGCTGGACCTGCTGCTGGCCAACAAGCTGGTCAAGGCAGTGGCCCCCGGTGCGCACCTGCTGCTCGTGGGGGACGTGGACCAGCTGCCGTCCGTCGGCGCGGGGGAGGTGCTGCGCGACCTGCTCGCCGAGGGCGGGCCCGTGCCGCACGTACGGCTCACCCAGATCTTCCGGCAGGCCCAGCAGTCGGGCGTCGTCACCAACGCACACCGGATCAACTCCGGGAGCCACCCCCTCACCCAGGGCCTCAGCGATTTCTTCCTCTTCGTCGAGGACGACACCGAGGAGGCCGGGCGGCTCACCGTGGACGTCGCCGCCCGCCGCATCCCGCAGAAGTTCGGGCTCGATCCGAGGCGGGACGTACAAGTGCTGGCCCCCATGCACCGGGGCCCCGCCGGGGCGGGCAACCTCAACGGGCTCCTCCAGCAGGCCATCACCCCCGCCCGCCCGGACCTCCCCGAGAAGCGGTTCGGCGGCCGCACCTTCCGCGTCGGCGACAAGGTCACCCAGATCCGCAACAACTACGACAAGGGCCAGAACGGCGTCTTCAACGGCACGGTGGGCGTCGTCACCGCCCTCGACCCGGACGAGCAGACGCTGACCGTGCGCACCGACGAGGAGGAGGACATCGGGTACGACTTCGACGAGCTGGACGAGCTGGCGCACGCCTACGCCGTCACCATCCACCGTTCCCAGGGGAGTGAATATCCAGCCGTGGTGATCCCCGTCACCACCGGGGCCTGGATGATGCTCCAGCGGAACCTGCTCTACACGGCCGTCACCCGGGCCAAGAAGCTCGTCGTCCTGGTCGGGTCGCGCAAGGCCATCGGCCAGGCGGTGCGTACGGTTTCGGCGGGCCGGCGGTGCACCGCGCTCGACCACCGGCTCTCCGGCGGAACGTACGTACCGCCACCCCGGCAACCCGGCGGGGGCCATCGGTGGGAAACATCACCTGGGGGTTCCGGAACCGGGGCGAAGGGGGCAGTATGAGCAGGTTGGCGGCACTCAGTGCCGCGAATGGGCCTGATGGCCGACCCCGAGTGCACTCTGCTGAGCCAAGTGGGGGATGGTAGAGACAGTCAGGGCACCTCGAAGAAGAGGCACTACGTCGGTGAGGGATGACGTGAGCGAGAGCGACAACTCTGTAGTACTGCGGTACGGCGATGGCGAGTACACCTACCCGGTGATCGACAGCACCGTCGGCGACAAGGGCTTCGACATCGGGAAGCTCAGGGCCCAGACGGGCCTGGTGACGCTCGACAGCGGATACGGCAACACAGCCGCCTATAAATCCGCCATCACCTATCTCGACGGCGAGCAGGGCATCCTGCGCTACCGCGGGTACCCCATCGAGCAGCTGGCCGAGCAGAGCAGTTTCCTGGAGACCGCCTACCTGCTGATCAACGGCGAGCTCCCGAAGGACGACGAGCTGTCGACCTTCCGGAACGAGATCACCCAGCACACGCTGCTGCACGAGGACGTCAAGCGGTTCTTTGACGGCTTCCCGCGCGACGCGCACCCGATGGCCATGCTGTCCTCGGTCGTCTCGGCGCTGTCCACGTTCTACCAGGACAGCCACAACCCGTTCGACGAGCAGCAGCGCCACCTCTCGACGATCCGTCTGCTGGCCAAGCTGCCGACGATCGCCGCGTACGCGTACAAGAAGTCGATCGGCCACCCCTTCGTGTACCCGCGCAACGACCTGGGTTACGTGGAGAACTTCCTGCGCATGACCTTCTCGGTCCCCGCCCAGGAGTACGTGCCGGACCCGGTCGTCGTCTCCGCGCTGGAGAAGCTGCTGATCCTGCACGCGGACCACGAGCAGAACTGCTCGACCTCCACCGTGCGTCTGGTCGGCTCCTCGCAGGCGAACATGTTCGCCTCGATCTCCGCCGGCATCAGCGCCCTGTGGGGCCCGCTGCACGGTGGTGCCAACGCGTCCGTCCTGGAGATGCTCGAAGCGATCCAGGCCGACGGCGGCGACGTCGACGCCTTCATCCAGAAGGTGAAGAACAAGGAGGACGGCGTCCGCCTGATGGGCTTCGGCCACCGGGTGTACAAGTCCTTCGACCCGCGCGCCAAGATCATCAAGGCTGCGGCGCACGACGTCCTCTCGGCCCTCGGCAAGTCCGACGAGCTGCTGGACATCGCGCTCAAGCTGGAGGAGCACGCGCTCTCCGACGACTACTTCGTCTCGCGCAACCTCTACCCGAACGTGGACTTCTACACGGGTCTGATCTACCGGGCGATGGGCTTCCCCACCGACATGTTCACCGTGCTCTTCGCGATCGGCCGCCTTCCCGGCTGGATCGCCCAGTGGCACGAGATGATCAAGGAGCCGGGTTCGCGCATCGGCCGTCCGCGCCAGATCTACACGGGAGAGGTCCTCCGCGACTTCGTACCTGTCGACGAGCGCTGACACCAGGACGAGCGCCGGCACCTTCAGGCACTTCCGTACGCAGAAAAGCGCCCCGCCGCCGATCCCCCCACGGGTCGACGATACGGGGCGCTTCCCTGTTCCCCGGTCCGGATTCCCCCCACGGGATCCCCACCGGGCGTCTGCCGGCTTGCGCCGCCAGAGGTCTGTGTGCCCTGACTCGGTACTGCTCTTGCCGTACCCGGTAGTGCTCCTACCGGTACAGCTCCTGCCGGTCCAGCTCCTACCGGTTACCGCTCACTGCCTGCTCCGCCTGCCCTGCCGCGCGGTCCGCCGGGACGCGTACGAACGGGAGGGCCGCTCAGAGCTCCCCGGTATACGTGTCCCGGCCAACGCTTGCCGGGGACGTCCCCCAAGACATCCCACGATGGACGTCCCCCAAGACGTCCGTGGCGTCGCCTCTTTAGACTCGCGACCCCCGCCAATGGTTACCCCGCCGATGCCGTGATCTACGTCACTTCACGTATGTCAGGTGTTCGTGTGCGTCATGTGAAGGTACGTCATGTGAAGGTACGTAGCCGAAGGCTGTTTGTCACTACGAAGACGGACGAAAAAGCCATCGCGAACCCGGCGATCATCGGGTTGAGCAGCCCGGCCGCCGCCAGCGGCAGTGCGGCCACGTTGTAGCCGAAGGCCCAGAAGAGGTTGCCCTTGATGGTGGCCAGGGTGCGCCGGGACAGCCGGATCGCGTCGGCGGCGACCCGCAGGTCCCCGCGTACCAGGGTCAGGTCGCCTGCCTCGATAGCGGCGTCCGTACCGGTGCCCATGGCGAGCCCGAGGTCGGCGGTGGCGAGCGCCGCCGCGTCGTTCACCCCGTCACCCACCATCGCCACCGTCGCTCCCGACTCCTTCAGCCGGCCGATCACGGCGGCCTTGTCCTCGGGGAGCACCTGCGCGTACACCTCGCCGGGGCCGATGCCGACCTCGGCGGCCACTGCGTCCGCGACCGCCCGGTTGTCCCCGGTCAGCAGCACCGGGGTGAGCCCCAGGGCGCGCAACCGCCGTACCGCTTCCGCGCTGGTGTCCTTCACCGTGTCCGCCACCGTGAGCACCCCGCGCGCCTCGCCGTCCCAGGCGGCCACCACGGCGGTGCGCCCCGCCGCCTCCGCCGCGGCCTTCGCGTCGGCCAGCGCGACGGGAAGCTCCACGGCCCGGTCGGTGAGCAGCTTCTCCTGCCCCACCCACACCGAGTGCCCCTCGACCGTGCCCCTCACTCCGAGCCCGGGGACGTTGACGAAGCCGGTGACGTCCGGCAACGGGCCCGCGGCGGCGGCTCCCGCGGCGATCGCCCGTGCGATGGGGTGCTCCGAGGCGTGCTCCAACGCCCCGGCCAGCCGCAGCAGTTGCGCCCTGTCCACTCCTGCGGCCGGCAGTACGTCCACCAGCGCCATCCGCCCGGTGGTCACCGTGCCCGTCTTGTCGAGGACGACGGTGTCCACGCGCCGCGTCGACTCCAGCACCTCCGGGCCCTTGATCAGAATGCCGAGCTGGGCGCCCCGCCCCGTACCGACCATCAGCGCCGTCGGGGTGGCGAGCCCCAGCGCGCACGGGCAGGCGATGATCAGCACCGCGACGGCGGCGGTGAACGCGGCGGTCGGATCGTTGGTCACCAGCAGCCAGGTCACCAGGGTGCCGAGCGCGATGAGCAGGACGACGGGTACGAAGACGGCCGAGATGCGGTCGGCGAGCCGCTGCACCTGCGCCTTGCCGTTCTGCGCGTCCTCCACCATCCGTGCCATCCGCGCCAGTTGGGTGTCGGCGCCGACCCGGGTCGCCTCGACGACGAGCCGGCCGCCCGCGTTCACCGTCGCCCCGGTCACCGGGTCGCCGGGGCCGACGTCCACCGGGACCGACTCGCCGGTGAGCAGGGACGCGTCCACGGCCGAGTCGCCCTCGACGACCCTGCCGTCGGTGGCGACCTTTTCCCCGGGCCGCACCACGAACCGGTCGCCCGCGCCCAGCAGACGTACCGGAATCCGCACTTCGACTCCGCCCCGCAGCACCGTCACGTCCCGGGCGCCCAGATCCATCAGCGCCCGCAGCGCGGCCCCCGCCCGGCGCTTCGAGCGGGCCTCCAGCCAGCGGCCGAGCAGGATGAACACGGTGACCCCGGCGGCCACTTCGAGATAGACGGTGGAGGGGGAGTCGGTGCGCGAGACGGCGAAGGAGAAGCCGTGCCGCATCCCAGGCATCCCCGCGTCCCCCAGGAACAGCGCCCACAGCGACCATCCGAAGGCGGCCAGCGTGCCGACCGAGACGAGGGTGTCCATGGTGGCCGCGCCGTGCCGCAGATTGGTCCAGGCGGCCCGGTGGAAGGGCAGCGCACCCCACACCACGACCGGGGCCGCCAGGGTCAGCGACAGCCACTGCCAGTTGTCGAACTGGAGGGCCGGGACCATCGAGAGCAGGATCACCGGGACGGCCAGGACGGCGCAGACGGTCAGCCGCTGCCGCAGGGCGGCCTGCTCGGCGTCCGCCGCGGGCACGGGGCCTTCCCCGGTCCCGGAGGTGTCCGCCGGGGCGGGTTCCTCCGCCGTGTAGCCGGTCTTCTCGACGGTCGCGATGAGGTCCGCGACCTGGACCGCGCCCTTGTCGTACGCGACTCTCGCCCGCTCGGTCGCATAGTTGACCCCGGCGGCGACGCCGTCCATCCGGTTGAGCTTCTTCTCGATGCGGGCCGCGCAGGAGGCGCAGGTCATCCCGCCGATGCTCAGTTCGACATGGCCGTCGAGGACCGGTGGCGCGGGGGCCGGGGCGGGGGTGGCGCTGTTCATCGTGAGGCTCCAGGAAAGTCCAGGAAAACGGACCGGGCCGTACCCGACCAGTATGGACAACCGGCGGGTACGGCCCGAAGAAGCTGTGGACAACCGGCGGGGACCGCCGGAAGAAGCGGTGGATCACCCGCAGGCACGGCCCGGAGAAGCGGTGGACCGCAGGCGGAGCCGCAAGAGGGCAGAGGTGGGTCAGAGGGTGCCGACCAGCTCGTAGCCCGCCTCGTCGACGGCGGCCCGTACGGCCTCCTCGTCGAGCGGGGCCGCGGAGACGACGGTCACCCGGCCGGTCGCGGCGGTGGCGTCGACGGACTCGACCCCGGCGATCTCGGAGATCTCGGAGGAGACGGCGCCCTCGCAGTGCCCGCAGGTCATGCCCTTCACCTCGTAGACGGTGGTGACGGCACCCACCTGCACGTCGGCCGCACCGGCCGAACCGCAGGAACCGGAAGGCGAGCAGCAGGAACCGGAGGCCTGGGCGGTCTCGTCGGCGGCGGGGGTCTGGGTCTCAGCGGACATCTGGACGCTCCTCTTCGAAGACTTCGCGGCGCACGCGGCGTACACGGATACGCCGCCGTGGTGCTCAGTGCGGCCCACGGGACTGCCGTGACCGCCTGACACTCCACACACTATACCCCTGGGGGGTATCAAATCCAGTTCCGTCGACGTCCTTCGCGGCGAAGACCTCCCAGTCTGGATTAAATGCCCCTTATGTCACATTCGGGGACGCTCATTCTCATCATGGCCATCGCGGTGCTCGCGCCGCTCCTCGCCTACGCGGCGGGCCGCCGGCTGCCCGTGCCGCTCGTCATCTTCGAGATCCTGCTCGGCATCCTCATCGGCCCCGACGTCCTGGGCTGGGCGCACCGGGACGCCGTCATCGACGTGCTCTCCGAGCTCGGCCTCGCGATGCTGATCTTCCTCGCGGGTTATGAGATCGAGTTCGGCAAGGTCCGCGGCGACACACTGAAACGGTCCGTCCTGTCCTGGCTGATCGCCCTCGGACTCGGTCTGGGCCTCGGCACCCTGCTCGCGAACCTCGGCGACGACGGCGGCTTCAGCAAAGGCGTGTTCATCGGCACCGCCCTGACCAGCACCGCACTGGGCACCGTCCTGCCCGTGCTGCGCGACGCGGGCGAGCTCGGCGGCCGGTTCGGCACGGTGATGATGGCCTTCGGTTCGGTCGGCGAGTTCGGGCCGATCATCGCGATGGCCCTGCTGCTCAGCGGCCGCAGCGCCTGGCAGTCCACCGCGCTGCTCGCGGCCTTCGCCGTACTGACGGCGGCGGCGGTGTTCTGGGCGCTGCGCCCCAAGCCGCCGTGGTTCGCCCGGATCATCGCCAAGACCCTGCACACCAGCGGACAGTTCGCGGTGCGCCTGGTGGTGCTGCTGCTCGCCCTGATGCTGGGGGCGTCCCAGGTGCTGGGGCTGGACGTGCTGCTCGGCGCGTTCGCCGCCGGACTGATCACCCGGCTGGTGCTGAACGGGGCCGCCCCCGACAGTAGCGAGGAGATCCTCGCCAAGGTCGAGGCGATGGGTTTCGGATTCCTGGTGCCGGTGTTCTTCGTGGTGACGGGCATCGAGTTCGACCTGCGCTCGCTGCTCGACGGCGGCCGGGCGCTGCTCCTGCTGCCCGTCTTCCTCGCCCTGTTCGTGGTCGTGCGGGGCCTGCCCGTGCTGCTCCTCGCCCCGCGCGACCTGGGGCGCAGGGACAGGACGGCCCTGATGCTCTTCAGCTCCACCGCGCTGCCGCTGATCGTGGCCATCACCACCATCGGCCTGGACGACAGGACCCTCGCCGCGAGTGAGGCCGCCGCCCTGGTCGGGGCGGGCATGGTGTCGGTGCTGGTCTTCCCGCTGCTGGCTCTCAAGTGCCGGGCGGGCGCCGGGGAGAAGCCCAGGCTGGGGCGGGTGGAGGCGGAGTCCTGGTAGGGGACGGGGGCGGAACTAAGGGCAGGGGGCGACCTCAGGGCCGGGGGGGCCGAGGTCAGGGCTCCGGGTGGCCCCGGTGGGCAGCCCACTCGTGCGCCAGGATGGACATGTACGTCGAGTCGACCCACCTGCCGTCCGCCCACAGCGCCTCGCGCTCGGTGCCCTCGGCGACGAAGCCGGCCTTCTCGTACGCCCGCCTGGCACGCGGATTGAAGTCGTAGACGCCGAGCGAGACCCGGTGCGTCGCGAGCACCTCGAACGCGTACCCCACGATCAGCCGGCAGGCCTCGGAGCCCAGCCCGCGATTCCGCCCGCCTGGCCCCAGCAACGTACGGAAGTTGATGCTCCGGTTGGCCGGGTCCCACTCGTTGAGGACGACCTCGCCCGCGCACGTCCCGGTGGCGAGGTCGACCACGGCCAGGTCGATGCGGTCGCTTTGAGCGGCCCGGCTCAGGTACCAGGCCCGGGTGGCCGCCTCGTCGAAGTCGTCCGCGGGCGAGCCGGTCAGCCGCAGCACCTCCGGATCCCGCAGCGCGGCCAGCATGGCCGGCAGGTCGTCCTCCGTGAAGGGGCGCAACAGGGCGCGCGCCCCGGCGAGGGTCGGCTTGACGGAGAGGTCTCCGGTGGGGGGCTGGGGAGGGAGAGCGGGGGGCGGGTCCGGCGACTGGTCCATGGCGTCATCCTGGCCGCCGTACGGCCCCGTGGCCAGCACTTTTCCCCTGGGCGCGAGCACGACCTCCGAGCACGTCTGCCCGGTACGACGTTTGCCCGGTACGACGACCGCCCGGCACGCCGACGTTTGCCCGGTACGACGACCACCTGGTACGACGACCGCCCGGCACGAGAGCGGGGCCCCGCCCCTCGCGCTGCTCGCGGCAGGACGGGTGCGGGGCCCGGGACGGTCGGGTGGACGGTGTCAGCTCCTGCGGCCTCTGTTGCCGGGGCGGCTCGACACCCAGCGGCGGATGGTGTCCGGGTACCAGTAGGGCTTGCCGCTCTCCACGTGGTCGGGAGGGGGCAGCAGCCCGTGCTTGCGGTAGGAACGCACGGTGTCCGTCTGCACCTGGATGTGCGCGGCGATCTCTTTGTACGACCAGAGCTTGTGGTCCGTCATCTGTGCACCTCCCTGCGTGAGCCGCAGCCACGGCCGGGGGGCCGTCGGGGGAGCTGCGGCATTCGCTGGCGATCACTCAGCCTCTGCCCCGTGAACGACGCTCCGTGAAGGTCGGGCTGGGGCTGTGGTGCGCCTGTGACGGAAGGGCCGCGTAATGGCGACATGTGTGACCGAAGCGGCATGTACGTGACGTAAGTGGTGCGCGGGAGGAACGAGACACGCCGGACTGTCCGGGCCGATCTGCCGGGCCGGGGCCGCACGCGGGTGTAATGGACCACCCCTCAGGAGGCCGCCGCTCACGCCCCGCAGGACCGCAGGAACGTACGTGTGCGCCGGGCTATCGGCAGCGGTTTGTCCGGCGGGCACGGGTACATGTCCTGCTCGACGACCGCGAACAGTTCCGCCCCCCGCCGTTCCGCCAGGTCCTGCGCCGCAGCGAGTACGGGCTCCAGCGCGGGCTCCCCGTGGGGCGGCTCGCACATCACCCCCAGGCCGACGGCGGGGCCGAACGGCACGTCCCCCTCCCGCACCCGGGCCAGCAGCACCGGATCCACCTGCTTCAGATGCAGATAGCCGATGCGCTCCCCGTACGTCCCGATCAGCTTGACGCTGTCGCCACCGCAGTACGCGTAGTGCCCGGTGTCCAGGCACAGCTGGACCAGATCGGGGTCGGTCGCGTCGAGCAGCCGGACGACGTGCTCCTCGGTGTCGATGTGGGTGTCGGCGTGGGGATGCACCACCACCCGCAGCCCGAACTCCTCGCGCACCCGCCGCGACAGCCGCTCGGTCTGCGCGGCGAGCGTGCGCCACTGCCCGGGGGTCAGGGTGCTGTCCTCCAGACGTTCCCCGGTCCTGTCGTCCCGCCAGAAGGCCGGGATCATGACCAGGTGCTCCGCGCCCACCGCCGCCGCGTGCCGGGCAACCCCGGAGACATGCGTCCAGGTCCGCTCCCAGGCGTGCGCACCGCCGTGGTGCAGCGCGGTGAAGACCGTCCCGGCGCAGACGCGCAGACCGCGGGCCCGCAGCTCCCGCCCGAGCAGGGCCGGATCGTCGGGGAGATAGCCGTGCGGCCCCAGCTCGATCCACTCGTAGCCGCTCGCCGCGACCTCGTCCAGGAAGCGCCGCCAGGGCACCTGCCCGGGATCGTCCGCGAACCACACCCCCCACGAGTCGGGGGCGGACCCGATCCTGATGCGCGTCAGCTCTCCTCCTGCGGTCATGGCCGCAGCCTCCCCGCGGGCGGGGAGAAGTGTCAAGGGAACGGTGGCCGACCGTAGTTGGTATGTCAGGACAAACCATTGACAGTGCTCGGCGTGCGCGGATAGACCGTGAGGCCATGGGCAGGACGGGTCTGAGCGGGCAGGCCGTGGACAGGGACGGGCCTGACGGAATGGCCGTGAGGCAGGACGGGCCTGACGGAATGGCCGTGGGGCGGGACGGGCCCGACCGGGCCGTGGGGCCGGGCGTCCGGCCGGGAGGGGCGGTGCTCGGTGCGCGACCTGGTGGCGATGGGCCGGCTCGGGGTGGATCTCTATCCGTTGCAGATCGGGGTCTGCCTGGACCGGGTCGAGACGTTCGGCAGGTTCCTCGGCGGGTCGGCGGCGAACGTGGCGGTGGCGGCGGCCCGGCTGGGGCTGGACACCGCCCTCGTCTCACGCACCGGGGCCGACCCCTTCGGGGCCTATCTGCGCAGGGAGCTGCGGGCCTTCGGGGTGGACGCGCGCTGGGTGACGGAGGTCCCGGACCTGCCCACCCCGCTCACCTTCTGCGAGGTCTTCCCGCCCGACGACTTCCCGCTGTACTTCTACCGCAGGCCGAAGGCGCCCGACCTGGAGATCCGTACCGGCGAACTGGACCTGGCGGCGATCCGCCGGACCCGCGTGCTGTGGGTGACCGGCACCGGGCTGTGCGCGGAGCCCAGCAGAAGCGCCACCCTGGCGGCGCTCGCGGCCCGCTCGCGCACCGCGCACACGGTACTGGACCTGGACTGGCGGCCGGTCTTCTGGGACACGGCGGACGACCCCGGCCACCTCTACGCGCAGGCCCTGCGGCACGCGACGGTCGCGGTCGGCAACCTCGACGAGTGCGAGATCGCCACAGGTGTACGCGACCCCGGCGCCGCCGCCGAGAAGCTGCTGGCGCGGGGCGTGGAGCTGGCCGTGGTCAAGCAGGGCCCGGCCGGCGTGCTGGCGGTGCACAGGGACGGCACCGTGGCCGAGGTGCCGCCAGTGCCCGTCGAGGTGGTCAACGGGCTCGGCGCGGGCGACGCGTTCGGCGGCGCGCTGTGCCAGGGGCTGGTGGCGGGCTGGCCGCTGGAACGCACCATCCGCCGGGCGAACGCGGCGGGCGCCCTGGTCGCGGGACGGCTGGAGTGCTCCTCCGCGATGCCCTGGCCCCACGAGATCGACGACCTTCTGACGACGGGTGGAACGTCATGACCGGTGAACGGGCGTACGGGTACGGCGAGCAGCCGGACCGGGCCGGCGCGCACCCAGGCGGAGGCGGGCAGCCCGGCAGCGGCGGGCACTCCGGCGGGGGCGGGCATTCCGGCGGGTGCGGGCAGCCCGGCGGGGGGCTGCACGTGCCGGCCGGGAGCGCGCCCCCGGGCCCGTACACCGTGGACATCGGGCCCTGGCGCAAGGACCCCCCGTACGAGGACTGGCAGTACACCGCGCTGCGCGTGCTCACGCTGGGGCCCGACGGGTCGCATCACCTGGCCACCGGGGAGTACGAGTGGATCGTGCTGCCGCTGGCCGGGGCGTGCAGCGTGCTGATCGACGGACGGATCATCGAACTGCGGGGCAGAGAAGGGGTGTTCGCGGGCGTCAGTGACTTCGGGTACCTCCCGCGCGACGCCCACGCGCAGATCGCTTCCGGCGCGGGCGGACGCTTCGCCCTGGCGGGAGCGAAGTGCGCACGGCGGCTCCCCGCCCGCCACGGCCGCGCGCCGGACGTTCCCGTCGAGCAGCGGGGGAGCAGGGCGACCACCCGTCAGGTGCGCAACTTCGCCGCCGCCGAGGCCTTCGACTGCGACCGGCTGATCGCGGTGGAGGTGGTGACGCCCGCAGGGAACTGGTCGTCGTACCCGCCGCACAAGCACGACGAGGCGGTGCCGGGGCGGGAGTCGGTGCTGGAGGAGATCTACCACTACGAGATCGAGGACGGCGGACTCGGCTACCAGCGGATCTCGCCGTCCCGGCCGGGCGGCGCCGACCTGCTGGCCGAGGTCCGCACCGGCGACACGGTCCTGGTCCCCGACGGCTGGCACGGCCCGTCGATCGCACCGCCGGAGCACGCCATGTACTACCTGAACGTGATGGCGGGGCCGGGCCCCGTACGCGAGTGGAAGATCCGCTTCCACCCGGATCACGGGGACGCCTACCGGTGAGGCCGGGATCACGGGGACGCCTACCGGTGAGACCCGGACGACGGGGACGCCTACCGGTGACGGCCGGTTCGCGGGGACGCCCGGACCGCGGGGCCACCTACCCGTGATCCGGACCCCCGGCCCCCCCGACCCCCCGGACCCCCCGGGCCGCTGGGACACCCAACGGGTCCCCCCCCGGGAGCATCCCGGCACCTGCCCGTGAGAGGAGACCGCCCATGCCCGTCCGCCGCCTCACCACCGCCCAGGCCCTGCTCGCCTTCCTCACCCGCCAGTACACCGAACACGACGGCACCCGCCACCGCCTGATCGCCGCCACCTGGGGCATCTTCGGCCACGGCAACGTCGCCGGACTCGGCCAGGCGCTCCTGGAAACCGGGCATACCGGCCCCGACGGCATGCCCTTCCTCCAGGGCCGCAACGAGCAGGCCATGGTCCACGCCGCCGTCGGCCACGCCCGCCAGTGCCGCCGGCTGTCCACGCACGCCGTCACCACCTCCATCGGCCCCGGCGCCACCAATCTCGTCACCGGAGCCGCCCTCGCCACCGTCAACCGGCTTCCCGTCCTCCTCCTCCCGGGCGACACCTTCGCCGCGCGCCCGGCCGACCCGGTACTCCAGCAGCTCGAAGTCCCGCACTCCGGCGACCTGTCCGTCAACGACTGCCTGCGCCCGGTCTCCCGTTACTTCGACCGCATCACCCGCCCCGAGGCCCTGATCCCCGCCGCACTCGCCGCGATGCGCGTCCTCGCCGACCCCGCCGAGACGGGCGCCGTCACCCTCTGCCTGCCGCAGGACGTGCAGAGCGAGGCGTACGACTGGCCCGAGGAGTTCTTCGCGGAACGCGTCTGGCGGATACGTGCCCCCGCACCGGACCAGCACGACCTGTTCCGGGCGTCGCAGGCGGTACGGGCCGCCCGCCGCCCGCTCCTCGTCGCGGGCGGCGGCGTCCGTCACGGCCGGGCCGAGGACGCCCTGCGCCGGTTCGCCGACGCCACCGGCATCCCCGTCGCCTCCACCCAGGCGGGCAAGGGCTCCCTCCCGTACGACCACCCCGCCGACGTCGGCGGCATCGGCCACACCGGCACCGCCACCGCCAACCACCTCGCCCGCACCGCCGACCTGGTGATCGGCGTCGGCACCCGCTGGACCGACTTCACCACTGCGTCCCGCACGCTCTTCCAGAACCCCGGCGTCCGCTTCGTCAACCTCAACCTCGCCTCCTTCGACGCCCACAAGATGAGCGGCGACGCGCTGACCTGCGACGCCGACCAGGGCCTGCGGCACCTCGCCGACGCGCTCCGCCCCCAGGCCGTCCCCGAGCTCCCGGACGGCACCGACTCGTACCTCCCCCCGTACCGCGTCGAGAAGAAGTACGAGGCGGAGTACCGCACGGCGAAAGGGCGTTGGGAGGAGCACGTCTGCGCCGTCTACGCCGCCCCCGACGACAAGGCCGTCCCCACCCAGGCCCAAGTCCTCGGCGTGCTCGACACCCTGGTCACCGGGGACGACATCCTGATCAACGCCGCGGGCTCGCTCCCCGGCGACCTCCACAAGCTCTGGCGGACCCGCTCGCACGACCAGTACCACGTCGAATACGGCTACTCCTGCATGGGCTACGAGATCCCCGCCGCCCTCGGCGTCCAGCTCGCCGCGCCCGGCCGCCCCGTCTGGGCGCTCGTCGGCGACGGGACGTACCTCATGAACCCCACCGAAATCGTCACCGCCGTGCAGGAGCGGCTGCCGGTCAATGTGGTGATCCTCGACAACCACGGGTATGCCTCCATCGGCGGCCTCTCCGAGACCGTCGGCGCGGAGCGGTTCGCCACCGACTACCGCTTCCGGGCCCCCGACGGCACCTACACGGGGGAGCCCCTGCCGCTGGACCTCGCCGCCAACGCGGCCTCGCTCGGCATGCGCACCCTGCGCGCCCACACCATCGCTGACCTGCGCGAAGCCCTGGCGGATGCGCGCGCGAGCACGGAACCCACATGTGTCTACGTGGCGACCGAAACGGGCGACACAGTGTCGGGCCCGGTGGAGGGCGCCGCATGGTGGGATGTTCCCGTGGCCGAGACCGCGACCCGCCCGTCGGCGGCCCGGGCACGCGCACAGTACGACCGGCACGTCGCAGCCCGACGCCACCACCTCTGAAGGAGTGCAGTTCATGAAGACCGTCAACCACTGGATCGGTGGCAGGACCGTCGAGGGTGCGTCGGGCAACTGGGGCCCCGTCACCGACCCGGCCACCGGCGAAGCCGGCACCCGGGTCGCGCTCGCCTCCGCCGAGGAGGTCGACGCGGCCGTCGCTTCCGCCAAGGCCGCCTATGCCACCTGGGGCACCTCCTCCCTCTCGGCACGCACCACGGTCCTCTTCCGCTACCGCGCCCTGCTGGACGCACACCGCGACGAGATCGCCGCCCTGATCACCGCCGAACACGGCAAGGTGCACTCGGACGCACTCGGCGAGGTGGCCCGCGGTCTGGAGATCGTCGAGCTGGCGTGCGGCATCACCACCCAGCTCAAGGGCGAGCTCTCCACCGAGGTGGCCACCCGCGTCGACGTGTCCTCGATCCGCCAGTCGCTCGGCGTCGTGGCCGGCATCACGCCGTTCAACTTCCCCGCCATGGTGCCGATGTGGATGTTCCCGCTCGCCATCGCCTGCGGCAACACCTTCGTACTGAAGCCCTCCGAGAAGGACCCCTCCGCCTCGCTGCGCCTCGCCGAACTGGCCACCGAGGCCGGGCTGCCGGACGGCGTCCTGAACGTGCTGCACGGTGACAAGGTCGCCGTCGACCGCCTCCTGGAGCACCCGGACGTCGCGGCGGTCTCCTTCGTCGGCTCCACCCCGATCGCCCGCCACATCCACGCCACCGCCTCCGCCAACGGCAAGCGCGTCCAGGCGCTCGGCGGCGCCAAGAACCACATGCTGGTCCTCCCGGACGCCGACCTGGACGCGGCCGCCGACGCCGCCGTCTCCGCCGCCTACGGTTCGGCCGGCGAGCGCTGCATGGCGATCTCCGCGGTCGTGGCCGTCGGCGCCATCGGCGACGAACTCGTCTCGAAGATCGTCGAGCGTGCCCGGAAGATCAAGATCGGCCCCGGCAACGACCCGGCGTCCGAGATGGGCCCGCTGATCACCGCCGCCCACCGCGACAAGGTGGCGAGCTACGTCACCGGCGCGGCCGCCCAGGGCTCCAAGGTCGTCCTCGACGGCACCGGGTACACGGTCGAGGGCTTCGAGAACGGCCACTGGATCGGCCTCTCCCTCCTGGACCACGTCCCCACCGACTCCGACGCCTACCGCGACGAGATCTTCGGCCCGGTGCTCTGCGTCCTGCGCGTGGACACCTACGAGGAGGGCGTCGCCCTCATGAACGCCTCGCCGTTCGGCAACGGCACCGCGATCTTCACCCGCGACGGCGGCGCCGCCCGCCGCTTCCAGCTGGAGATCGAGGCCGGCATGGTCGGCGTCAACGTCCCGATCCCGGTCCCCGTCGGTTACCACAGCTTCGGCGGCTGGAAGGACAGCCTCTTCGGCGACCACCACATCTACGGCACCGACGGCATCCACTTCTACACCCGCGGCAAGGTCACCACGACGCGCTGGCCCGACCCGGCCGACGCCCCCTCGGGCGTCGACCTGGGCTTCCCGCGCAACCACTGACCCCCACCCCCGGGGCCACCCCGGCAACGGCCCGTACCGGACCCCCTCACCGGGTCCGGTACGGGCCGCTGTCCTGTGCCGCCGCGGCGGTACGGGACAGCCGGGGCGGTACAGGCTTTGCCCGTGCGGTACGGGGATCAGACGGCGGGCGCCGGCTCCTTCGCGGGCAGCGGCTGCCGGGCGACTCCTCCGGCCCCAGCCCCTCCGGCCCCAGCCCCTCCGGTCCCCGCTCCTGCGGTCTCGGCCCCGAGCAACCGCTGCATCGGCATGACCGCCGCCCGCCCCGACACCACGACCGTCGCCGACAGCACCACCGCCGCGATCGCCCCGCCCAGCCCCACCATCACGTGCACCGGCACCGTGTACGCGCCGGCCACCCGCAACACCGACTCCAGCAGCAGCCCCGCACCCCAGATCAGCGAGAAGCGCGCCTCGTGCCGCCGCATCGGACCGGGTGCCGCCGTCAGTCGCTCCCAGGCGGCCGTGCGCCCCGCGTCACCGCGCAGCAGCACCGGCAGCATCGCCGAGGACATCAGCGGCCGCCCGTACAGGGCCGCGACAAGCACCACGAGCCCCAGCGCTCCCGTGATGCCGCTGTCCTTGGCGAGCATCAGCCGGGGGTCCCCGGTCACCGCGCTCAGCGCGAAACCGACCGCGTTGGCCACCAGGATGAGCGCGGCCAGCACGTTGAGCTTCCGCTCGGCCAGGGCGCTCCACACCGTGCGGACCAGCGGGACGACGCTGCTCAGGGCGAGCGCCGCGAAGGTGCCGACACCGGCCGCAGTCAGGGCGTAGTACAGACCGAGGGGCAGGCCGGCGTCCAGGGCCAGCGGCTTCAGGCCGGCGATCATCCCGTGCTTGCTGCTGCTCATCCGGAAACGCTCCTCGTGTCGCGGCCTCGTGTGGTGCGCCGTCAAGAAGAAGCCTGCCGGGAAGGGCGGTTGTGGTGGCAGAGCCGCGTGTACCCGGCTCCGCAGGACATTTGTCATGGGTGCGGGGGTGCGGGGGTGCGGGGGTGCGGGGGTGCGGGGGTGCGGGGGTGCGGGGTGCGGGGGTGCGGGGGTGCGGGGTGCGGCGGGTCGGCGGATCGGCGGATCGGCGGACCCTGCCCCACTAGAGACCGGCTCGTGCCGCCGCCCCGCCGGACGGCAGTCGGGAGGCCGTCACCAGGACGTACTCGCGGTCCCGCAGGCCCTCCACCAGGGCGGGGAGGGCGGCCACCACCGCCGGATTGCTGTCGTCCAGCACCACGGTGGCACCCGGGGCCGCTCCGTCGAGCGCCCGCTCCACCACGGCCCGGTCGTCGCGGGCACCGTGCCCCGCAGCCGGTACCCCACCGAGAACCTGCGTCAGGCCCAACGAGCGGCAGATGGCCGCCACTTGAGCGTTCGAAACGCCGTGCGGCGGCCGCACCAGGGTGGGCCGGTGCCCGGTGACCTGGGTGAGTACGCGTTGCGTCTGGGCAAGCTGCCGACGCGCCTCCTTCGCCGGTACATCGGTCAGCCGGGGGCGGGTCCAGGTGCCATTGCCCACCTCGTGCCCCTCCTCGCCCATCCGCCGCACCAGCTCCGGGTGGCGGAAGGCCGGCACCCGGCCCGTCACGAAGAACGTCGCAGGCGCCCCCTCGTCCGCCAGCGTGTCCAGGAGTGCGCCGGTGTGCGGCCCAGGTCCGCCCTCGAAGACCAGCGCCACGCACTTCTCGGCCCGGCAGTCCGCCGCAGTGTGGGCGGGGCTGCTCGCGACACCGCCCAGCAGGGACGCGCCGACGAACGCGACGGCGGCGATCAGGGAACGCTTGCGTTTCGTCACCGGTCACCGGTACCAGCGGCGGCACCGTCAAAAACCGGTGCCGCCGCAGGTCACCCGGTCAGCGCGTCAACGTACCGCTGACGCCGCAACGGCCGCGCGCGGGAAGCGCGACCGGCTGCTGGGCCATCGGACGTCGGGCAGTCAGGCCGTCAGGCAGTCAGGTCGGCGGGCAGCCAGGCCGTCGGGCCGCAGGCAGTCAGGCCGGCGGCCCGGCGTACCTGCCGATGACCACGGTCGCCCCGGTCTCCTCGTCCTCCACGACCCGTGCACGCAGCCCGCCGCGCTCCATCGCCTCCGCGGTCCACCGGGACTGCCGTTCGCTGGTCTCGATCAGCAGACTGCCGCCCGGAGCCAGCCACTCGGCGGCCTCCGCCGTCACCCGCCGCTGCACATCGAGGCCGTCGGCCCCGCCGTCCAGGGCGACCAGTGGTTCGTGCTCGCGTGCCTCGGGCGGCAGCAGCGCGATGTCGTCCGTGGGAACGTACGGCGCGTTCGCCACCAGTACGCCGACCCTTCCGCGCAGCTCCGCGGGCAGCGGCGCGTAGAGATCGCCCTCGTACACGGCTCCGCCCACCGCCCCCAGGTTCCGCCGTGCGCAGCGCACCGCGGCGGCCTCCACGTCGGCGGCGTACAGCTCGATGCCGGGCAGCCGCGCCCCCAGCACCGCGCCGACCGCCCCGGACCCGCAGCACAGATCGAGCACCACGGCGCCCGGCTGCCGGGCCTCCGCCAGAGCGAGGGCGTGGCCCGCCAGGAACTCGGTGCGCGGCCGGGGCACGAACACCCCGGCGTCCACCGCGATCCGCAGCCCGCAGAACTCCGCCCAGCCCACCACGTGTTCCAGGGGCAGGCCCCCGGCCCGCCGGAGCACCATGGCCGCCAGCTCGTCGGGCGAACCGGCGGCGGCGAGCAGCAGCCGCGCCTCGTCCTCGGCGAACACACAGCCCGCGGCACGGAGCCGCCCGACGGTGGCCTCGAAGGGCGGCAAGGAACCGGCGGAACCGAAGGGGGAGGAAACGGCACCGGCGGCCCGGGAAGCGGCGGCCGGGGAAACGGAAGTCAGCGATATCGACATGGGAGAGCCTTTCGGTACGACCGAGGGCACTCTCCGGATCCGTGACGACTACGTCGAAGTCGTACGACCGTGAGGCGAGAGCACCCAACCTGCGACAGCGGTAATGGGTCTCACCTCCCTGGTCCGGGCTCCGCGCGGACGGCGGAGCAACAGGTCCAGACCCTACAGGGCCCGTCCGGGGACCGTAAAGAACGTCCGGGGACGGCGAGTAGAGGGGCCGGACGTACACCGACTGCGGTACTCCGCCCGGGGCGCCTACTCCCGCAGGAGGTGCACGGGTTCCGCCCGGCGGCATCCCGGGGGGCGCCAACGGCCGCTTAGGGTCTGGAGTATGGAGAATCCCCTTCGCCGAAGGCCGGGCACCCGCCTGCGCGGCCGCCGGCTCGCCGCCGTGACAGCGGTGCTCGCCGTGCTGGTGGGCGGTGGTGTCTGGGCGGGTGTCGCCGCCGCGGACGATCCGGCCCCCGTACACAGGTCCGACCAGGTGCTCCCGATGCCTGGTGCGCGTATCGACACCTCCCTGTTCACCGACGGCACGGACAAGCGCAGGCCCGCCGTCCTCATCGGGCACGGCTTCGGCGGCAGCAAGCAGGACGTCAGGGCCCAGGCCGAGGAACTGGCCAGGCAGGGCTACACCGTGCTGACCTGGTCCGCCCGGGGCTTCGGCCGATCCGGCGGCAGGATCGGGCTGAACGACCCGGACGCCGAGGTCAGGGACGTGTCCCGGCTGCTCGACTGGCTGGCCGCACGGGACGACGTACAGCTGGACAAGGACGGCGACCCGCGCGTCGGGGTCACCGGCGGGTCCTACGGCGGCGCGGTCTCGCTGCTCGCCGCCGGGTACGACCGGCGCGTCGACGCCATCGCCCCCACCATCACCTACTGGAACCTCGCCGACGCGCTCTTCCCCGACGGTGTCTTCAAGAAGCTGTGGGCGGGCATCTTCGTCACCACCGGCGGCGGCTGCGCCCGCTTCGAGCCGAAGCTGTGCGAGCTGTACGAGCGGGTGGCGGTCGACGGCAAGCCCGACGAGGCGGCCCGCAAGACCCTTGAGGCCCTGAGCCCCTCCGCAGTCGCCGACCGCATCAAGGTGCCCGCGCTGATCGTGCAGGGGCAGAGCGACTCACTGTTCCCGCTGAGCCACGCCGACGCCATGGCGAAGGCGATCAGCGGCAACGGCGCCCCCGTCGCGGTCGACTGGATCTCCGGAGGCCACGACGGCGGCGACCGGGAGGACGCCCGCGTCGAGGGCCGGATCACCCGCTGGTTCGACAAGTACCTCAAGGACGAGAAGGGCGCCGACACCGGCCCCGCCTTCCGGGTCACCCGTACCGGAGGCGTCGACTCCACCAATGGCAGCGCCCAGCTGCGCGGCGCCGACACCGACCGCTACCCGGGCCTGCGCCACGATCTGAAGGACGTCCCCCTCACGGCCGGCGGCCCCGGCCCGGCCGGTGGCCTCTTCCCCGGCCAGGGCAACGCCCCGGCGGACGAGGGCGCGCCCGGCCAGGGAGCGCCCAGGGCCCAGGCGGCCCCTGCCCGTGGGGGAAGTGAGCAGACCTTCGTCAACCCGGCCGGGGCCAGCCCGCCCGCCATCTCCGGGGTTCCCGGCATCGGCGGCGCGCTTGCCTCGTTCTCCGGCCTCGGCGTGGGGCTCTCGCTCGACTTCCCCGGCCAGTACGCGCGGTTCGACTCCGCGCCACTGACCACCGGACTGCACGTCACGGGATCCCCGGCCGTCAAGGTCAAGGTGAAGTCCGACCGCGACGACATGGTGCTCTTCGCCAAGGTCTACGACGCGAGCGCCAACGGCACGCAGATCCTCCCGCACCAGCTCGTCACCCCGGTCAGGATCACCGGCGCCAAGGCGGGCCGCACCGTCGCGCTGTCGCTGCCCGCCATCGACCACAAGTTCCAGGCCGGGCACCGGATGCGGCTGCTGCTCACCTCGACCGACCTCGGTTACGCCTCCCCTGCCGAGCCCGCGACGTACACCGTCGCGCTGGACGGCGGCCTGAGCGTCCCGACCGACCCGCAGCTGGCGACCGCCGCCACGGGGCTCCCCGCCTGGGTGTGGTGGCTCCCCCTGGCCGGCGCCCTGGCCGCCGGCGCACTGCTGCTCAGCGCACGCCGCAGGGCAGCCGCACCCGCCCCCGACCCGGCACTCGCCGGTGTGCCGCTGCAGATCACCGGACTGAGCAAGCGCTACGGCAAGTCCGGTGACAGGTACGCGGTCCGCGACCTCTCCTTCCGGGTGGACAAGGGCCAGGTGCTCGGCCTGCTGGGGCCCAACGGTGCGGGCAAGACCACCACCCTGCGCATGCTGATGGGCCTCATCACCCCCGACGAGGGCGAGATCCACGTCTTCGGGCACGCCATCAGGCCCGGCGCCCCCGTCCTCTCCCGGGTCGGCGCCTTCGTCGAGGGCGCGGGCTTCCTTCCGCACCTCTCCGGTCGCGCCAACCTCGACCTGTACTGGCAGGCCACCGGGCGCCCCGCCGAGGACGCGCGCATCGAAGAGGCCCTGGAGATCGCCGGACTCGGCGACGCGCTCCAGCGCGCGGTACGCACGTACTCCCAGGGCATGCGCCAGCGCCTCGCCATCGCCCAGGCCATGCTCGGCATGCCGGACCTGCTGATCCTCGACGAGCCGACCAACGGACTCGACCCGCCGCAGATCCGCGAGATGCGCGACGTGATGATCCGGTACGCGGCCGGCGGACGCACCGTGATCGTCTCCAGCCACCTGCTGTCCGAGGTCGAACAGTCCTGCACGGACCTCGTCGTCATGGACCGGGGCAGGCTGGTGCAGGCAGGACCGGTCGCCGAGATCATCGGCTCGGGCGACACCCTGCTGGTCACCGTCGACGGCGAGGTGCCGGACGCGGTCGTCGAGAAGGTCGGCGCGCTGCCCGGAGTCGACTCCGCGCTGCGGGCCGAGGGCGGGCTGCTGGTCAGGCTCGACGGACTGACCTCGACCGCGCTCATCGCCGAACTGGTCCGCATGGACCTGCCACTGACCGGTGTGGGACCGCACCGCCGCCTGGAGGACGCGTTCCTCACCCTGATCGGAGGCTCCGCGTGAGCAGCACCCTGCGGGAGACGGCCGCCGCGCCCGCGCCCGCCCGCGACACCGCCCCCGGCTACCGCCCCGGCCGCACCCTGCCCTTCCTGGTGGAGGCGAAACGGCAGTGGCGGCGGCGCCGCACGATGGTCATGGCGATCATCCTGGGCGCGCTGCCGTTCGTCCTGATCGCCGCCTTCGCCATCGGCGGCACCCCCGAGGAGCGCGGCGGCAGCGCGAGCGGCCGGATCAACCTGATGGACACGGCCACCGCGTCCGGCGCGAACTTCGCCGCCACCTGCCTGTTCGTGTCCGCAGGATTCCTGCTGGTCATCCCGGTCGCCCTGTTCTGCGGGGACACCGTCGCCTCGGAGGCCAGCTGGTCCTCGCTGCGCTACCTGCTGGCCGCCCCCGTGCCCCGGGCCAGGCTGCTGTGGAGCAAGCTGGCGGTGGCGCTGTCGTTCAGTCTGGCGGCGATGGTGCTGCTGCCCCTGGTCGCGCTGATCGCCGGTACGGCGGCGTACGGCTGGGGCCCGCTGGAGATGCCCACCGGCGGTGCGCTCCCGGCGGGCACGGCCGCGCCGCGCCTCGCGCTCGTCGTCGCGTACCTCTTCGTCTCCCAGCTGATCACCGCCGCGCTCGCCTTCTGGCTGTCCACGAAGACGGACGCGCCGCTGGGCGCGGTCGGCGGCGCGGTCGGCCTGACGATCGTCGGCAACGTCCTGGACGCGGTCACCGCGCTCGGCTCGTGGCGCGACTTCCTGCCCGCGCACTGGCAGTTCGCCTGGGTGGACGCGCTCCAGCCGCAGCTGGAGTGGGGCGGAATGATCAAGGGGGCCGCGGTCTCGGTGACGTACGCGCTGATCCTCTTCGCCCTGGCGTTCCGGGGCTTCTCCCGCAAGGACATCGTGTCGTGAGGATGGGGGAGCGGCGGTTGCCGCCAATGGGACGGCTGTCGGCACCTGGCACCTGACGAGGGCCCTGACCCGGTGAGTTGCCGGAAGGGAGCTGCGAGGCGGGCCGACTCCGTACATCATGAGCGACATGTCAACTCTTCTGCTCGCACTGGCAGTTGTTTCCACCGGCCTCTACGCGGGCATGATGCTCATCTTCCAGACCGGCATCATGCCCGCACTGGCGAAGCTCACCGACGAGCAGTTCGTACCGGCGATGCGGCGCGTCAACGAATCCGTGCCGCGCGGCACCTTCGTGCTGACGATGTTCGCCTCCGTCGCCTTCCCCATCGCCGCCCTGATCGTCGGCCCCGAGGGCGGCCGTACGAACACCCAGCGGTGGCTCCTCATCGGCGGCCTGGTCCTCTCGTTCCTCAACCACGCGGTCACCTCGGGGGGCAACGTCCCCCTGAACACCGCCCTGGCCAACTCCGAGCGCTCCGGCACCTCGGACGCCCAGGCCCGCGCCGCCTTCGAATCCCGCTGGAACAAGCTGCACGCGGTACGCACGCTCTTCGCGGTGGCGGCGTTCGCGCTGGTGACGGCGAGCGCGATGGCGTAGGGGGAGCGGGGGCAGGGCACGGGTGCGGTGCTGCGCGGCCTCCGGGTCGTGCCCCCCCCGGCCTGCTCCTCTCATCGCCCGAGCAGGGCGAAGAGCCGCTCCCAGCGCTCGGCGACCACCTCCGGCGCGTACTGGCGCGCCTTCTCCCTGGCCGCGTCCCCCAGCCGGTCCCGCAGCTCCGCATCCGCCATCAACCGGCCCAGCTGCGCCGCCAGTTCCTCCACATGGCCCGGCCGGGCCAGCAGTCCGTCGACTCCGTCCGTGACGAACTCCCGCACCGCCGGCGAGGCGTCGAAGGCGACACACGGCAGCCCGGCCGCCATCGCCTCCAGAGGGGCCAGCGGGAACCCCTCCTGCCGCGAGGGCAGCACGAACACGGAGCCCTCGGCGAGCGCCCCGGCCACATCGGCCGCGTACCCCCGCCACTCGACGGACCCCACGATGCCCAGATCCGCACACTGCTTCCCGAGGGCCTCCCGGCGCGCCCGCGCCCGCGTGCCGCCCGTGGCCTCTCCGTACAGCCGCAGCAGCCACCCCGGATGGTGCGCGGCGAGCTGTGCCCACGCGTCGAGGAGGAGGTCCGTCCCCTTGTCGTGGTCGAGCCGCCCGACGGAGACCACGCACTTGCGGGTGCGCGCGGACGGCCGGTCAGGGAAGCCGAACAGCGGACTGGGCATCACCCCCACGTTGTTCAGCCAGCCGCGGATCCACCAGTCGGCGTCCTGCCGGGTCGGGGCGAGCACCCGGTCCGCGTGCTGCCGGTAGAGCCAGCGCAGCCGCTGGTAGCGCGCGGACCGCTTGGTGACCGCGTACGGCTCGTGGCTCAGCACCACCACGGGCAGCCCCGCCGTGTCCGCGAGTGCCACCCACTCCAGCGCCCACCCCTCCGTGACGACCACGGCCCCGGGGCGCCCCGGGCCCGCGCGCCCTTCCCGTAACAGCGCGGACAGCTCGTCGGCCTTGGCCCGCATCCCGCGCCGGTGCAGGTGCCGTCGCCCCCGGGCCGCCAGGTCCCACGGATGGCGGGCCTTCGCGGGGGCTGCGGCCGGAGGGCGGTCGTACAGGGCGCTGATCCGGTACGGGAGTGCTCCGGCGCCGGCGCCGCCGAAACCTGAGCCGGTCTCGGCGAGGCCGGCGCCAGCCTCGGCCTCGGGCGGATCTGTACCGGGAGCGATCCCGATCAGATGCACGCCGTGCCCCTGCCCGGCGAACATCCCGGCGAGGTGCCGTGCCCTCAGAGCGGGCCCGAAGCGGCCGCCGGTGCTGCCGGAGACGAGGAAGAGATCCAAGAGCACTCCCACGACGAGTGAGGCCTGATGAAGAAGTGGGGTAAATCTACCAAAAATAGTATTTTGTGCAGATTCGTTTCTCCATAAGCGGGGGGAGAGTCACCTGGGGGCATGGGCTCCTGACCCCACCCGCTCGAGACTTTCGGCAACGCCCCGTATCCCTTCGGCCGACGCGCGGCGTACCGCCGTACGGGCAGCCTCTTCCCGTACGGCTTCCGGTACGACAAGAACCCCCACGGGAACCCCCACGGGTGCAGGGACGGGCTGATCCACGGTGACGGACAAGCAGGACGCAACGCTGGACGGACCCACCGTCCTGAAGCAGTCGACCCGGGTGCTGGCGCTGATGGCCGCCGCCTTCCTGGCGCTGGGCGCGGGCCTGGGCTGGTTCGTCAAGATCGCAGCGAAGTGGCTGGTCACGCTGGACTGGGCCCCGTTGCAGGGTCCTGCCGGGCTGGTCGCGTCGATCCCCGAACCCGGCCTGACCCTCGCGGCGACGGGCCTGGGGGCGCTGCTGGGCGTGGCCCTGGCGCTGTACGCGCGCTTCGAGGAACTCTCGGCCGAGGTCACCGCCGACCACCTCACACTCACCCGAAAGGGAGAGTCCTGGCAGATCCCCGGCTCCAAAGTCGCCCTCGCCTTCGTGGCCGACAAGCACTTCGTCCTGCTCGGGCACGACACCGCCGAACTGGCCCGCGAGAAGACCGACCTTCCGCGGGACCGCCTGGCCGCCGCCCTCACGGCACACGGCTACACCTGGTCGGACGCCGACCCGCACCAGCAGGACTTCCGGCGCTGGGTCCCCGGCGCGGCAGGCCTCCCCGACGGCGCCCACGCCCTCCTCAGGGCCCGCGCGACCGTCCTGGAGAAGGGCTCCGACGACGAGCAGCTCCGCGAACTCCGTGCCGAACTGGCCCGCTTGGGCGTGGTCGTCCGCGACGACAGGAAGCGCCAGTACTGGCGCCCGACCCGCCCGGCCGGGGGCTGACGCGGCCCCGCCCCGGACTGACGCGGCTCCGCCCCGCCATCTCCCGGCGGAGGCGGGCCGGAGCCGGTGTCGGCTCCGGCTCCGGCGTTTATGCCGCCTCTATGGCCGCCTCGCTAAGGTGCCCGGAAGAGCCAGAAGGCCCTCCCTGGAGGGAAGGCCTTCTGGTGCGTGCATGCTGCGCCCCCGGCAGGACTCGAACCTGCGGCCAAGCGCTTAGAAGGCGCCTGCTCTATCCACTGAGCTACGGGGGCCGATGGTGGGCCTGGGGCCCGGATCGGCCGGTGTGGCGGTTGCCGGGGACAAGGATAGGGGTCCTGCCACCGCGGCCCGGTTGCTTCACCTGCGTGGCACGATGTGGAGGTTCAGTGAAGCGCCCCCGATAATCGCAGGCGAGTGCGAATCGCGCACCGCTTTTGGCGTCTCGCGCCCCGGGTGTTGTGCACTCGTTATGCCTGTGCCCCACTCGTCCCAAGTGTCCCAGGGTGCGCATTGTCCCCGATTGGGGGGATATCGGCGCGCAGAGACTGTCTATACGCTTCAAAAAACGGGCATAGTTGGGCATTCTTCGTATGTGGTGACCTTGGACGTACGGCCTCAGCTGCTTGACGCACTCTCCGCCCTGCGCGACCGTGTCGGCGCCGTGCGCCTCCCCTTCCCGCTGCCGGGGGCTCCCCGCGCCCGGCAGACCCGGCTTGAACTCCTCGCGCAGCTCGACGATTATCTCGTGCCCCGGCTGCGCGATCCCGAAGCGCCCCTGCTCGCCGTCATCGGCGGCTCCACGGGGGCCGGCAAGTCGACGCTGGTCAACTCGCTGGTGGGGCGCCGGGTCAGTGAAGCGGGGGTGCTGCGGCCGACGACGCGTACGCCGGTGCTGGTGTGCCACCCGGACGACCACCACTGGTTCGCCGGGATGCGCGTGCTGCCCCGCCTGACCCGGGTGTGGCTGCCCGAGCGGTGCGACGACGGGGCGCAGGACGAGGACAGCGGCGTGCTGCGGGTGGAGACCTCCGAGTCGCTGCCCCTGGGACTGGCGCTGCTCGACGCCCCCGACATCGACTCCCTGGTGGCCGCCAACCGGGTACTGGCCGCCGAACTGATCTGCGCGGCGGACGTCTGGGTCATGGTGACCACCGCGTCGCGGTACGCCGACGCCGTCCCGTGGCATCTGCTGCGGGCCGCCAAGGAGTACGACGCGATGCTGGTGACCGTCCTGGACCGGGTGCCGCACCAGGTGGTGGGCGAGGTGTCCCGCCAGTACGCGGCGCTGCTGACCCGGGCCGGGCTCGGCGAAGTGCCCCGCTTCACCATCCCCGAGCTGCCCGAGTCTGCCGGCGGGGGAAGCGGGTTGCTGCCGTCGACCGCGGTCGCACCGCTCCTCGAATGGCTCACCCACCGGGTGCGGGACCCCGCGGCCCGGCAGCAGGCCGTGGCCCGTACCGCGCGCGGCGCCATGGACTCGCTGAACGCCCGGATGCCGGAACTGGCGGGCGCGGTGTCCGCGCAGTACGCCGCCGCCGTACGGCTGACCGGCGCCGTCGAGGAGGCGTACGCGCACGAGGGTGAGCGGGTGGCCACCCGGCTGCGGAACGGAGCTGTCCTCTCCGGCGGCGCCCTCACCCGGTGGCGCGCCCACCCGGCCGACGCCACCGACTCCGAACTGCTGGACTCGCTGGTCGACAGCCTGACCGCGCTGCTCCAGTGCGCGGTGGCCGCCGCCGACGAACGCGTACGGGCGGTCTGGCGCGACGAACCGGCCGCCCTCGCGGTCGCCCCGGGCGGGCCCGACCCGGAGTCGGGGGAGCGGATCGGCCTGGTCGTACGCCGCTGGCGCCGGGTGCTGGAGGAGCTGGCCGAGGAAGTCGTACGAGAGCTGGACAGGCCCGCCGCACCCGACCCGGAGGCCGTGGCGGCCCTGCTCGCGGCGGCCCTGCTCGGCGGGCGGCGGGCCAGGTCGGCGGGCGAGCGGCTGGCCGAGCGGATCGGGGCCCAGAGCGCGCTGCGGCTGCGCGACCGGGGCGGCGAACTGGTGGCGACGTACATCGAACAGGTACTGCACGCCGAGCGGGACCGGCGGCTGGCACCGATCGACGCGCTGGACGTGACGCCGGAGCCGCAGTCCGCGCTGATCGCCGCGCTGTCCGTGACGAAGAAGGAGAGGTGACGGCGGTGACCGCGAGGACGACGGCGACGACCGGGGCGAGCGAGGCGGGTGGCATGAGGAAGGTGGAAGCGGTAACGGTGCTGAGCGGGGCGCAGAAGTTCGGCGAGGCCGCGGCGGATGAAGCGGCTGCGGTGGGCGGGGCGGACACGGAGGAGCCTGCGGGAGCGCCGGACGCCGACGCGGCATGGGGCGCGGTTGCTGCCGGGAGCGGTGGCTGGGACGACGGGCTGATCGCGCGCCGGGCGGTCGGGCGTGCCCCGGACCCGGGCGGCCGGTCCCTCGGTGAGCTGCGGGAGTGGCCGGGGGAACTACCCGACGAGTCCGGCGACGTACCGCCCGGCGGCGGGGAGTACACGGACGACCTGCGCGTACGGCTCGACGCCCTGCGGGAACTGGTGGGACTTTCGCGGGCCAGGCTCGAAGGGGACACGCTGCACGAAGCGGGCCGGGTACTGGACGAGGCGGTGGCGCGGCGGCGGCTCTCCGCCCAGCACACCGTCGTCGCGATCGCCGGAGCAACCGGAAGCGGCAAGTCCACACTCTTCAATTCGCTCGCAGGAGTGAGGATTTCGGAGACCGGGCTGAAACGGCCCACCACGTCCTCGCCGATCGCCTGCAGCTGGACGGACGGTGCGGCCGGCCTGCTCGACCGGCTCGGCATCCCGGGACGGCTGCGGAGGCGGCCGTTCCAGGTCGGCACGGGTGCCGGGAGCGGCGGTGACGAGGGGCTGCGCGGACTTGTCCTGGTCGATCTGCCGGACCACGACTCGGCCGTCATCGCGCACCGGGAACAGGTCGACCGGGTGCTGGCGCTGGTGGACGCGGTGATCTGGGTGGTCGATCCGGAGAAGTACGCGGACGCCGCCCTCCACGAACGCTATCTGCGTCCGCTCGCCGGGCACGCGGAGGTCACCTTCGTCGTGCTCAACCAGACCGACCGGCTGCCCGGAGAAGCCGCCGACCTGGTCCTCGACGACCTGCGCCGGCTCCTCGACGAGGACGGCATGGCGCTCGGCGAGCACGGCGAGCCGGGTGCCACCGTCCTCGCGCTCTCCGCCCTGACGGGTGACGGGGTGGGGGAACTACGCGAACTGCTGAGGACGTTCGTCACGGAAAGGGGTGCCGCGGGGCGGCGGCTCGCCGCCGATGTGGACGCGGCGGCGGCCAGGCTGCGCCCGGTGTACGTGGCGGAGGGCAGGGCGGGGCTGGGGGAGGAGGCACGGCAGGAGTTCACGGACCGGCTGGCCGAGGCGATCGGCGCCGCGGCGGCGGGCGAGGCGGCGGAGCGCGAATGGCGGCGCCACGCGGGCCGGGCCTGCGGGACGCCCTGGCTGCGGCTGTGGCGCTGGTACGACGCCCGGCGGATGCCCGGCGGCGGCGCACCGACGGAGCGGACGCGGACCACGGCCGGCGACACGGAGGTGACGGCGCGCCAGCGGGTCGAGCAGGCGGTGCGCACGGTCGCCGACGCCGCCACGGCCGGGCTGCCCGCGCCCTGGGCCCAGGCCGTACGGGAAGCCGCGGTGCGCGGCGCCGAAGGCCTGCCGGAGGAACTCGACACGCTGGCCGGGTCCGCCGGGTCCGCCGGGTCCGCCGGGTCCGCCGGGGCGTCGCGGGCAAACCCCCCCTCGGGCTCCCGGCCCCGCTCGAACAGGGGACACCCCCCGCGGCCCGCGTGGTGGCCCGTCGCCGTGCTGGCCCAGGCGGCCATGACGCTCCTTCAGGTGCTCGGCGGGATCTGGCTGCTGGGGCAGGTCCTGGGCGTCCTGGAGCCGGGCCTGCTCCTGCCGTTCCTGCTGATGCTGGCGGGCGTCGCCGGGGGGCCCGCGGTCGAGTGGGGCTGCTGGGCGGCCGCGCGCGGCCCCGCCAGGCGGTACGGGCAGGACGTCGAGCGGAGGCTGCGCGAGGCCGCGGCCGGCTGCGGGCGGGCCAAGGTGCTGGACCCTGTGGCGGCGGAACTGCTGCGCTACCGGGAGGTGCGGGAGCGGTACGTGACGGTCACGGGGGCGGGGCGGTGAGGGGCGTGTGTCCGTCGCGGACGCCGCGGTGGTGGGCGCGGGGGCGCGGCAGTGCGGGGCGTGTGTCCGTCACGGATGCCGTGGCGTGCGCACCGGGGTGGGGCCCTGGCGGGCCGCCGCTGCGGCCTGCCAATGAGGGCCGCCACTGACGGCCGCCCCGTACGGGTGACGGAGTTGTCCCCAACCGGCGGATGATCCACAGGCCGCAGCGGGAAATCCGGGCTCCGGCCAGCATGGAGTCACCAGAGGGAGACACCAGCCGGGAGCCGGCTGGCCATGGAGGGGAGTTCCGTGATGAACGAGACGATGGTGACCCTGGTGGGCAACGCCGCCACCGGCCCTATCGGCACCGAAACGGCACTGGGGCACGTGGTCAGGCTGCGGCTCGCGGTGCGGGCGCGGCGCTGGGACCGCGAGCAGCAGACCTGGGCGGACGGACCGACCAGCTTCTACACGGTGTGGGCGAGAAGGACCCTGGCGGCGAACCTGTCCTCCTCGGTCGACGTCGGCGACCCCCTCGTCGTCCACGGCCGACTGCGCGTCAAGGACGAGACCAGGGAAGGCGAACGCAGGTTCTCGGCGGACGTCGACGCCATCGCGGTGGGCCACGACATGACGCGCGGTACGTCGGCGTTCCGCCGGGTGGCCAGGGCGGACCCCCGACTGGTGGAACCGGCGGCGACCCGCGCCGCGGACCACGGAGAACCCGTCGCCGCGCAGACCGCACCCGCCGTGCCCGCCGCGCAGACCGCACCGGCCGTGCCCGCCGCGCAGACCGTGCCGCAGGGCTGGGCGGCCGAAACCCCGGTGAGCTGGGCGGCCCAGGGCGCGCCCGACCGCAAAGCGGTCCGGGCATCGGTCGGGCCGCCGGACCGGCAGGCCGCGGAGGCGGTGTCCTGAACATCCGCAATGTGGAGGGGACTTGTCGACAACGCAGGGAGGGTTCACTCGTGGGCGATAACGATTGCGATTCGGAATCGGACGTCTGGCCGCATGGCGGGGGGTTGTTCGGCCTTGCTTCCTTAGGATTCCTGGATACCCATGGGGCACTTGGGGTTGCAGGCGAGGCACGCCCCACACGCGCATCACTGCGAAGGAACCTCGCCCGGAGGGGACTTGCATGACTGCCGTAGCGCCGGCTTCCGACCGGAAGTCGCATCCTGCCCGCTCGGAACGCGTACCCCGGGCCCGCCGCCTGCTTGCCGCGGCACTGGCCCCCGGCCTGCTCGCGGCCGGGGTGCTGGCTGGTGCGGGGAGCGCGGTGGCGGACCAGCAGCCGCGCACCTCGGGCGGCGCCGCCGCCACCCTCGGCAAGCTGGCGGTCCACGGCGCGGTGACCATCCGTGACGCGGGCGAGGAGTGGACGGCGGAGGCCGGACTCTTCGAGATGGCCGTCACAGGCGGCGGTGCCCTGCAGAGCTACAGCATCGACCTGCGGACCCCGGCACGCGAGGGGACCACGTACAAGGAAGTCGGCTGGGACCAGTCCTCGCTGCATCGCAACCAGAACGCCGGCAAGATCCGCTGGATCCTGGAGAACTCCTACCCCCAGGTCAACGATCTCGCGGCGCTCGCCGAGAAGGCCGACGTCAAGGCGCTCGACCAGAAGTCCGCGGCCGCGGGCACCCAGGCCGCCATCTGGCGCTTCTCCGACAACGTCGAGGCCCGCCCCGCCGACCCGGGCGCGGCAGGGCTCGCCGCGTACCTGGAGCGGGCCGCGAAGAACGCCCCGCAGCCGCCCGCCTCGCTCTCCCTCAACCCGCCCGCGGTGGCCGGACGAGCCGGTGAGCGGGTCGGCCCGGTCACGGTCCGCGCCCAGGCGGACCGGGTCGACGTGGGCCTCGCAGCCGACGCGCCCGACGGCGTCAAGGTCGTCGACAAGCAGGGCCGCCCCGTCACGCACGCCAAGGACGGAACCCAGCTCTACTTCGACATCCCGGCCTCCGCACCGGCGGGCACGAGCGCGCTCAGCGTCCAGGCGGACGCCCGGGTGCCGATCGGGCGTGCCTTCGTCAGCGACTCCCACAGCCAGACCCAGATCCTGGCCGGGGCCAGTACCTCCACGGTCACCGCCGGCGCCTCCGTCACTTGGGCCGCCCCGAAGGCGGCCGGAGCGGTCCCGGCACTGTCCGCCAGGAAGGACTGCGCCAAGGGCGGTGTCGGCATCACCGCCGCCAACGCCGGCGACGCCGCCTTCACGTTCGAGCTCCTCGGCTTCCGCCACACCATCGCGGCAGGCACCTCGCGGACGGTGACCATCCCCCTGCAGGAGGACCAGGCGTACGACCTCACGGTCTCCGGCCCCGGCGGCCTGCGCAAGAATTTCACCGGGGTCCTGGACTGCGAGACCGCGGGCACCGTGGCCGTCGGCACCGCGGTCGCCCCGGCCAACCGGCCCACCCCGGCCACCGCCGGAAAGCCCACACCGATCGCCACGGGCGACGACGAGAACCTGGCCGCCACCGGCAGCTCCGCCGCGACGCCGACCATCGGTTACCTCGCGCTCGGCATGCTCGTCATCGGCGGCGGCACGGTGTTCCTGCTGCGCAAGAAGACCCCCGCCCCCCAGGGCGAGTAACCACCCACGGCCCCGGGGACCGGACACCCCTGCCGGGTGCCCGGTCCCCGGCCTGCCCGCCGCACCGGCACGGCCGCCACGGTCATGCCCGCCCGCACACCGGTCAGCCGTGCTGCAGCGCGGCAAGACCCTTCTGCAGGTCCTCGCCGTTCATCACCGGCGTGATCTCGACCTTCGCGCCGAGTCCCTCGAAGAGCGGCTCCGAGATCGAGGGCAGCAGGGAACTGTCCTGCATGTCGAAGACGAAGGTGCAGCAGCGCCCGCCCTCACTGGGGCCGAAGTAGGCCGCCTCGGGCTTGAGCCGTTCCGTCATCGACCGCATGATGTCCGGCAGCGTGCCGTTCTTGAGTGCCTCGTTCGAGATCTGGGTGTCCAGATGTGCTCTCAGCATGACCCTCATCGCACGCGCTCCTTCCGGTCACCACGACCGGCGCGATGTCCGCGCTCGCTTGAGACCCGGTGACGTTCCGTTCAGCCTCACCCCGAGCGATCAGGGCAGCAACATCTCGTCCTGCGTCCGTGTCGCAGGACAGGGGCAGGCACGAAACCGTCGCGAAGCCCGCTCGGCGGCGCCCGGCGGCACTCGCCGGCGACACCCAGTGACAGTCCGGCTACCGGTGTACGTCCAGGTCGTGGGCTCTCGGCCATACGGGTTTCCCCCCAGAGGTAGCGGTCAGGCAAGATGGGGTGTATCTGCCCACCCCACGATCTGCCGGACGGTTTCTCTTGGCTGAGTTCATCTACACCATGCGCAAGGCGCGTAAAGCGCACGGCGACAAGGTGATTCTCGACGACGTCTTCCTGAACTTCATGCCCGGCGCCAAGATCGGTGTGGTGGGCCCCAACGGTGCCGGTAAGTCCACCGTTCTCAAGATCATGGCCGGGATCGAGCAGCCGTCCAACGGCGACGCGTTCCTGTCGCCGGGCTACAGCGTCGGCATCCTGATGCAGGAGCCGAAGCTCGACGAGTCGAAGACCGTCCTGGAGAACGTGCAGGACGGCGCCGCCGAGCAAATGGGCAAGCTCAAGCGCTTCAACGAGGTCGCCGAGCTCATGGCGACCGACTACAGCGACGCGCTCATGGAGGAGATGGGCAAGCTCCAGGAGGACCTCGACCACTCCAACGCCTGGGACCTCGACGCCCAGCTGGAGCAGGCCATGGACGCCCTGGGCTGCCCGCCCGGCGACTGGCCGGTCACCAACCTCTCCGGTGGCGAGAAGCGCCGCGTGGCGCTCTGCAAGCTGCTCATCGAGGCCCCGGACCTGCTCCTCCTCGACGAGCCCACCAACCACCTGGACGCCGAGTCGGTGAACTGGCTGGAGCAGCACCTCGCGAAGTACCCGGGTGCCGTCGTGGCCGTCACCCACGACCGTTACTTCCTGAACAACGTCGCCGAGTGGATCCTGGAGCTCGACCGCGGCCGGGCGATCCCCTACGAGGGCAACTACTCCACGTATCTGGAGAAGAAGCAGACCCGCCTCAAGGTCGAGGGCAAGAAGGACGAGAAGCGCGCCAAGCGCCTCAAGGAAGAGCTGGAGTGGGTGCGGTCGAACGCCAAGGGGCGCCAGACCAAGTCCAAGGCCCGTCTCGCCCGTTACGAGGAGATGGCTGCCGAGGCCGACAAGATGCGGAAGCTGGACTTCGAGGAGATCCAGATCCCGCCGGGCCCGCGTCTGGGTTCGATCGTCGTCAACGTCGAGAACCTCTCCAAGGCTTTCGGCGACAAGGTCCTGATCGACGACCTGAGCTTCACGCTGCCGCGCAACGGCATCGTCGGCGTCATCGGCCCGAACGGTGCGGGCAAGACCACGCTGTTCAAGATGATCCAGGGCCTGGAGACTCCGGACTCCGGTTCGATCAAGGTCGGCGACACGGTCAAGATCAGCTACGTCGACCAGTCCCGCGCCAACATCGACCCCAAGAAGACGCTGTGGGCCGTCGTCTCCGACGAGCTGGACTACATCAACGTCGGCCAGGTCGAGATGCCCTCGCGCGCCTACGTCTCCGCCTTCGGGTTCAAGGGCCCGGACCAGCAGAAGCCGGCCGGGGTCCTCTCCGGTGGTGAGCGCAACCGCCTCAACCTGGCGCTGACCCTCAAGGAGGGCGGCAACCTGCTCCTCCTCGACGAACCGACCAACGACCTCGACGTCGAGACCCTGTCGTCGCTCGAGAACGCGCTGCTGGAGTTCCCCGGTGCGGCCGTGGTCATCTCCCACGACCGCTGGTTCCTGGACCGGGTGGCGACGCACATCCTCGCCTACGAGGGCGAGTCCAAGTGGTACTGGTTCGAGGGCAACTTCGAGTCGTACGAGAAGAACAAGATCGAGCGTCTGGGGGCCGATGCGGCACGTCCGCACCGCGCCACCTACAAGAAGCTCACGCGAGGCTGACAGCTGTGGCTCGGCACATCTACTCCTGCCCCCTGCGCTGGTCGGACATGGACGCCTTCGGGCACGTCAACAACGTGGTCTTCCTGCGGTACCTGGAAGAGGCGCGGATCGACTTCATGTTCCGGCTGGCGCCCGGGGAGGGCAGCACGTCCTTCACGGGCGGGTCCGTCGTGGCCCGGCACGAGATCGACTACGTGCGGCCCCTGGTCCACCGGCACGAGCCGGTCACGATCGAGTCATGGGTGACGAAGATCGGCGCGGCGTCACTGACGATCGCGTACGAGATCAAGGACCCCGAGCAGGTGTACGTACGGGCCTCGACGGTCGTCGTCCCGTTCAACCTGGCGGAAGGCCGGCCGCGGCGGATCTCCGCCGAGGAGCGGTCCTTCCTGGAGGAGTACCGCGACGACTCCGCGGACGGCGGCAGGAGCGGCAGGTCCGGTGCGGCCGGGGCTGTCGCGGCATGACGGCGGGGCGGCCATGACGGTGCGCGCGCGGGAGCAGGCCCGGAGGCTGGAGCTGGAAGGACCCGGGGAGGCGGCGGACCTCGCCGCCTTCCTGGGCCGGCTTGTCCACTACGACCGGGCCGCCGCCGTCCGCCTCCAGGCGCGGGGCGGTGCGCTGGCCGTGTTCGGCCGGCCGCCGTCCTTCGAGGTGCTCGCGGTGCGCACGGCCCGCCTGGCGCGGCCCGCCGCGCTGGACGTGACCGTGTCCGCCGGAGAGCTCCTGGAGGCGATCGACGAGCAGGCCGGTGCGCTGCGGGTGCCGGACGCGGTCACCGGGCCGCCGTGGGCGGGCGTGCTGCCGCCGCACGGCGGCTGGCAGCAGGTCGAAGGGATGCCGGACGCGGCGGCACTGCGCGAGGTCGTGGCGGCCGCGGTCGCCGAATTCCGCGCGCGGGACGAGGAGTTGGCTCCCGAGGAGCGGACCAGGGCAGCCCGGGACCGGATCGGGCGCGACATCTGGTCGCGGACGCTCGCCGGTACGCAACTGCCACTGCGGGCGGTGCACGCCGCCCAGTCGCTGGGCTTCCTGCGGCCCGGCGTGCCGGTGGCCCTGCTGGTGGCCGGAAACTGGCTGCGGCTGCGTACGCCCTACGGCTCGGTCTCGGTACGGACGGCGGCTTCCGCGGGACTGGGCTCACTGGCGGTCGCACCGGTCTGAACAGGCCATTGAACCGGGACGGCAGAGCCGGGCCCGGCTCTGCCGTCCCGGACTCAGGACTCCGTGTTGACCATGGAAGCCGCGGCGTACGTCATGTAGTTCCACAGCTGCCGCTCGTGCTCGGCGTCCAGGCCCAGCTCGTCCACCGCCACCCGCATGTGCCGCAGCCACGCGTCGTGCGCCGCCCTGTCCACCTGGAACGGGGCGTGCCGCATCCGCAGCCGGGGGTGGCCGCGCTCGTCGCTGTAGGTGCGGGGCCCGCCCCAGTACTGCATCAGGAACAGCGTGAAGCGCTCCTCGGCCGGGCCGAGGTCCTCCTCCGGGTACATCGGCCGCAGCAGCGGGTCCTCGGCGACGCCCTGGTAGAAGCGGTGCACCAGGCGCCGGAAGGTCGCCTCCCCGCCCACCTGCTCGTAGAAGGTCTGCTCCTGAAGGGTTCCCCGCGGAATCTCGTTCACCTGTCCATCGTCTCAGACGGCAGGGACCAGGACCTGGGCCCTACGACCACCGCGGCCGCGGGATCCGCCCGCACCCGCCGGGGCCGGTGCGGCCCGCGTACTCGCCAAGGGGCCGGTGGGCGCGCCACAGTGGACCCATGGGCGCACACGCGGAGCACGTCGACCTGTACGCCGGCGAGCGGGCGGCGCTGGTCCGCGCCGTCGCGGCGTCCGGAGCTCTTGATGACCCGGCCTGGCGGGCCGCCTTCGAACAGGTGCCGCGCCATCTGTTCGTACCGCACTGGTTCCAGCACGGGCCCGGCGGCTACGAGTGCCTCTGGGGCCGGGACCCGGACCCCAAGCGGCGGCAGCGCTGGCTGAAGGGGGTGTACGCCGACACCGCGCTCGCCACCCGGGTCCAGGACGGCGTGCTGCTCTCCTCCAGCAGCCAGCCCTCACTGATGGCACGGATGCTGCACGAACTGGAGGTACGGGACGGCCTGCGGGTCCTGGAGATCGGCGCGGGCACCGGCTACAACGCGGCCCTGCTCGCCCACCGGCTCGGCGAGGACAACGTCACCACGGTCGACCTGGACCCGGAGGTCACGGAATCGGCCCGGGCGCATCTGGCCGAGGCCGGGTTCCGGCCCGCCGTGGTCGTGGGGGACGGGGCGCGGGGATGCCCGGAGCGCGGGCCCTTCGACCGGATCGTCGCCACCTGCACGGTGCCCGCGGTGCCCCGAGCGTGGCTGCGGCAGTGCACGCCGGGCGCCCGCATCCTGGCCCCGCTGTCGACCGGACTGATCGCCCTGCGGGTACGGGACGCAGGGCACGCCGAAGGGCGCTTCCTGACCACGCCCGCCTACTTCGTACCGCTGCGCGGCGGCCCGGCGGCGCCCACGCCCCGCTACACCGGCGGACTGCCCAGGTCCGCACTGGAGAACGACCTGTTCCGCTTCCTGCTGACGCTCAGCGCGAGCAGTCTGGACCCGCACGAGGCCCTCTCCCTGTGGCACCTGGAGGGCAGGCCGCGCCGGGAGCGGTTCGGGGTGGCGGTCGGCGCCGCGGGCCAGTGGGCCTGGCTGGACGACCCGGCAGGCCCCTACACGTGGCCCATGGCGGAGTGACCCGGCGAAGCGGCCTGCGCCCGGGCGACCCACGGCCGGGCGACCCATGGCGGAGCGACCCATGGCCGAGTGGGAGAACAGCGGCGGGGGGGGGGGGGGGGGGGGGGGGGGCCCCCCCCCCCCCGCCGGGGCGCGGCCCGTCAGCCGCGGTGGATCGTGATCGTCGTCCAGGCGCCGACGTGCACCCGGTCGCCGTCCTGCAACGGCATCGGCACGTACGGCTGGATCGGGTCCTCGCCGCCGTTGATGGTCGTGCCGTTCGTCGAGTTCTGGTCGACGACCGCCCAGGTGCCGTCCGGCTGCTGCACCAGCACCGCGTGCTGGTGCGAGACGCCCGGGTCCTCCGGCGGCACCGCGAGGTCCACGTCGGGGGACTCACCGGTGGAGTGCCGGCGGCGGCCGATGGTGATCTGGTTGCCGGTGAGCTGGAGCTGCTGCTCGGGGGAGTACGCCGGCAGGTTCAGGCCACCCGCCTCCGGGCCGCTGCGCTGCATCATCGCCATGAAGTAGTCACGGTCGGGGCCGACCGTCGCGGACCACTGCCCGCCGCCCTGCTGCGGATGGCCCTGCTGCGGCCCCTGCTGGTAGTCGCCCTGGTATCCGCCCTGCTGCCCCTGCTGCGGGTATCCGCCCTGGTGCTGCTGCCCCTGCTGGTATCCGCCCTGCTGCCCCTGCTGCGAGGGCGGCGGCAGCATCCAGTCGTCGTCGCCCGCACCGCCGGTGTGCTGCGGCTGCTGCTGGTACTCCTGCTGGTACGGGGCCTGCTGCTGCTGGAACGGCTCCGCGGGGCGGTTCATCTGCGAGGGCCGCGAACCCTGGTACTCGTACGGGTCGCGCTGCTGCTGCCCGCCGTACGGGGGCTGCGGGGCGTTCTGCTGCGGGTACGTCGCCTGGTGGGTGAGGAAGTTCCACCGGCACTCCTCGCAGAACGGCGCCAGCGCCTCACGCGGGGTGCGGCACTGCGGGCACAGCTCCGCCTGGGCGGTGGCGTCCTGGCCGCCGTACCCGCCCTGGTCGGGCTGCGGGTAGCCGTACGCGGGCGGCGGTGGCGGGGGCGGCGGCACGGCGCCGGCCATGCGATGGCCGCAGACCTCGCACCAGTCGTCGGAACCCGACTGGTGTCCGTTCGGGCAGGTCGGCATGTCGGCGCTTCCCCCTCTCCTCGTCCGGCCCGCAGGCCGTACACAGTTCTGAACCGAAACGTTCTACTTCTTGACGCGAACAGTCTTGGTGGAGCGCGTCTCGAGAGTCATCTCGTCCGCTTCCGCGACCTTCGCCTTCAGCCGCACAGTACCCGTCGCCTCGTCGACGACATCCACCACCTTCGCAAGCAGTTTCGCAGTATCCGCGTTCCCGGAGGCCGCCGCGAGCTGGACGGCCCGTCCCAGTTTGGACGTGGCACCGTCGAAATCGCCCGACTTCCGCGCATCCAGGCCCTGTTGAATTGCTTGTGCAAGTTCCGCCTGACCCGTGTAGTGGGCGACCTGCGGATTGATGGAGGTGGAGGCCACCATGTCGTCCGTCCATACTGCCCGCACCAGCCCCTGGGAAAGCGTCTGCGGGGTGCCCCCGGCGGCGTCCGGGAGGATCAGGGAGACCCGGGCGGCCAGCATTTCCTGGCCCACACCGGCCTCCGGAACGGTCACGCACACGTGGTAGTCGCGGGACTCGTCGCCCCAGGAACCGGTCGGATAGTCGCCCGCGCGGGGATTGGCCTCGGTGCGCCGCGAGGTCAGCTCCTCCACCGTCGGGGCAACCTGCTTGACGAATTTGATCTCGACTCCGACGGGCGTCCACAGCCGCAGATTCACATCCGCGACCTCCTTGCCCATCGCGTTCTCCATCATCTGCGTGAAGTCCGCGGCGAGCCCGGCGGGGTCCGCGACGATGTCGGCGGTGCCGAGCAGGGCGGAGGCGATGCCCGTGACTTCCTTCACTTCCCAGTCCGTCCCCACACCGCGGGCATCGCAGGTGAAGCGGCCGGCGCAGGCCTCCAGGGCGGCGGCCAGGTCCTGGGGCGACTCGTGCTCGTTGCGGCCGTCGGTGAGCAGGATGCCGTGCCGGATCGGGGCGTCGGAGGTGGCGAGCAGCCGGTCGGCCATTTTCAGCCACGTTCCGATGGCGGTGCCACCGCCCGCGCTCAGCGACCGCAGCGCCGTCCTGGCCTGCGCCCGGGTCTCCGCGCTCGCGACCGCGAGCCGGTCCTGCTTCGGATAGACCTGCCTGGCGATGTGGGTGCCGTCGACGACGGCGAACTCCACACCGTCGCGCAGCGCGTCGATCGCGGCGGCCGTCGCATCCCTGGCACCGCGCATCTTGGTCGGCGGGTAGTCCATCGAACCCGAACAGTCCACCATGATCACCACGGCCGCCGCCGGACCCTCGCCGGGTATGCGCGGGGGCGGGGCGGAGGCCCCCGCGAGGGGGGCCGCCCCGCTGGTGCCGCCGCCGGTCGAGGTGACCGTCACGATCGCGTTGACCTCACGGCCGCCTTCCGGCAGAAACTCGTTCTGGTACACGTCGACGGAGAACTGCGGCACGTGGGACTTGGAGAAATTGGCCATCGAATCGGCTCCTAGCGAGACCTGCGGACGGTGCGAGACGTGGTTTTCGACCTGCATCTGGCGTACTGCTGACCTGCGCCGGGCGGGGAGGGCCGGAACCCGGCGGCGCACATGCCCCTGCCGCCGGACCTGCCTTTCCCCGCAGCCGGGACTACTGCTGCGCGGTGCCGTTTCCGTAGGCGGAGCCTGCCCCCTGGGGCAGCATCGGGAACGGCAGCACCGCCACTGTTACGTTGTCGTGCCCGCCCCCGTCGAGGGCGTGCCCCACCAGCACCTGCGCACTGTGCAGGGGGCGCGCCGCCGCATCGGCCGGCAGGGCGAGGGCCATGTCCCGGGCCGCCTCGGCGTAGTTCCACAGCCCGTCCGTGCAGACCACGACCACACCCGGCCGGTCCGGCTTGAAGGACGCGGTGTGCGGATCGATCTCGTACGCGTCCGCGCCCAGCCACCCCGTGATCGCGTGAGCCCGGTCGTCCGCGTACGCCTCCGCCTCACCCATCAGACCCGCGGCGACCATCTGGGCCGCCCACGAGTCGTCCTCGGTGAGCCGGGCGGGCGGCGCGGAGCGGTCGTCGGGCACCCAGTAGACCCGGCTGTCGCCGATCCAGCCGACGACCAGAAGGCCGTCCGCGACGATCGAGGACACCAGCGTGCAGGCCGGGGCGTTCTCGTGGCGGTGCGGTTCGTGCTCCTCGGCGGCCGGCCGGTCGGCGGCCAGCACGTTGACCGCCTCGGCGGCGGCCAGGATCGCCTCGTGCAGCGCCTGCTGCGGATGGGTGCCCTGCGGCAGCGACTCCTGGAGCAGGGCGTTCGCGGCGGCCGCCGCGGCGGCCGAGGCCTCGTCGGGGCGGGTCGCCGACGACACCCCGTCGCAGACCACGGCGATCGTCGCCGTCGTACCGCTCGGCAGCGTCGCCTCCGAGATCGCGAACGCGTCCTCGTTGCGGTGGTGGCGCAGCCCGCGGTCGCTCACCGCGGCCACCGAACCCAGCTCCCGCTCCTGGTGGTCGCGTTCGCGCGGCTGGGCGTGGCCGCAGTTCTCGCAGTAGCCGTCGGTGTCGATCCGGCCGGCCCGGCAGGCCACGCACACCTGCTGCGGCTGCTCGGCCGGCCCGCCGGGCGCCGCCAGGGGGTAGTCGCCGGCCCCGGGCGGCTGGACGACGGGCATGTCGGCGGTGTCCTCGCCGTGGTCGTCGAAGCCGCCGGGCGCGCCGGCTTCGTGGTGGCCGCCCGGTGCGCCGGGCTCGTGGTGACCGCCGGGTGCGCCGGCCTCGTGCCCGGCGGGGGTGCGCGGATCGGCGGCCCGGACGGCTTCGTCGCCGAAGCCCGGCGCGGAGGACTCCTGGGTCGGGCCGCCGGTGGACTGCCCGTTGACCGCGACGCCCGCAGGGGGCGCCCCGGGCGCGGGCGTGCCGATCGCGACCGTCGGACGGTCCTGCGGCGGCTCGGGCACGGCCGTCAGGTCGTACCCGCACACCTCACAGAACGAGTCGCCCGATTCCAGCGGCTCCTCGCAGCCGGGGCAGGCCGACAGCTGGTGCGTCTGAGACATCATCACACCCAAGTCCGGGGGCGGAGACGGTTGGCCCGCTCCACCAGTTCGATCCTCTCGTCGCCGCGCTGCGCGAGCCGTGCGAGCACCCGGTACGAGCGTTCCAGGCCGAAGCGCAGGCCCCGCTCGTCCAACGGGCTGCCGAGCAGCGCGGTCTGCACGGGGCGGGCCCCGTGCCCACCGGAGAGTACCCAGTCCAGTGCCGTACCCAGCACCTCGGTGGCCAGCTGCTCCCTGCGCACGGCGTCCAGACCGAAGCCCTGAAGGGCCTCCACCTGCGCCGCGGACGCCAGCAGATCGTCGATCAGCGGGTCCTGTGCGGCGCGCCGCCGCAGCCTCGCCCGTACGGCGGCGACCCGTGCCGCCGTGTAGTGGATCGACGCCTCGGGCACCGACTCCAGCGTCCGTACCGCGGCCGGCCGGTCCCCCGCCGCGAGCTGTACGCGGGCCAGCCCGAACGCGGCGCTGACGTAGGAGGGATCCGTCGTCCACACCAGGCGGTAGTACTCGGCTGCGTTGTCCAGCTGGCCGAGCACCTCCGCGCACACCGCGAGCGCCAGCTTCGGGGCTGCCTCGCCGGGGAACGCGTCGTAGATCGCGTCGAAGGACAGTGCCGCGGTCTCGTTGTCCCCGGCGGCCAGCGAGGCGATGCCGCGGTACCAGACCACCCGCCAGTCGTCCGGGTACGCGGCCTCCAGCTCGGCCAGGGTCCGCGCGGCATCCGCCGCCTCGTCCATCTCCAGCAGGGCCCGCAGTTCGCGCAGCCGCCGCTCCACCGAGTCGGCGGGGGCCGAGCGCAGGGCACCGATCAGCTCAGCGGGGGCGGCCGCCATCAGGCCCGCGAGGAACCCGGCGTTCGGGTCGTTCGGGTCGACCCGGGGGACCGGCAGGGCGAGCGAGGTGGTCCGGGATTCCAGGGGCCGCAGATAGGCGGCGTTCTCCGGGACCACCGACGGCACGGCGGCAGGCTCTGTGGCCGCGGGCGGGACGCCCGGCGCGGGCGGCACCGGAAGCCCGCCCTGGGTGGGCGCGTACGCGACGGCCGCCGCCGTCGGCGCGGACACGGCGCCGGGCTGGGCCCCACCGGGCTGCGGTGTGCCCTGGAGCGCATACGGGGACTGCTGCCCGGCGGGCACTGCCTGCGCGGGGACCGGCGCCTGGGACGGTGCGGGAAGCCGCGGTACCGCTGCCGGCTGCTCCTTCTGCCGCACGCGGCGCGGCGCGGGCAGCGACCGGATGCCCAACTGCGACACCGAACCGCTCAGTTCGGCGAACAGACCGGTGTCCGTGACCCGCAGCTCGGGGCCGAACAGGGTGGACAGCGACGGCCTGGGCCGCCCCGTCTGGAGCGCCACGACCTCCCGCAGCACCCCCGTCAGCTGCTCGGCCATCTCCGAAGCGGAAGCGAACCGGCGGGCCGGGTCCGGGTCCGTCGCCCGGACGAGAAGGCGGTAGAAGGACTCGTACTTCTGGAAGACCGGAATGTTGTCCGGGTCCGGGAGCGAGTCCGCGAAGACATTCGTGTAGCCCTGGAAGTCGAAGGTGAGAACGGCCAGCGTGCGGGCCACCGTGTACAGGTCGGAGGCCACCGAGGGGCCGACCTCGGCGACCTCGGGAGCCTGGTAGCCGACCGTGCCGTAGATGGCCGACTCGTCGTCGTCCATCCGCCGCACCGCACCCATGTCGATCAGCTTCAGCTGGTCCTGCTGCTGGATCGCGTTGTCGACCTTGAAGTCGCAGTACAGCAGATTGCGGCTGTGCAGGTGCCCGAGGGCTTCGAGGGCCTCGATGCCGAACGCGCAGGCCTGCTCGACCGGCAGCGGGTCGCGCTTGCCGCCGGTGTCGCGGCGCTCGTTGGCGATCTCCTTGAGCGACTTGCCGCCCACGTACTCCATGACGATGTAGCCGTCCATGGAGCCGGTGCGGGTGTCCAGGTGCTCGACGAAGTTGTAGATCCGGACGATGTTGGAGTGCTCGATCTCGGCGAGGAAGCGGCGCTCTGAGATCGCGGCCGCCATCGCGTCCTGGTCACCGGTGTCGAGCAGGCCCTTGAGGACCACCCAGCGGTCGGAGACGGCCTTGTCGACGGCGAGGTAGACCCAGCCGAGACCGCCGTGCGCCAGACAGCCGACCACCTCGTACTGGCCGTGCACCACATCGCCCGTGCCCAGCTTGGGCACGAAGGAATACGGGTTGCCGCACTTGGTGCAGAACCCCTCGGTGCGCCCGATCCGCTCCCCGCGGGTCCGCCCCACCGGCGCCCCGCACTCCGAGCGCGAGCAGAACCGCTTCCGCTCGGGGACCTCGGGGTTGTCCATGATCGCGGTACGGGGATCGGGGCGCGGCACGTCGGGCACGGTGACCAGGCCCGCGCCGAGCCGGTTGCGCGCGGAGGCCGCCGTCGCCTTGCCGGACGAGCGCACCGACACCGAACGCGAGGCAGTCGAGCCGGACAGCGCCCGCGACAGCCGGCCGGAGACCGAGCGCCGGGAGGTGGCCGAGCGGGAGGACCGCGACGACTGCGAGGAGGCGCGGGAACTGCCGCGCAGCGAGCCGCTGCGGGAGCCCCGCGACGATGCCTTGCCGCCACCGGTGACGCCGGTCGCGGGGGCGGAGATCAGCCCGTTCTGCGACACCACGGGGGCCAGCCCGCAGGTGTCGCAGTACATCTCCCCGCCACCCATGTCCTCGTAGGTGCCCCCGCAGCCGGGGCGCTGACAGGCGGTGCTCATGAGTTACCCCCGTGGATGCGGTCGTTGGGTGCCGTGGGGCGTGGGGTCAGGAGGTCCCTGGCCGTGTCCTGGTAGCGCAGCACCGCCTGCTCGGCGGCGCGCAGGTCGCACGGCGCGCTCCACAGCATCCGGCGCGCGGCGTCGTACCGCTCGACGAGCTGCGGATCCTCCGCCATGCCGTTCCGGGCGACCTTCGCCTTGTACGCGTCGAGCCTGCCGCGCAGCTCCGCCCGTACGGCCAGCGGTGCGGTGACGGCACTCAACGACTCGCGGGCCCGCAGCAGTTCGTCCTCCGCGTCCCGCTCCAGCGAGTCGAGCAGCGGGGAAAGCCGGTGCCAGCGGGCGTGCCGGCGGTGCTCGGCGGCAGCCGCCAGCAGCTCCTGGAGGGTGGTCGGCGGGCCGCTCACCGCCGGCACCGAGGAACCGGCGATCTTCGCGAGGACCTCGGTGCGCGCGGACCTCGCCTCGGTGAGGGTGCGGTCCGCCCGGGACAGCACGTCGCGCAGCTTCACCAGACGCTGCTCGGCGTCCTGCCGCACGGTCAGCACGGCGTCGATCTCCCGGCGCACGTCCTCCAGGCCGCGGGCCGCCCGGTCGTAGCGGCCGGTGTCGGGCCGGCCGCCGCCGGGCGCCGAACTCCCGGGTGCGGCATGCCAGAAGGCCAGCGGGTCGGACACCACCTGGGCGCGCAGCGACGCCAGCTCCTGGGTGATCGACTCCAGGTCGTCGCCCGCCGGGTGCTCACCGGGCCGCACCCCCACCGAGTGCGCGAGGGAACGGGTGCGGCGCAGTTCGGCGGCGAGGAGGTCTATCCGGGCGGGCAGCGCCGACCACACGGCGTCGGCCGTGACCACCATGTCGAGGGAGGCGGCGTACAGCTCGTTCATCCGCCGGACCAGCTCGGCGAGCGAGAAGTGCTCGGAGAGCTTGGCGGGCCCGGTGAGGGAGGCGGGGGCGCCGTGCGTGTGCGCGCCGCCGGACACCGTGATGCCGTCCCCCTGGAGCACGTCGGTCAGCTCCACCAGGTCCTCCCGGCTGGGCCAGCGGCGCCGGGCACGCACCTCGCGGGCCCCCTCGACGGCCGCCGTGTACGCGTCGAAGTACGTCCACAGCAGCGCGATCGAGCGCTCCGTGTCGGCCCACCGGTCCTTGGTGACGCCGGTCAGCTCGGCACCCTCCAGCAGCCGCCGTCCGGCGTGGTCCTGGAGGGCGAGCAGCGAGGTCTCGATCGCCTCGTGCTCGGCGCCGAGCCGCGCCAGCGCACGGTCCGCCCGGTCCCGGTCCAGGACCGGGCCCGGAGGACTCCCCGCCGGGCCGGAGGAGGATCCCGCGACGCCCATCGATCACCTCTCCGCTTCTGCCGTCACATGCTGCCGTGCCGTGGACAATTCCCGGGATCAGTTCTTGAACTTCGGTGGCGGCGGGCCGGTGAGGCCCGGCAGGTCCGCCTCCAGCCAGCGCTCGTAGGAGTTCACCCACGCGGTCTTGCCGCCCGTCGCCTTCGCCGTGCTGTACGTGGCGAGGACCTTGTTGATGCGGCTCACCAGGTCGGTGTGGTTCTTGTTGGTCGCCACCCCGTAGTACTCGGTGGTGAACGGGTCGCCCATCAGCTTGATCGCCGGGTCCTGGGCGGCCTGGCCGGCCGCCAGGGCGTTGTCCGTGACGATCGCGTCGGCGCGGCCGAGCTGGAGCCGCACCAGACAGTCGAGCTGGTTGGGCACGATGTACTCGGGCCTGTCGAACACCGCGCCGTGCGCGTCCTTCTTCATCGCGTCGTACGCCGTGGAGCCCTTGGCGGTGCAGACCCGCTTGCCCTTGAGGGAGTCGTCGTACCCGGTGATGCCGGAGCCCTCCGGGGCCAGCACCTGCTGGCCCGCCTGGAAGTAGGCGTGGGAGAACGCGACGTCCTTGATGCGGGAGCAGTTGACGGTCATCGTGCGCACCACGATGTCGATCTTGTCGTCCTTCAGCAGCGGTACGCGCTGACTGGTCGGTATCGCCCGGTAGATCACCTTGTCCGGGCTGCCGAGCAGTTCGGTGGCGATGGCCTTGACGATGTCGATGTCGAAACCCTCGAGGGCGCCGCTGGCCGGGTTGCGGTACCCCCAGCGGAAGCTGTTCTGGTCGACCCCCGCGATGAGCTTGCCGCGCGCCTTGATCTTCTGGATCGCGGCCCCCTCCGGCAGTCCTGGCCGCAGACTCGCCTCGGGGTCCTTGCAGTCGTCGGCCTTCGCCTGACTCGCGGCAGCCACGCCGCCGCCGGACCGGGCGACGGTGTCCGCGCCGCCGGCGGGCAGCGGCAGCACGGCGACCCCCGCCGTCAGGGCGCAGGCGGCACCCAGCGCGAGCAGCCCGGACCGCCAGCCCGCCCGCAGCGTGCGGGCCGAACCGCTCCCCTTCGTCCCGCTCCTGTGCATCGCGCCCCCTCCGGCTGCCTGGTCCCGAGCGTCCCGCGCACCCCGGCCGTCCGGTGCGCCCTGCGCGTCCTGTGCCCTCATCACCTGTACTCCGCGAGCCTGCGGCCGATGCCAAGCACGGCCGCCGCCGCGGCGAGCACGGTCAGTGCGGCCGCCCCGATCGCCAGCCCGGACAGGGCGCCGCGACCGCCCTCGGCGGCCTCGGTGAATTCGCGCTGCTCCCAGCTCACCGCCTTCTCCAGGGCGTTGTCGACCTCGGTGAACGACTGGCCGGTGGAGGCCTTCTCGCCGATGACCTTGTCGCGTGCCTGGTCGTAGTCGCCGAGGTCGTCGGCGACGCGCGCGGCGGTGTGCCGTTCCTTCCACTCCTTGACGGCCGCGGTGGCCTGCTGCACCGGGGCACTGCCCCCGGCGTCGTCGGCCAGCCGCCCCGCGTCGCCGAGCCGGCGCACCAGCTCGGCCATGTTGCTGGTGTAGTCCGTGTCGTACTTGTCCTTGTTGTCCGCGGTGGTGACCGCGCCCCGGGACACCAGAGTGAGGTTCTCGTTGGCGCGCGCCTGGAGCGAGTTGATCCGGGCGTCGTTGAGGACCTTCAGCGACTCCTGGCCGTGCGCCTTGGAGTCGTCGAGCCCCGACGAGGCGACCGCGTGCCCGGCCACCAGCCACAGCAGTACGGCGCCGGAGGCGACGGTCGCGGTCAGCAGCCCCTGGTTGAACACCCGGTTGGTGCGCCGGTAGTTGCGGTGCTGCGCCCAGCCGAGCGCGCCGAGCGCGACCACGCCCAGGGCCAGCGCGACGAACGGCCAGGCGCTCGCCTCGTCGTAGTCGCGGTGGAGCCGCTCGGTCTCCTCGTCGTACAGCTTCTTCGCGGCGGGCAGCAGCTGGGTGGTCATCTGCTCGTTGGCGTACCGCAGATAGGCGCCGCCGAGCGGCAGGCCCTGCCGGTTGTTGGCCCGGGCCCGCTCGATCAGGCCGGTGTACCGGGGGAGTTGCTGGTTGAGCTTGGCTATCTCCTGGCCGGAGGCGCTGGATCCTTCGGTGTTGGCTGCGGCCTTGACCAGCAGCCGGGACGCCTCGGCGATGTCCTTCTCGTACTTCTCGGTCACCGAGCGGGGCTCCTGCGCGCCGGCCAGGAAGCCGCTGGCGGCGGAGGTGTCGGCGTCGGCGAGGGAGCGGTAGATGCTCGCTGCGTCGGCGGACAGCGGCTGGCTGCTCGTCACCACGTCGTCGGCGGCCGCGGCCCTGCCGGAGACCTGCCAGGCGGTCACCGCGCCGAACGCGACCACCAGCAGCGCCAGTGCGGCCCCGATGATCCGCAGCCGCCCCGGTTCGGTCGTCGCTCCGGCCCGCAGCCGGTCCACTCCCTCGGACCACGCGCTGCGGCGCGCGGGCGGCCGGGCCCCGGTGCCCGCGGGCACCGGTGTGGGAACCGGCGTGGGCGCGGGCGCCACCGCGGTGCCCCCTGGGCCGCTCATCGGCGGGTGTGCCACGTGACCTCCCCCTCGGTCGTGGACGGACGGCCCGTCTCCCGGCGGGCTTCCCTCCCCATGAATACGACGGAGAGATCCGTTTGGTTCCCGTTCGGGGCCCTCGGACGATCAGCGCACCGGTCGGCGGGCGACCGGGGCGGTGACCGACCGGACACCGGTCGTTGCCCAATTCGCGCCAGGGACATGCCACTTCGTGGCCAGATCCTATGCGGGTACGGGGCCGGGTGCCATGGGGACCGGACCGCCGACCGTGTCGTCCCCAAATGCGCGGTAACGGTACGGCGGGCGGCCCGTGACGGTGCGGTCGGGACGCCCAGACGTGGTGGCCCGCAGCTCCCGGTGCGGCCGGGGCGCTCAGGCTCAGTAAGCCCGTAGCTCGCGTGTGCGCCCGGGGACGGTCAGGCGTAGTGCGCCCGTAGCTCGCGTGTGCGCCCGGGGACGGTCAGGCGTAGTGCGCCCGCAGCTCCCGGTGAGCCCGGGGACGCTCAGGCGTAGTGCGCCCGCAGCTCCCGGTGTGCCGCGGGGGGTGCTCCGACGTGGTCGAGGCCCAGCAGGGCGGCGCCCAGCACAGGGGCTGCCGTCACCACTGCGGCGGTCGCCTTCGGTGCCCGCTCGGCCAGCCGGGCCGCGATCCGGCCGTCCAGCTCCGGGTGCCCGGCCGCCAGCACACTGCCGCCGAGCAGCACCGGAACCTCCTCCTCCAGCAGGCCCAGGCGGCCGAGCGCCACCGTGGACATGGCGACGACCTCGTCGGCGAGCCGGTGCACCAGCGCACGCGCCACGGCGTCCCCCTCCGCGCTCACCGCGAACACCAGCGGGGCGGCCTCGTGCAGCCGCACCATCGGAATCCGGCCGAGGTGCAACGCCTCCACGAGCGCGTACACCGACTCCACCCCGTAGTGCGCGGGCAGTACGTCCGCGAGGACGGTCGGGCCGCCCCGCCCGTCCTCGGCGCGGGCGGCGAACCACATGGCCTCCTCCGCGAGGCCCCCGCCGCCGCCCCAGTCGCCGGAGATCTTGCCGATCGCGGGGAAGCGGGCGGTGCGCCCGTCGGGCAGCATGCCGACGCAGTTGATGCCGGCGCCGCACACCACCGCGACACCGCGCGGCTCGTCCACCCCGGCGCGCAGGATCGCGAAGGTGTCGTTGCGGACCTCGGTGCTGCGGCCCCAGCCGCGCGCCTGCACCGCGGCCGCCAGCTCCCGTTCCTCGACCGGCAGATCGGCGTTGGCGAGGCACGCCGACACATGGTCCACCCCGTCGGCCCCGGCCGCCCGCAGGGCCCGTTCGACGGTGGCCGCCAACGCGTCCACGGCCACCTGGACGCCCACCAGGGGCGGCTGGAAACCGCCGCCCCTGCCGGTGCCCAGGACCCGTCCGTCCGCGCCGACGACGGCCACGTCCGTCTTGCTGTTGCCCGCGTCGATCGCCAGTACGGAACCGCAGGCCGACGGGGTCGTACTCATGCCCACGCCAGGTGCTCCCTGTTGTGGGCGATCAGCTTGTCCGTGAGCGCGTCGGCGTACTCGAACTGGCCGGTCAGGGGGTGCGCGAGCAGCGCCTTGAAGACCCGCTCGCGGCCCCCGCGCAGGGCTGCCTCCAGCGCGAGGTCCTCGTACGCCGTCACATGGGCGATCAGCCCCGCGTACATCGGCTCCAGGGCGGGCACCGCGAGGGGCGTGGCCCCGGACGCGTCGATCCGCGCCTGCGTCTCGATGACGGCGTCGTCGGGGAGGAACGGCAGCGTCCCGTTGTTGTACGTGTTGACGACCTGCACGGGTGAGCCGCCGCCGCCGAGCAGTGCGGACGCGAGGTCGACCGCCGCTTCCGAGTAAAAGGCGCCGCCGCGCTTGGCGAGCAGTTCCGGCTTCTCGTCCAGGGCCGGGTCGCCGTACATCGCGAGCAGTTCCTTCTCCATGGCGGCGACTTCGGCCGCACGCGAGGGCTTGGTGCCGAGCTCCCGGACGACCTCGTCGTGCTGGTAGAAGTAGCGCAGGTAGTACGAGGGGACGACACCGAGCCGGTCGACGACGGCGCGCGGCATGTGCAGGTCGTCGGCGATGGTGTCGCCGTGCTCGGCGATCAGCTTCGGCAGCAGGTCCTCCCCGGACGGGCCCCCGAGGCGCACGCCCCGCTCCCAGGTGAGGTGGTTGAGCCCCACGTGGTCGAGATGGACCTCGGCCGGGGAGACGCCGAGCAGCGCGGCGAACTTCCGCTGGAAGCCGATCGCCACGTTGCACAGCCCCACCGCCCTGTGACCGGCCTGGAGCAGAGCGCGGGTGACGATGCCGACGGGATTGGTGAAGTCGATGATCCACGCGTCGGGGCTGGCGCGGCGTACGCGCTCGGCGATGTCCAGGACGACGGGCACCGTGCGCAGCGCCTTGGCGAGACCGCCCGCACCGGTCGTCTCCTGGCCGACGCAGCCGCACTCCAGCGGCCACGTCTCGTCCTGCTCGCGGGCCGCCTGGCCGCCCACCCGGAGCTGGAGCAGCACCGCGTCGGCGCCGGCCACTCCGGCGTCCAGGTCAGCGGTGGTGGTGACGGTGCCCGGGTGGCCCTGCTTGGCGAAGATCCGCCGGGCCAGGCCGCCGACCAGCTCCAGCCGGTCGGCGGCCGGGTCGATGAGGACCAGCTCGGTGACCGGGAGCGAGTCCCGCAGCCGGGCGAAACCGTCGATCAGCTCGGGTGTGTAGGTGGAACCTCCACCGACTACGGCGAGTTTCATGAATGGATGACCTAGCCCTTCACTCCGGTCAGCGTGACACCCTCGACGAACGCCTTCTGGGCGAAGAAGAAGACGAGGATCACAGGGGCCATGACCAGTACGGTCGCGGCCATGGTCAAATTCCAGTTGGTCTGGTGGGCGCCCTTGAAGGACTCCAGGCCGTAACTCAGGGTCCACGCCGCCGGGTTCTCCGAGGCGTAGATCTGCGGGCCGAAGTAGTCGTTCCACAGGGCGAAGAACTGGAACAGGGCGATCGCCGCGATGCCGGGTTTCGCCATCGGCAGCACGACGCGCAGCAGCGTGCGGAACTCGCCGCAGCCGTCCACCTTCGCCGCGTCCAGGTACTCGCCCGGAATGGTCAGCAGGAACTGCCGCAGCAGGAAGATGGAGAACGCGTCGCCGAACGCCAGCGGAATGATCAGCGGCCACAGCGTGCCGGTGAGGTCCAGCTGCTTCGACCAGAACAGGTACATCGGGATGATGACGACCTGCTGCGGCAGCATCATCATCGAGATCACCAGCAGCAGTGACAGATTGCGCCCGCGGAAGCGGAACTTGGCGAGCGCGTACGCCACCGGCACCGACGACAGCACGGTCAGCAGCGTGCCCAGGCCGGCGTACAGCAGGCTGTTCTTCCACCAGCCGAGGAAGCCGGGCGTGCGGAAGACCTCGACGTAGTTGCTCCACTCCCAGGTGCGGGGCACCAGATCGCTGGTGAGCGCCTGCTGGTCGCTCATCACCGAGGTGAGGAAGAGGAAGAGGAAGGGCAGCACGAAGAACAGCGCCGCCGCGACCCCCAGCGCGTGCACGGCGATCCAGTGCAGCAGTGCCGTGCGGCGGGCCGTGCGGTGGGCCGGGGTGGGGGCGGGGGACGGGGTGTTGAGCGGACGCTCAAGTGTCTGGGTGGACATGGAGTCAGTCACCTGCCGTGAGGAGGCCGCCGCGACGTCGCATCAGCAGGGCCGTGAAGGCCATCGCCAGGACGAACAGCACGAGCGCGGTGACCGCCGCCGCACCGTAGTCGAAGCGCTGGAAGCCGAGGTTGTAGACGAGCTGCGGCAGGGTCAGGGTCGACTTGTCGGGGAAGCCGGGTTCCAACTGCTGGCCCGAGTTGCCGATGATGCCCGAGGCGACCTTTCCCGCCACCAGCGGCTGGGTGTAGTACTGCATCGCCTGGATGACCCCGGTGACCACCGCAAACATGACGATGGGCGAGATGTTCGGCAGCGTCACGAAGCGGAACCGCTGCCAGGACGAGGCCCCGTCGAGTTCGGCGGCCTCGTACTGCTCCTTCGGCACGTCGAGCAGCGCGGCCATGAAGATGACCATCAGGTCGCCGATGCCCCACACCGCGAGGAGGGTGAGCGCCGGCTTGGAGAACGCCGCGTCGGTGAACCAGCCGGGGGTGGGCAGCCCGAGACTGCCCAGAATCTCGTTGACCGGTCCGGTGCCCGGGTTCAGCAGGAAGACGAAGCCGAGCGTGGCGGCCACCGGCGGGGCCAGGTAGGGCAGGTAGAACAGGGTGCGGAAGACCCCCGTCCCCGTCTTGATCCTGGTGATCAGCAGACCGATGCCGAGGCCGAAGAGGACCCGGCACAGCACCATCACGACGACCAGCCACAGCGTGTTGCGCATCGCGGGCCAGAAGTTCGGATAGTCCTGGAAGACATAGGTCCAGTTGGCGAAGCCGTTGAACGACGGCACGCCGAAGCCGTCGTACTTCATGAACGAGAAGTACACGGTGGACACGAGCGGGTACGCGAAGAACACCGCGAACCCGATCAGCCAGGGCGACATGAAGGCCGCCGTACGAAGCGCCGACGCGCGGCGCTTCGTACGAAGCGTGTGCGTGCTCATGAGGGGACTACTTCGCCTTCGCGATGTCGGTGTCGATCTGCTTCGCGGTGCGCTCCAGGCCTGCCTTCAGGTCCTTCTCGGCGCCCTTCTCGTACTGGTAGCCGAAGTCCTGCAAGGTGTTGAGGTGGGCGGAGCCGTTGACGGCGCCCGCCGGGGTGTTGGACTTCGGGTGCTGCGCGATGTCGAGGAAGGTCTTGAACTCCGGGTCGTTCTTCAGTGCCGGCGACTTCAGTGCCGCGAACGTGGACGGCACGTTGTGGATGGCGTTGGAGAACTCCACGACGGCGTTGGTGTCGGTCGCCATGTACTTCACCAGCTCCCACGCGGCGTTCTGCTTCTTGCTCTGCGGGGCGATGCCCAGCACCGTGCCCGACAGGAAGCCCCTGCCGTAACTGTCCTTCTGGCTGTCGGGGACCGGCATCGGGGCGACCCCGATCCCGAACGGCACCTTGGCGTCCTTGGCCATCCCCAGCCGCCACTCGCCGTCCAGCTGCATGGCCACCTGGCCGGTGTGGAAGGGGTGCTTGGCACTGAACTCGTTGCCGAAGGTGGCCCGGTACTTCTCCAGCTTGGGGAGGCCGCCCAGGTCGTCCACGAGCTTCTTCTGCGTGGTGAGCATCTCCGCGAACGCCGGGTCCTTGGCGATGTTGGACTTGCCGTCCTTGTCGAAGTACTCGGGGCCCCAGGAGCCCAGGTAGTGCTCGGTGGTCGTCTCGTAGCCGTGGAAGTTCGGCATGAAGCCGAGCTGTTCGTAGCTGTCGCCCTTGGTCTTCGTCAGCTTCTTCGCGGTCGCGGCGAGCTCGCTGTACGTCTCGGGCGCCTTGGTGATGCCGGCCTTCGCGAAGGCGTCCTTGTTGTAGTAGAGCCCGTACGCGTCCGTCAGCAGTGGCAGCGCGCAGCGCTTCCCGGCGAACTGCGTGTAGTCGAGCAGCACCTTCGGGAAGGTCTTCTCCAGGTCCAGCTTCGACTTCTCGATGAACGGCTTCAGGTCGGCGAAGGCGCCCGAGGAGCAGAACTTCCCGATGTTGGACGTCGTGAACGACGACACGACGTCAGGACCGGTGGAACTGTTGGTGCGCAGCGCCTGGTTGAGCTTGTCGTCGTTGATGTTGCCGACGACATTCACCTTGATGTGGGGGTATGCCTTCTCGAAGCGAGCGATGTTCTCCTTGACCGCCTTGACCTCGCTCGGGGCGGCCCAGCCGTGCCAGAAGTTGATCGTCGTGGCCGCGTTCGGGTCGTCCTTCGCCACGTCGCCGGCGGAGCCGGTACAGGCGGTGGCGACCACGGATATCGCGGCGACGGCGGCAGCGGCGGCGGACAGACGGCGGTTTCTGCGCATGACGGAACTCCCAGGGGCAGGGCGGGGAACGCGTGGATCGCGGGGGGCGGACGGGGACGGGCAGTGGCACTAGCGCGACGTGGTGTCGAACACTTCGTCGCGGGTGGCCTCCAGGGCGCTTTGCAGCGCACCTCTCAGCACGGGGTCCTGCTGGATCTCGCCGATCACGAGACGCGGACGGGGCGCGGCCAGATCGGCCAGCTCCGTCTGTACGAGGGCGCGCAGCGGCTCGCCGCCCGAGGCGACCACCGCCCCGGACAGCACGATCAGTTCGGGGTCGAGCACGGCCACCACGGACGCCAGGCCCACGGCGAGCCGGTGCGCGTACTCCGGGAGCAGACCGGCCAGTTCTGGCTCCCCGGCCGCCGCGCGGCCGAGCAGTCCGGTCGCCACCGGCACCGCGGGCTGCTCCGGGGTGTCCACGCCGAGCCGCTTGGCGATCCGCGGCACGGCGACGGGCCCCACCAGTTCCTGGAAGCCGCCGCCGTTGGCCTGGGCCACCCGCCGGATCAGCGGCGCGCCGGGCACCGGCAGGAAGCCCACCTCGCCCGCGCCACCGGTCCAGCCGCGGTGCAGCCGGCCGCCGAGCACCAGCGCGGCGCCCAGGCCTTCCTCCGCCCACAGCAGCACGAAGTCCTGGTGGCCGCGTGCCGCGCCCAGCCGCTGCTCGGCGACCGCCGCCAGGTTCACGTCGTTCTCGTACTCCACCGGCATCGGCAGCACCGCCGCCAGCTCGTCGAGCAGTGTGGGGGAGTGCCAGCCGGGCAGGTGCGAGGCGTACCGCAGGCGACCGGTGCTCGGGTCGAAGGCGCCCGGCGTGCCGATCACGACCCGGTGCAGGTCGGCGCGGGTGAGCCCGGCGTCCTTGGCCGCTCCGTCGACCGCCTGCGTCACCTGGCGCACGACACCCTCGGCGGTCCGTCCGGGGGTGGCCAGTTCGAAGCTGCCGACGGCGACGCCCGTGAGGCCGGCGACAGCGGCGCGGATCCGCTCCGGGGTCACGTCGAGTGCGGCGACGTGGGCGGCGCCCGCGTTCACCGCGTACAGCTGGGCGCCGGGGCCGGGGCGGCCCTCGGTGGTGCCGGTGACGACGACGAGGCCGGCCGCTTCGAGGCGGGCCAGGAGCTGGGAGGCGGTCGGCTTGGAGAGGCCGGTCAGCTTGCCGATCCTGGTCCGGGAGAGGGGGCCGTGGGCCAGCAGAAGATCAAGTGCGGCCCGGTCGTTCATCGCCCGCAGCACGCTCGGGGTGCCCGGGGTACCCGGCGGTCCCGCCATGACGGAGTCACCTGCCTCTCGGCTGCCTGCTCTCCCAACCCCACCGCGCTGTTAGGAAAGTTTCCTATTCGATGAGAGGAACGTAAGGGGCGGTGAAGGGACCGTCAATGGGAAGCGCCGGGGAGGCAACCAAAGCGTTACCTGCCGGGGCCGCCCGGGTGCCTCTCACCGGGCTGCCTCCCGCGCGGGGCGCGAGAGGCAGCAGGGATGCGAGACGCAGCAGAGGCGCGAGAGGCAGCAGGGGCACGAGCGCTACACGGAGGGGAAACGGCAGGGTGGTCAGGGCTTGTGGAGAGGGGGGCCGGGAGTCGCCGGACCCGAGCCCGGGGTGGCACCGGCCGGCGGGATCGGAGCGCTCGCCAGGGCCTGCGGCGACGTCGGATTGGCCATGGCGGACGGCGCGGCGACCCCTGCCGAGGCGTCCACCGCCTCGCTCTCCAGCACCGGGACCGGCCCGCCGACGATCCGGATGCCCGCCTCGTCGAACGCCTGCTTCACCCGCCAGCGCAGTTCCCGCTCCACCCCGAGCGCCTTGCCCGGCATGGTCTTGGCGGACAGCCTGACGATCATCGAGTCGAGCAGTACGGAGTCCAGGCCGAGGACCTCGATGGGGCCCCAGAGCCGCTCGTTCCACGGCTCGGCCTTCGCCATGTCCTCCGCCACCCCGGCGAGCACGGTCCTGATGTTCTCCAGGTCCTCCGTCGGGCGGACCTGGACGTCGATGCCCGCCGTGGCCCAGCCCTGGCTGAGGTTGCCGATCCGCTTGACCTCGCCGTTGCGGACGTACCAGATCTCGCCGTTGTCGCCCCGCAGCTTGGTGACCCGCAGACCGACCTCGATGACCTCGCCGGAGGCCACGCCGGCGTCGATGGTGTCGCCCACCCCGTACTGGTCCTCCAGGATCATGAACACGCCGGACAGGAAGTCGGTGACCAGGTTCCGCGCGCCGAAGCCCAGCGCCACACCGGCCACACCGGCGCTCGCCAGCAGCGGCGCGAGGTTGATGTTCAGCGCGCCCAGCACCATCAGCGCGGCCGTGCCGAGAATCAGGAACGACGCCACCGACCGCAGCACGGAACCGATCGCCTCGGAACGCTGGCGCCGCCGCTCCGCGTTGACCAGCAGTCCGCCCAGCGCGGTGCCCTCCACCGCCTGGGCGCTGTTGTTCATGTGCGCTATCAGCTTGGTGATCGTGCGCCGGATCACCGTCCGCAGCACGGTGGCGATGATGATGATCAGGAGGATGCGCAGGCCGACGCTCAGCCAGGTGGACCAGTTCTGCTCCACCCAGCTCGCGGCGTTGCCCGCCCGCTCGGCCGCCTCGCCGAGCGTGTCGGGGTCGGCTGGCGGTTCTGCGATCAATAGGGCGGACCAGGACACTGCGGGCACCTCCATGCGATGTGGCAGACCCATCACACTAACGGGGCAAGGTGAAGGGCCCCGGCGATACGGGGGCACCGGCCCTGTGGTCCGTGACACCCCGCGGACCGGTTCCCGGTTGTGCCGCAGAACACGTGTGGCCCATTACCCGGACGTGGTGGCGCCGCGACCAGGCATGAGGGGAGACTGTTCCTGCATCGTCCCGGCGCGAGCCACGCGCCGCCGGCGTACAAGGAGGCATCCGTGCCGCATGTCCTGGTCCTCAACGCGTCGTACGAGCCGCTCGGCGTCGTACCGCTCCGCCGCGCGCTCGTCCTCGTCCTGGAGAACAAGGCACTCTGCCTCGAGGAGTCCGGCGCCTTTCTGCGCAGTGCGACCCGTGTCGTCCCCGCGCCCAGCGTGGTCCGGCTCAAACGGTTCGTGCGGGTCCCCTACCGGGGGCCCGTTCCTCTCACCCGCCGTGCGCTCTTCGCCAGGGACGGCGGGCGCTGTATGTACTGCGGTGGCGTCGCAACCAGCGTCGACCACGTCATTCCGCGCAGTCGCGGCGGACAGCACGCCTGGGAGAACGTGGTGGCGGCCTGTCGCCGCTGCAATCACGTCAAGGCGGACCGGCATCTCCTGGAACTCGGCTGGCGGCTGCGCCATCAGCCCGCCCCGCCGTCCGGTCTGGCCTGGCGCATCATCGGGACCGGGCACAGGGATCCGCGCTGGCTTCCCTACCTGCAACCGTTCGGCGCGGACGACGCCCTGGCCCGGATCGACGGCATCTCAGCCTGAGACCGGGATTTTTTGTTTCCGCGCGGACGTACGACGCCGGGGTTGAGCGGGTGCTCAACCCCGGCGTCGTACCCGCCCGCCAGCTCTTGAGCACCCGCTCAACGCCAGTGCCGTCGGCTCTTGAGCACCCGCTCAACCTCAGTGCGTCAGCCCTTGAGCACTCGCTCAACCTCTGCTCGGGCGACGCCCCGCCCCCCCCGCACGGCTCAGTCCGGGGCCACCTCGTACGCCTCCACGGACCACAGCGAGTACCCGAACCGGGTGGCCCGCTCGTCGCCCTGGACCCTGACGAAACGCGTGTCGGGTGCGTCGAAGCGGACCGTCTCGCGGCCGCCCCTGCCGTCCCGCACAGTGGCCGCCGTGCGCCAGTTGCGGCCGTCCGCCGACACCTGCACGCGGTAGGCCCTGGCGTACGCGTCCTGCCAGGACAGCTCCAGCCTGCCGAGCCTGGCCGGCCGCGACAGCTCAGCCTGCCACCACGCGGAAGGCCCGGCAGGAGAGGACCAGCGGGTTCCGGCGTCGCCGTCGGACGCCGCGGCCGCCGGGAAACCAGCCGTCTCGTCGCCCGAGGACGACGCCGTGGAACCGCGCAGCAGCTCGGGACCGCCGGTGCGCGGGGCGACCCGTACGGTCAGGATCTGCTCCTCGCCGCCCGCGAACGACACCGGGACCCGGTACTCGCCCGCCACCGCGCCCTTCGCGGCCCTGATCTCCAGCGGCACCGAGGCGTCCGTGCCGCGCGGCACGACGGTCGCCTTCGGCGCCACCACCTCGATGCCCTTGGGCGCCCTGGCGCGCAGCTCGCCGCGCACCTCGCCGGGCCGCTGCCCGTTCAGCGCGGCCCGCACGTGCGCGGGCGCGCCACCGATCTCCACGTCCGTCTCCGTGCGGGAGAGGGTGAGCCTGGCCTGCGGTTCGTCCTCGAACCACGGCACCACCCGGCGCACGGCCGGCGCCCGCGCACCCCAGGCGATCCGCACCGCGTCCACGCGCGCGCCGCCGACCGCGGTCTGCGTCCAGCCGTCCGCGGTGAGCACACCGACGCGCCGCCAGCCCTCACCCGGCAGGTGCACCTCGACGGTGGCGTCGCTCTCCCCGGGGTCGGCCATCGTCGTCACCGCCGTCACCGGGCGCGGGTGCTTGAGCCGCACCGTGTACGAGCCCGGCCCCTGCGAGACCGGGGCGGGCGCGCGGTCCGCGCCGGTCCACGCGGCGCCCTGCCCCACCGCCCTCGACAGGAACGGGTCCAGTACGCCCTTGCCGACGGTGACCCGGGGGCCCTTCAGCTCCGTCACCGAACCGTCCAGGGCGCGTGACGCCCGCCAGGCGGCGGCACCGTCCCCCGCGGCCTGCGCCTGCAGCATGTCGACCGCCTGCTCACCCGCCGTGCCGTACAGCGCGAGCCGGTCCAGCCAGGGCCGCACTTCGTCGTCGAAGGCTCCGCCGGCCGCCCGGCCGAGGCGCCGCGGGCTCTCCTTCATCACCGTGAACGCGGCCCGCAGCCGCGCGGCCGCCGCATCGCGCTTCGCGGCGTCACCGGCCGAACGGGACTTCCAGAACGCGTCCATCAGCGGACGCAGGTACGCCGACTCGTGCGACGGGTCGAGGATCGAGGAGGCGTGGTTCCCGGCGAACGCGCGCAGCGCCTCCCCGGCCCCCTCGTCGTCGCCCGCCAGATCGTCGATCGCCGCCCGCCAGGACTCCTGCGGTTGGTAACCCCGCGGGTTCCAGGCGAAGTCGGCGGCCGTGAACAGCGGAATGCGCGACGCGGAGGGCTGCTCCATCGCGTTGGACAGCAGGGCGGCACTGCGGCTCGCCACGGCGGGCTCACGGCCCGTGTAGGGGCCCAGGAAAATACGGCCGGGCGCGTAGTCGTTGACCGGGTAGTTGTCCATGGTGACCAGCGGGTGCCCGAACGCGGCCCGGGTGGTGACCAGTTCGCGCCCGCTGATGGTGCGCGGCACCGCACCGACCCCGGTCCACGCGACCTGCACACGAGGGTCGAGCTCGGCCGCCAGAGCACGCCGGTAGGCGGTCGCCCCCGACTGGTAGAACTCGGTCGGCATCATCGACAACGGCTCGCTGCCGGGATGCCGTTCGGCGAGATGGCGGGCCACCGCACTGGCCACGCGCGCGTGGGCCCTGGCGGCCGCCTCCGGGCCCGACCCGAAGACGTCGGCGTCCTGGCCGCAGTGCCACTCGCTGTAACTGACGTCCTGGAACTGCAGCTGGAAGACCCGCACCCCCAGGGCCCACATCGAGTCCACCTTGCGGGCCAGCGCCTGCACGTCCCGCTCGTCCGACATGCACATCGCCTGCCCCGGGGCCACCGCCCAGCCCAGCGACACGTGGTTGCGCCTCGCGTGCTCGGCGAGCACCCGGAACCCGGACCGCTCCGCCGCCGGGTACGGCTCACGCCACTGCGCCTGGCGGTACGGGTCGTCGCCCGGCGCGTAGAGGTAGCGGTTCTGCTTGGTGCGGCCCATGAAGTCGATCTGGGCGAGCCGCTGTTCCGTGCTCCAGGGGCGGCCGTAGAAGCCCTCCGTCATGCCCCGCACCGCCGTTCCCGGCCAGTCGCGCACGGTGACCGCGGCGATCTCGGAGGAACCGCCGGCCCCCTTGCGCACCAACTGCCGCAGGGTCTGCGCCGCATGGAACATCCCGTCGGCCCCGGCACCGTCCAGGGCGACCGTGTCACGGCCGGCGAACTGCCCCACCGCGATCCGGTAACCGCCCGCGGGCAGGTCGTCCCGCGCGGGGGCGCGCAGCGCCCGCAGCGCGTCGTCGGCGCCGCCCGCCCTGACCACCAGACCGCGCGGCGGCAGCGCCTCGCCCGGAGCACTCTCGTACAGGGTGTGCGCACCCGCGCTCCTGAGCACACTGCGCAGGACGTCCACGGCATACGGATCGGTGCCCGGCGCCACCACCAGCACCGCCTGGTCTCCGACCGGCACCGCCCTGCCCGCCGCGCGCATCGTGTGCGGGCGCGGCCACACGGGCGGCAGGGACGCCGCGTTCTCCCCCTCGCGCGCGGCGGGAGCGGGGACGTCCGGGGCGGGCGGGGCGGCCACGGCCCCCGGCGCACCGCCGAGCAGACCACCCATCACCGCGAAGGCGACGGCGGTCGCTCCCCTCCTGCGCCCCAGCTGCACGCCGTACTCCTAGGTTCTCGTCGCTGTGCTGTCCCTGCATCCGGCCGGGCGTCAGGACCCGACCGGATCCGGACCCGACCGCTTCCGGACCCGGCCGTTTCCGGACCCGGACGGGAGTCCTGAACATGCCTGTCCTTGAACCGGCCAAGTGTCCCGAACGTGCCCGTTCCCGGACCCGGTCGTCCGCGAACCTGTTCCCCCACGCTGTCGCGCACGCGCGCCGACCCCATCACCCGTCCGCCGGGGGTGTCAATGCGGGCAACTGCTGTGCCGCATTTGCACCATGGGGTACGGCGGACAGTCTGCGGTCGTCCGTACGATTCCTTCAACTTCTTCCGTCAACTCCCGCCACGGGGAGGAACATGTGACCCGTCTCACGTTCCGGGGCCGGACAGGTCTGCCGTCGCGCCCACTGGGTATGGCTGCTGTAGTCCGCGTTCCCCATCAAGGGAGGCCCTCCGTGGCCGCTTCCGCCCAGCTCCTCTTCTCGGCCCTTTCCCCCCAGGTCTCGGGCCCCGACTCGGGTCTCGACGGATCCTGTGCCTGCGGCTGCGCCGAGCCGCCCCTCACCAGCGAGCCGCCGCTCGCCGACGCCGCGCCGCTGACCAGTGAGCCGCCGCTCACCGATGCGACGCCCCTCACCAGCGAGCCCTCGTCGTACGGAACGGCGTCCGGCATGGAGTACCCGGGCTACTGATGGCAGCCGAGCCCGTGTCACCGCAGCCGCCCGCGGAGTCCGACGCGCTCGCCCGCCTGGCCGCCCTGCACGGCGTCGCCACGTCCTACGCGCCGTCCGAGGACCGCACGGTCCGCGTCCCTGACGCCACCGTCGTCGCTGTCCTGGCCGCACTCGGCGTCGACGCCGCCACACCGGAGGCGATCGACACCTCCCTCGCCGCCCACGAGAGCGCCGCCCGCGCCGCCCTGCTGCCCCCGACGCTCGTCCTGTGGCAGGAGGCACCAGCCCTGCCCGCAGCCCTGGCCGCACTCCCGCCGGGCACGTCCGTGCGCGTGGCGACGGAGGGAGGCGAGACGCGCACGTGGCCGGTGCAGGAGCCGGAGGACGCCACCACCCCTCCGCCCACGCCGGACTCCTCCTGGGCCCGGCTCCCCCTCGGGGTGCACGACCTCGACGTCCGGCTGCCCGACGGCCGGGAGGGCTCCTGCCACCTGATGGTCGCGCCGGACCGGGTGTCGCAGCCGCGGGGCCCCCGGCACGGGTTCCTGGTGCAGCTCTACTCGGTGCTCTCCACGCGCTCCTGGGGCATGGGGGACCTGGGTGACTTAAGAGAACTGGCCGGCTGGGCGGGGCGTGCGCACGGGGCCGGGTTCGTCCAGGTCAACCCGCTGCACGCCGCCGTACCCGGCACCCCGACCGACCCGTCCCCGTACCGCCCCTCCTCCCGGCGCTTCCCCGACCCGGTGCACCTGCGGATCGAGGACGTGCCCGAACACGGATACGTCACCGGGGCGGCCGGCCGCGAACGGCTCGCGGAGCTGACCGAGCGGGCCGCCGCCCTGCGCGCCGACGTCCTGCACAAGGGCGCCCTGATCGACCGGGACGCCGTCTGGGACCTCAAGAAGCAGGCCCTGGAGATCCTGGCGGCAGTACCGCTGGGCCCCGGCCGCAGCGCCGCCTACTGCGAGTTCCTCGCCGCCCAGGGCCAAGCGCTGGAGGACCACGCCACCTGGTGCGCGCTCACCGAACTGCACGGGCCCGACCGCCGCGACTGGCCCGGCGCACTCGCCGACCGCCACTCCGCCGACACCGCCCGCGCCCGCACCGCCCTGCGCGACCGCATCGACTTCTACTCCCGCCTCGCCTGGCTCACCGACGAACAGCTCGCCGCCGCCCAGCGGGAGGCCCGCGCCGCCGGCATGACCGTGGGACTCGTGCACGACCTCGCCGTCGGCGTGCACCCCGCGGGCGCCGACACCTGGGCGCAGCCGGACGCCTACGCGCCGGGGATGTCGGTCGGCGCGCCCCCCGACGCGTTCAACGCGCTCGGCCAGGACTGGGGCCTGCCGCCCTGGCGCCCCGACGCGCTCGCCGCGTCGGGTTACTCCCCGTACCGCGGCCTGCTGCGCGGCATCCTGAGGCACGGCGGCGCGATCCGCATCGACCACGTCATGGGCCTGTTCCGCCTCTGGTGGGTGCCCGAGGGGCACGATCCCGCCGACGGGACGTACGTCCGCTACGACGCGGAGGCCATGCTCGCCGTCCTCGTCCTGGAGGCGCACCGGGCGGGCGCCGCCGTCGTCGGTGAGGACCTCGGCACCGTGGAGCCGGGCGTCCGCGACGCGCTCGCCGCGCGCGGCGTGCTCGGCACCTCGGTGCTCTGGTTCGAGCGCGACTGGACCGGCACCGGCCGCCCGTTGCCCCCCGGCACCTGGCGCGAGGGCTGCGTCGCCACCGCCACCACCCACGACCTGCCCTCCACCGCCGCCCGCCTGACCGGCGACCACGTCGCCCTGCGCCACCGGCTCGGGCTGCTGACCCGCCCGTTCGCGCAGGAGCGCGCCGAGGACGCGGCGGAGGTCACCGAATGGCTGACCTGCCTGGCCGGGCTCGGACTGCTGCCCGAAGGCGTGGGCGGTGCGGGTGAGGAGGCGGCCGTGCGCGCCGTCCACCGGTTCCTGCTGCGCACCCCGGCCCGGATGGTGGGGGTGTGGCTGCCGGACACGGTCGGCGACCGCCGCCCGCAGAACCTCCCCGGTACCTGGGACCAGTACCCCAACTGGCGGCTGCCCCTCGCCGACGCCGAGGGACGTCCGCTCACCCTGGAGGAACTGGTCCTCTCGCCACGGCTGCACGCCCTGATGGAGACGATCCGCGCCGAGGGCCGAGGGGGGCCGGGCCCCGGACCGGGAGCAGACCCGGGCGCGGGCCCGGGCCCGAGTGCAGGCCCCGGCCCGAGTGCAGGCCAGGGCGCGGGCCCGAGCCCGGGTGCAGGCGCGGGAACGGGCCCCGGAGCTGGGGCGCCACCTCTTACGGCACCCCCGGGCGCGCGCCCCGCTTAGTCGTTCGCTACTTTTGCACCGTGGACAAGAAGAACGCTCTGCGCGCCGGCGCTGTCGCGACCGGTACGACGCTGATGATGCTGCTCCTGTCGTCTCCCGCGCTCGCGGCCGTACGGGACGACGGTGACGACCCGGGCCCCGGCCTGAGTGTGGCCGAGACCCTCGGTCTCTTCGTGGTGGCCCCGATCGGCCTGTTCGTGATCATCGCCGGCCTGGTGATGGTGCTGGACAAGTCCCGCAAGCAGATCTGACCGCTCCGGCGCACATCTGACCGCTCCGGCGGCCGGACCGCACGGAACCTCTCCGAGGGCGCTGCCCGCCCGTACTCACCTCGTACGGGCCGGCAGCGCCCTCGGCGTGTGCGCGGCACCCCTTACCGTTCAGTTCTGCTGAAGAGATTCGTCGAAAAGTTTCGATAGACCTGAATGTGTCCCGGGTGTGACGGTGGGTCCCTCACCAGGAACCACCGATCACCCCAGGGGGCAGCGATGGCACTTCTCGACCGCATCCGCACACCGACCACCACGACGTCCGCGAGCCCGGCAGAGAAGAGCGCCGCGAAGAAGGGCGCCGTCCTCGGCCTCCTGCTCGCGCTCCTCGCCACCGTGGTCTGGTCCGGCAGTTTCGTCACCTCGCGCGGACTGCACGACTCCGTGCCGCCCGTCCAGGCCGCCTTCTGGCGCTGGATGGTGGCGCTGCTCGCCGTCGCCCCCTTCGCGCTCCGCGAGACCTGGCGCCAACGCGCCCTGATCCGCCGCCACCTGGGCTTCCTCACCCTCGCCGCCCTGCTCGGCGTCACCGTCTACAACACCCTCGTCAACCAGGCGGGACTCGACACCCCGGCCGGCACCATGGGCATGATCATGGCCGCATCCCCGGTCGTCATGGCGGGCTACGAACGCCTCGCCGGGCAGCGCCTGGGCGCCCGCAGGGCCGTCGGCATGCTGGTCGCCTGCGCCGGAGTGCTGCTCCTGGTCAGCAAGGGTTCGCTGACGCCGGCACTGTCCGTCGGTGCCTTCTGGATGATCGCCGCCGCCCTCTGCTTCGGCTCGTACAGCGCCCTGCTGCGGCGCAGGCCGGCCGGGATCGGCGGACTCGCCCTCCTCTTCTGCACCTTCGTGCTCGGCGCGCTGATGCTGGCCCCCGCGTACGGCATCAGCCTCGCCGTCCAGGGCGGCTTCGAGGCCCGCCCCGGTACGGTCGGCCCGCTGGTCTACGTCGGCGTGTTCTCCTCCGCCGTCGCCTTCTTCGCCTGGAACAAGGCCATCTCACTGATCGGCGCGGCCCGCGCCGGAATCGTCTACTACCTGCAGCCGGTGTGCGTCGCTCTGCTCTCGTTCGCCGTCCTGGGCGAGCGGATGGGCCCGCTCCAGGTCCTCTGCATGGTGCTGATCCTGGGCGGCGTGATCCTGGGTGCCGGTGCGGGTACCAGTGCCGGTACTAGTGCCCGTGCCGGTGCCGGTACTCGTGCCCGTGCCGGAGCCGGTGCCGGGTCCCGTCAGTAGGTCGGCCGGAAGACCTGCCCCGGCTGCGGGAGGGCCGGGGCGATCAGCTGCGGCACGGTCACCAGGGTGTACCCCCGCTTCTTCAGCTGCGCGACGATGCCAGGCACCGCGGGGACCGTACCGTCGTAGATGTCGTGCAGCAGGACGATCCCGTCCCGCTTCGCCTGGGCGAGTACCCGGGACTCGATGAGGGCGGAGTCGGTCGTCGCGTAGTCGCGGGCGGTGTTGTCCCACAGCACCAAGGAGAGGCCGAGATCCCGGGCGACGCCGGTGACCATGGGGTTGGTACGGCCCTGGGGCGGGCGCATCAGGGTGGGCGCGCGGCCCGTGACGTCCGCGATCGCCTTCTGCGTGCGGGCCAGCTCGTCCCGTACCTCGGCCTCGCTGTGGTTGACCAGAATGCGGTGGGTCCACGTGTGGTTGGCGACCTCGTGGCCCTCGCGGGCCATCCGGCGCACCACGTCCGGATAGCGGGTGACGTGCTTGTCGCCGAGCAGGAAGAAGGTCGCGGGCACCTGCTCCCGCCGGAGGATGTCGAGCAGCCGCGCGGTGTCCCTGCCGGGGCCGCCGTCGAAGGTCAGCGCGATGCACTTGGCGACCCGGCAGTCGGTCGTCCCGGACGCCTTCGCCCTGGCGTCCGCGTCGCGGCCCTGGGCCACCCCCGCCTGGAAGCGGACCAGGTCGGGCGCGTCCGGCTCGACCGCACAGCCCCCCAGTACGAGGGAAAGGGCCGCCACTGCCGCCGCGACCGCCGAACGCCCGTATCTCTTCCGCCCATTCACCGCCCGACCGTATCGCGCGCCGGCCGGTGCCGGCGGGGCCGGGGGTTCCGGTGGGATTCCGGATAGGTTGCGGTCATGGCCGAGTGGGACATCAAGAAGCTGCGGATCCTGCGCACCCTGCGCGACCGGGGCACCGTGACCGCGACGGCCGAGGCGCTGCTGATGACGCCCTCGGCCGTCTCCCAGCAGCTCTCCAACCTGGCGAAACAGCTGGACGTGACACTGCTCGAAGCACACGGGCGGCGGGTCCGCCTCACCGACGCCGCACACCTCGTACTGCGCCACGCGGAAGCCGTCTTCGCCCAGCTGGAGCGGGCCGAGGCCGAGTTGCAGGGGTATGCGCAGGGGGAGGTGGGGGAGGTGCGGATCGGGGCCTTCTCCACGGCCGTGCCCGCGCTCGTCGTACCCGCCGTCCGCCGCCTGCGCGAGACGCACCCGGGACTGGAGGTGCGGGTACGGGAGGCGGAGGCCGCGGAGGCGTACGAACTGCTGTCGGCGGGGGCGGTGGACCTGGCGCTGTCGCTGGCCGCGCACGCGCCGACGGAGCGGGACCCGGCCTTCGCGCGCGTGCCGCTGCTGGCCGACCCGCTCGACGTCGCGCTGCCCGCCGGACACCCGCTGGCCTCCACCGCCGGGCTGCGGCTCGCGGACCTCGCGGGTGAGCGGTGGATCTTCGGCGGGAGCGGGCCGTGGTCGGAGATCACCACGGCGGCCTGCGAGGCGGCGGGCTTCGTACCCGAGCAGGCCCACAGCGCTGCGGGGTGGACGGCCATCCTGGCCATGGTGGAGGCCGGGATGGGCGTGGCGCTCGTGCCGCGGATGGCGGTCGCCGAGCGGGCTGTGGGCGGGGTCGCGGTCCGGGTGCTCGGCGGGGACCAGCCGCGGCGGCACGTGGTGGCGGCGGTGCGGCGGGGCGCGGAAGGCGGTGCGGGGGTGGCGCGCGTGCTCGCCGCCCTCCGCGACGCGGTGCCCGTCCCCTGAGACCGCGGCCGGGACGAACCGGCCCGGCCCCGGCGGCACCCAAGGACCAGGACCGACGAACCTTTCGTATCTGCTTAAGGGACCGTTCGGAAACATTCGATGGACCTGAGGGGTGTCGGCGGGGGACAGTCGGCACATGACGCCGAAGCCCGCGCCCCAGGAAGATCCCCACGCCAACGATGCCTCCCCGTACGCCGGAGGCGACCCGTACGCCGACTACCGGACCGCAGGTGACGACACCGCGGCCTTCGCCGGCCTCGTCGACCTCGCCGACCGCCGCCTCGGCGCGGGCGTCATCGCCGCCAACGACGAGTTCTTCGCCGAGCGCGAGAACCTCCTGATCCGCGAGCGCGCCGTCTTCGACCCGGAGCACTTCGGGCACAAGGGCAAGATCATGGACGGCTGGGAGACCCGCCGCCGGCGCGGCACCGACGCCGCCCACCCCTTCCCCGGGCCCGAGGACCACGACTGGGCGATCATCCGCCTCGGCGCGGCGGGCGTCATCCGCGGCATCGTCGTCGACACCGCCCACTTCCGCGGCAACTACCCGCAGCGCGTCAGCATCCAGGCCACCGCCGTCGAGGGCTCCCCGAGCCCGGAGCAGCTGCTGGCCGACGACGTGAAGTGGGAGGAGATCGTGCCCGTCACGCCGGTCAAGGGGCACGCGGCCAACGCGTTCGCGATCTCCGTCGAGCGCCGCTTCACCCACGTCCGTCTCTGCCAGCACCCCGACGGCGGCATCGCCCGTCTGCGCGTGCACGGCGAGGTCGTGCCGGACCCCGAGTGGCTCCAGCTGCTCGGCACCGTCGACCTCCTCGCCGTACAGAACGGCGGCACCTACGAGGACGCGTCCGACAAGTTCTACTCCTCGCCCACCCAGATCATCCTGCCCGGCACCTCGCGCAAGATGGACGACGGCTGGGAGAACCGCCGCCGCCGCGTCCGCGGCACCAACGACTGGGTGCGCTTCAAGCTGCTCGCCCAGGGCGCCGTCCGCGCCGTCGAGATCGACACCGCGTACCTCAAGGGCAACTCGGCCGGCTGGATCGCGCTCAGCGGCCGCAACGGCGACAGCGGCGACTGGTTCGAGATCCTGCCGCGCACCAGGCTCCAGCCCGACACCCTGCACCGCTTCAAGCTACCGGCGCAGGCCGTCGCCACCCATGTGCGCCTCGACGCCTTCCCCGACGGCGGCGTCGCCCGCATGCGGCTGCACGGCACCATAACCGAGCAGGGCCAGGCCGGACTCACCGCCCGCTACCGGGACCTGAGCAGCTAGCCGCACCGCACAGACCACCGTGCGTGCGGTCGACACCGGTCCCGCACGCACGGGTACGACAGAGGGCCCCGGCGCACACCCACCCGCGCCGGGGCCCTCCTCCCATGTCACAGCGACACGGTGCTACGAGGCGGCAGCCCCGTCGGCCGCCTGCGCCTTGAGCGCCCGCTCCACGCCCGACCGCGACTCCGACATCAGGCGCCGCAGTCCCGCACTCGGCTCCGCCGACGCCAGCCAGGCGTCCGTCGCGTCCAGCGTCTCCTGCGACACCTGGAGCGTCGGGTACAGGCCGACCGCGATCTGCTGCGCGATCTCGTGCGAGCGTGCGTCCCACACGCCCTTGACCGCCGCGAAGTACTTCTGCGCGTACGGGGCGAGCAGCTCGCGCTGGTCGGTCTGCACGAAGCCGCCGATGACCGCCTCCTGGAGGGAGTTGGTCAGCTCGTCGGACTCCACGACCGACGCCCAGGCCTCCGCCTTCGCCTCCTCGGTCGGACGCGCCGCCCGGGCCGAGGCCGCGTGCTGCTTGCCCGCCGAGGTGTTGTCCCGCGCCAGCTCCGCCGCGATCTCGTCCTCGTCGACCACGCCGACGGCCGCAAGACGGTTCACGAACGCCCAGCGCAGGTCGGTGTCGACGGCCAGGCCCTCGACCGACTCCGCGCCCTCCAGCAGCCCCCGCAGCAGGTCCAGCTGCTGCGGCGTACGGGCGGTGGCGGCGAACGCCCGCGCCCAGGCCAGCTGGTGGTCGCTGCCCGGTTCCGCCGACCGCAGATGGGCCAGCGTCGCCTCCGTCCACTGGTTCAGCCCGGCCTCGCGCCAGGAAGGCGCCGCGTACAGGTCGAGCGCCAGCTTCACCTGGCGGTGCAGCGACTGCACCACGCCGATGTCCGACTCCTTGGAGATCCCGGACAGCACCAGCGCCAGGTAGTCGCGGGCCGCCAGTTCGCCGTCGCGCGTCATGTCCCAGGCCGAGGCCCAGCACAGCGCACGCGGCAGCGACTCGGCGAAGTCGCCCAGGTGCTCGGTGACGAAGGCCAGCGACTGCTCGTCGAGGCGCACCTTGGCGTACGAGAGGTCGTCGTCGTTGAGGAGCACGACGGCGGGGCGCGGGCGGCCCGCCAGCTCGGCCACCGGCGTCAGTTCGCCGTCGACGTCCAGCTCGACGCGGCCGGTGCGCACCAGCTTGCCCGCGTCGTCCAGGTCGTACAGGCCGACCGCGATGCGGTGCGGACGCAGCGTCGAGGAACCCTTGGCGCCGGCCGGCAGCGCGGGCGCCTCCTGCCGGACCGCGAAGGAGGTGATGACACCGTCCGCGCCGGTCTCGATCTCCGGGCGCAGGACATTGATCCCGGCCGTCTGCAGCCACTTCTGCGACCAGTTCTTCAGATCGCGGCCACTGGTCCGCTCCAGGGCGCCCAGCAGATCGCTCAGCTGGGTGTTCCCGAAGGCGTGCGCCTTGAAGTACGCCTGCACGCCCGCGAAGAACTCGTCCATGCCGACGTACGCCACCAGCTGCTTGAGCACCGAGGCGCCCTTGGCGTAGGTGATGCCGTCGAAGTTGACCAGCACGTCGTCCAGGTCACGGATGTCCGCCATGATCGGGTGCGTCGAGGGCAGCTGGTCCTGGCGGTACGCCCACGTCTTCATGGAGTTGGCGAACGTGGTCCACGAGTGCGGCCACTTCGAGCCCTCCGCGTACGCCTGGCAGGCGATGGAGGTGTAGGTGGCGAACGACTCGTTCAGCCACAGGTCGTTCCACCACTCCATGGTGACCAGGTCACCGAACCACATGTGGGCGAGCTCGTGCAGGATCGTCTCGGCGCGCACCTCGTACGCGGCGTCCGTCACCTTCGAGCGGAACACGTACTGGTCGCGGATGGTCACCGCGCCCGCGTTCTCCATCGCGCCCGCGTTGAACTCCGGCACGAACAGCTGGTCGTACTTGGCGAACGGGTAGGCGTAGTCGAACTTCTCCTGGAACCAGTCGAAGCCCTGGCGGGTGACCGCGAAGATGTCCTCCGCGTCCAGGTGCTCGGCCAGCGAAGGGCGGCAGTAGATGCCCAGTGGTACCCGCTGCCCGTCCTTGCCCACGTACTCCGAGTGCACGGCGTGGTACGGGCCCGCGATCAGCGCGGTGATGTACGTCGAGATGCGCGGCGTCGGCTCGAAGGCCCAGACGTCGTCCTTCGGTTCCGGCGTCGGCGAGTTGGAGATCACGGTCCAGCCGGACGGCGCCTTCACGGTGAACCGGAAGGTCGCCTTGAGGTCGGGCTGCTCGAACGACGCGAACACCCGCCGTGCGTCCGGCACCTCGAACTGGGTGTAGAGGTAGGCCTGCTCGTCGACCGGGTCGACGAAACGGTGCAGACCCTCACCCGTGTTGGTGTACGCGCAGTCCGCGACCACCTTCAGCTCGTTCGCACCGGCGCGCAGTCCCGCGAGGGCGATCCGCGAGTCCGCGAACACCGCATTCGCGTCAAGCGCCTCGCCGTTCAGCACGACCTCGTGCACCGTGGGCGCCACGAGGTCGATGAAGCTCGCCCCGTCCTCGGCCGCCTCGAACCGCACCGTGGTCACCGAACGGTACGTGCCGCCCTCCTGCGCACCACTGAGGTCGAGCTCGACCTCGTACGCATCAACCGTGAGCAGCCGCGCCCGCTCCTGCGCCTCTTCGCGGGTCAGATTCGTACCAGGCACCCTGTCATCTCCTCGGATCGTGACGTTCTGGGCCATCCTTCCACGCGGTGGGCCCCCGGCGGGAGACGGATTTTCCGGCGCGGGGGTGCGGGGGCGCCCGGATGACGCGCGAAAGCGGGGCGGGACCCGCGAAGGTCCCGCCCCGCCCCGTGCCCGCCCGGCTCAGCCGTTGAGCTCAGCCGCCACCAGCTCGGCGATCTGCACCGCGTTCAGGGCCGCGCCCTTGCGGAGGTTGTCGCCGGAGAGGAACAGTGCGAGGCCGTTGTCGACGGTCTCGTCCACGCGGATGCGGCCCACGTAGGAGACGTCCTGGCCCGCGGCCTCCAGCGGCGTCGGAATCTCGGAGAGCGCCACACCGGGAGCGCCGCCGAGCAGCTCGTACGCGCGCTCCACGCTGAGCGGTCGCTCAAAACGCAGGTTGACCTGGAGCGAGTGGCCCGAGAAGACCGGCACGCGCACACAGGTGCCGGAGACCTTCAGCTCCGGAATCTCCAGGATCTTGCGGGACTCGTTGCGGAGCTTCTGCTCCTCGTCGGTCTCGAAGGAGCCGTCGTCGACAATGTTGCCGGCCAGCGGCAGCACGTTGAAGGCGATCGGCTTCTTGTAGACCTGCGGCTCGGGCAGCTCCACCTTGTCGCCGCCGTGGGTGAGCTCGGCCGCCTCCTCGACGACCTTCTTCACCTGGCCGTCGAGCTCGGCGACACCGGCCAGACCGGAGCCGGAGACGGCCTGGTAGGTGGTGGCGATCATCGCGAGGAGGCCGGCCTCGCCGTGCAGCGGCTTCAGCACCGGCATCGCGGCCATGGTCGTGCAGTTCGGGTTGGCGATGATGCCCTTGGGGCGGTCGGCCACCGCGTGCGGGTTGACCTCGGACACCACGAGGGGCACCTCGGGGTCGCGGCGCCAGGCGGAGGAGTTGTCGATGACGACGGCGCCCTGCGCGGCGACCTTCTCGGCGAGGGCCTTGGAGGTGGAGCCTCCGGCGGAGAAGATCACGATGTCGAGGCCGGTGTAGTCGGCCGCCGAGGCGTCCTCGATGGTGACCGGCTTGCCGTCCCACTCCCGCGTCGAACCGGCGGACCTGGCGGAGGCGAACAGGCGCAGCTCCGTCACCGGGAACTTCCGCTCCGCGAGGATCCGCAGCACAACTCCGCCGACCTGACCGGTGGCTCCGACGATTCCGACCCTCACGGTGACTCCTCAGTCCTCTGTGTGTGCAGGTATGACGACCTGCGGCGATGGCACCCATGATGCGGGAGGTGCCATCCGGCTTGTCCAATCGATTGTCCGAAGGACGGACGCGCTGTCCCGGCCGATTCTGCGAACGCCGGGACACAGGGTCCCTGCCCCCGGGATGCTCGGGTCATGACTGTGACAAAGAACAAGTGGACACCGACCCACGGCGACCCCTACCGGCCGGTTCCCTACACCCCCGCCCGGATGGACCCGGCCGCATCCCTGGCCCGCGCCGCCGAGCTCCGTGCCCGGATGGACGAGCGCCGCACGGTCCGCCAGTTCTCCCCCGACCCCGTGCCCGACCAGGTGATACGCGACGCCATCGCGTGCGGCGCGACCGCACCCTCCGGCGCCCACCAGCAGCCCTGGACCTTCGTCCTGGTCAAGGACGCGGACGTACGCCGCCGGATCCGCGAGGCCGCCGAGGAGGAGGAGCAGCTCTCCTACGAGGGCCGGCTCGGCGAGGAATGGCTCGACGCGCTGCGCCCGCTGGGCACCGACGAGGTGAAGCCCCACCTCACCGACGCCCCCGCCCTGATCGTCGTCTTCCAGCAGCGCTACTGGCTCGCCGATGACGGCACCAAGCGCAAGCACTACTACGTCGACGAGTCGGTGGGCATCGCGGTCGGCATGCTGCTCTCCGCCCTCCACCTCTCCGGGCTCGCCGCCCTCGTCCACACCCCGAGCCCCATGCGCTTCCTCTCCGAGGTGCTGGGCCGCCCGGTCAACGAGAAGGCGTTCGCGGTGATCCCGGTCGGCTACCCGGCGGACGACTGCCAGGTCCCCGACCTGGTCCGCAAGTCGCTCGACCAGGTCATGGTCGAGATCTAGCACGGGG
>NZ_JBHXRV010000042.1:0-83113 GCF_042716745.1 Streptomyces sp. NPDC058663
TGAGTTGCCTGCGCGTCACGCTCGTCTTCCTACCGGATCCGCCTTCCATGCGGATCCGGATCGGCAAGATTGATCACGACGTCACACAGGCCCTAGTACGCCGGGCATCTTCACGGTGAATAGCGAGTACCGCCAGACCACAAAGGCCGCAATACGCACAACTAGGTGACCCGAGGAGAGGTTGGCTGAATGACGCCCACCGCCGAGACTCTTTCCAGCATCCGCACACCGGTCCGCGACATCAGGCGCCGTCGAACGCCTCCGCTACACCCGGCCGCAGGGATCTGCAAGGGCGTGCCGTCTCCCCCATCGCGCTTACGTCGTGCCACAACGTGCCAGTAGGGGCGGTAAACAGCGGTCACCAAGGGTTTCACCGGAGCCACCTCCGACCACCCCCAGGCAGCCATCGCCCCAGGCCAGAGGCCATTCACGAGCCGAAGTGCAGGGTGATTACCAAGCTCAGAGCGCGAGTTCGATTCTCGTCACCCGCTCCAGTGCGAACCCCCAGGCCAGCGGCCCGGGGGTTCTTTCGTTGTCCAGGCCGGGTCAGGAGCCGTGCACCATCTCTGCACCGCCAGCTCCCTTCCTGGCCTACTCAGAGACGAGGCTCACCTGCCAGATCGCAGAATGACAACGTATGCGGACGGTACGCGATGACCGAGACGCCTGGTGGCGGAGTGCCTCCGCGCCATCGCCGTCGCCGACGATGACGCGGGCCTCGCACAAGCACGCAGAGACTGGAAGGCCGTCCGGCAGCAGGATCGGCGCGCCTGGCCTTCGATCCTTCTCTACGTGGCATGGAGCTACCTAGGGATTGCCATGATCCTTTGCGTAGTAAGCGCATTGGGCTGGTTGGCAGAGAACGGCGGACCAGGAAAGATCAGCGGGTCGGACCCGACCACCGCAAATTTTTGCCTGCTAGCCATCACTGCCGGCCTCGTCTTTATCACCCTTCTGCCCGTGGCGGTGGCTACAGCAGAAGCGATCCGCTCTCTTCGCCGGGCCCGCACCAAGCAGCGCGAGTTCGCCCGGCGCGAGGCCGAGACCGCCTCGCGCATGTGGCCCTGCGATCGGCAAACTCAGGGTTGCCCTCAAGCGACCCGCCGACGACATGACGAAACCGTGGCGGCGGTCGCGTCCGCATCGTCTCCCTCTGAACCAGAGGCGCCGTTGACGGGGATGCCTCAGTCGGCACCGCCCGTCCGAGTCCGGCATCAGGGTGCTTGTTCGGCATACGGCGTGGGCCACTGGTCGGCGCTGGGGAAGAAACACCGTCACGGCGCGCATACTTCAGTATGCTATCCGTATGTCCTCGACGACTCGCATCACTGTCACCCTGCCCAGCGACCAGGTGGCCGAGCTCCGCAAACTCACGGACAACGTCTCCGGGTACGTGGCGGAAGCAGTCGCCCGCCAGATCCGGCACCAGTTGCTCGGTGATGACCTGCGACGCCACGAGGAGGAGCACGGCAATTTCACCGACGAGGAGCTTGCAGAGGCTCACTCGAAGATCTTTGACCCCGCAAGCACCAGCACCCGGTCGGACGCCGCGTGAACGAGCGCATCGAAACCGTCGTCCTGGATTCCGAAGGGCTGTCGGCCTGGGTCGCGCAGGACCGGAAGGTCCTCGCGATGCTGCGGGTGTTCCATGACATGGGTGCGGACCTGGTCGTAGGGGCGAACACGATCGTGGAAGTCAGCCATGCGCGCACCAACACGCCACGCCTCAACTGGACGCTGTCGCGGGTCAAGGTGGAACCGGTCACCGAACAGGCGGCCAGAGCAGCCGCCGAACTGCTGAAAGAGACTGGGCTGCACGGCCACAAGTACGCCATCGACGCCACCGTGGCGGAGATGGCCCTGCGCCAGCCAGGACCAGTCGCGCTCCTCACCTCCGACACCGACGACATGACAAAACTGTGCGGCACCCGCGTCCGCATCGCCTCCCTCTGAACCATCAGCACCTTTGACCGGGATGCCGCTGCTCTCCCGGGCCAGCCCTCGCGGCCTCGCGGGGCACCGCACACAGGGCCGTGCCACAACGTGCCAGTAGGGGCGGTAAACAGCGGTCACCACGGGCTTCACCGGTGCTGTACGCGAACAACGCCAGGCAGCCATCGCCCCAGGTCAGAGGCCACTTGGCGGTCGAAGTGCAGGGTGATTCCCAAGCTCAGAGCGCGAGTTCGATTCTCGTCACCCGCTCCACGAAAGCCCCAGGCCAGCGGCCCGGGGCTTTGTTGTTGTCCGGACCAGCCAGGTACCGCGTGCCCGCTCCGTGCCTGCCGCTCGGTCAAAGGAGCGGTGCCCGGAACGCCCCGCCGTAGAGCTCGTCGAGACCGATGAGCAGCACGCCGTCCTCGCCTTGTGCTCCCCGTGACACCTCACGTCGCAACGAGTCACTGAAGCCGGCTGCGCTGAAGCAGGCCAGCTGGCACCGGCTGGTGTCCATGCCTCGCGCGGTGAGGACTTCTCGTGCGCGAGCAAGCCTCTCCAAGTGGCTCAGCCCCATGACAGTGCCCCATTTCGCCTCTCCCAACAGGTGGACCGCTTGTTTGCTGCCCCCGGACCCGGGTTCCACCACGGCTACGTCGATCTGCGTCTGCCGCCGCACCACCGGGTCCGTCACCACGCCACCGCCCACCTCCCCCAGGGAGGAGCGGAGCAGGGCCCGGCCCGGCCCGAGGAGGTACTCACGGCACACCGTCTCGAAGTGCGGTCCGGCCACCTGGGCCGCGAAGCGTTCCGCGGACTGCGCCCACACCTCTCGCGCCTGTCCGCTTTCCAGTCGCGCCCAGGCGGGCCGCATCACCGCCTCGTAGAAGTTGATCAGCGGCTCCGTGATTCTGTACTGGGACTTCCCGGTTCGGAAGACGTCCGCTTCCCGCACCAGAAGGTGACTGTCCTCCAGGACGTGCAGAGGGTGTGAGATGTCCACCGACTTGCGGCCGATGTACCCCGCGATCCCTCCCCGGGTGGAATTCCCCTGGGCCACTGCGGCAAGGACCGAGTGATACAAAGCCGTGTCCCGGATGTCCGCTTCCTCGGCGAGCAGGTACCGGGCTTCCCGGAAGAGAGGACTGAAGGGCGAGAGGACCGTACGACAGACCCAGTCGTCGAACTCCTCCAGCCCGGTGGGGACGTCGTCTGCAAGGAACTGCCGACGGTACGCAGGTGTACCGCCGACCACGGCGTGGAGACGGGCAGCGAGCGCGGGGTCGTCAGGAACCCCCCAGAACTCAGCCGCCGCCCGATACCCGAAGGGCCTTACGACAAGTTCCAGTTGAGCCCGGCCTCGCAAGGGCGCAGTACTCGCCAGCAGTCCGCCCATGACGGACATCGCCGACCCGCACAGGAGAAGCCGCATCCGGCTCTGCTCAACCTGGAACCGGTCGACCTCCCGCTGGATGATCGACGGAAGCTCCGGAGCGGTCTTCGCCAAATACGGAAATTCATCGATGACCACAAGCAATGGCGCCCGAGAACTTCGCGGCGAAGCCAGCCCGAAGAGGTAGGAAATCGCGTCGTCCCAGGTGGCAAAGGAGAAGGGAACCGGCGACCCCACATGATCGGCAAGAGCCGCAGCGAACTGGCGCAGGGATTCCGTCTCCGTCGCCGCCGTGGCTCCGAAATAGAAGCCCCCCTGCTGCTCCACCAGAGCGCGCAGCAAGTAGGTCTTGCCCATCCGCCGCCTGCCGCTGACGATCCCGAGCATGGCGTGCTGCAGCGGCCGGCTCACGAAGGCGGCGAGAGCGTCCCACTCGACGCTCCGGTCGAAGACATGGGCCGGTTTGGTCGGGCGCGAGGAACCGGACACGGATGCACTCCTTAGGAACGTACTCCTATGGAGTGTACTCCTAAACATTGTCCGCTCACCTGAAGAGGAGGACCACGCGCGCGCACCCGCAGCACAGCGACACCGTGGCAAGACTGTGCGGCACCCACGTCCGTCACATCTCCCTCCGAAACGTCGGTTCCCCCGCCGCCCGGCCGCGTGGACGCTCCCGGGGATGCCCGGTTCCGTCGAGTTGAGCATCTGACCCATCGGCGTAGCGTGGAAAAGACCGAGGCCAGGCGCGGTCGGCGCGGAGAGCGGCCGACGGAGCGTCGGGTGGCTCGGTGAGGGCTGTGTGTCCCCGGAGCACGCGGCACGACGCGCAAGGAGTGAGGTTGATGAACCCTTCATCGATCGAACAGTTGCGGGAACGCGTACGGGGGCCGGTGGTCACTCCCGACGCCGAGGGCTACGACGAGGCGCGCAAGGTCTACAACGCCATGGTCGACCGGCGCCCGGCAGCCGTGGTGCGGTGCGCCAATGCCGGCGATGTCGTGGCCGCGGTCGACTTCGCCCGGGACAACGGGCTTGACCTCGCGGTGCGTGGCGGCGGGCACAGCGTGCCCGGCTTCGGGACCTGTGACGACGGGCTGGTGGCCGATCTGACCGGCATGCGCGGCGTCCGCGTGGATCCCGGGCGGCGCATCGCGCGGGTGGAGGGCGGGGCGACCTGGGGCGACTTCGACGCGGCGGCGCACGCGTTCGGGCTGGCGACCACGGGCGGGATCATCTCCACCACCGGCGTCGGAGGTCTCACCCTCGGCGGCGGCATCGGTTACCTGGCCCGCGGTCTGGGCCTGAGCTGCGACAACCTGATCTCGGCCGATGTGGTGACCGCGGACGGCAAGCTGCTCGTCGCGAGCGAGGACGAACACGCCGACCTGTTCTGGGCCCTGCGCGGCGGCGGCGGGAACTTCGGGGCGGTGACGTCGCTGGAGTTCCGGCTCAGTCCGGTCAAGGACGTCTATGGCGGGCCCATCCTCTTCGAGTTGGAGGATGCCGGCACGGTGCTGCGTGCGTTCCGCGAGCTCATCGCCGACGCCCCGGAGGAACTCGGCGGGTTCCCCGCCTTCCAGATAGCGCCGCCCCTGCCGTTCATCCCGGAGAACCGGCACGGCGACACCTTCATCCTGATCGTGGCGTGCTGGGCAGGGCCGATGGATGAGGGAGAGCGCGCCGTCCAGCGGTTCCGCGACATCGCGCCGGTGGTGGCCGAGCACGTCGGACCGATGCCGTACTCCGCGCTCAACAGCGCGTTCGACGCACTGGTGCCGCCCGGCCTGCAGCACTACTGGAAGGCCAACTTCGTGACGGAGCTCAGTGACGCGGCGATCGAGGCACACCTCGAACACGCGCCTCGGTTGCCCGCCGTCAACTCGACGGTGCACATTTACCCGATCAACGGTGCCTGCCACCGCGTGGCACCGCAGGACACGGCCTTCGCCTACCGGGACGCCACGTTCGCCACCGTCATCGCCGGAATGTGGCCGGACCCCGCCGACAACGAGGCCAACACCGCCTGGGTGCGTGACTACTACCGGGCCACCGCCCCGCACTCGGAGGAAGGCGGGTACATCAACTTCATGGCCGAGGACGACCAGGACCGGATCCGGGCCAACTACCGGGGCAACTACGACCGGCTCGTAGAGGTCAAGCGGGCCTACGACCCCGGCAACCTGTTTCACGTGAACCAGAACATCAAGCCGTAGCGGGGGATGGGTCGCGCGGAGAGGCGGGAGGCGCCCGAGCCCCGCGCTTGGATGCGCACCGCGTTCCCCTGGTCGACGGGATACGCGGTGTGTGCTGGCGGCGCGGCACTACGGACGAAACAGGTTGGCGGTGAACTGACCTATCTGCCAGCAAACTTGGTCAGCATTTCCCAGCCCCCCAGTCACACCGTCCCTCTGCAGCCCGTCGCTGCATAATCCCGAGGCGGCTCACCTGGCCACATCGCAGAATGATCACATGGATATGTCTGAGCCGTACGCAACGACTGTCGCAGCCGTGGCCCCTGTGATCTGGGCAATTGGAACGGTCGAGGTTCACCAGGTACTGAAGCGGGTGTGGGTCCTGCGCGACGAACGAAATCGCCTGGTGGAGGCGTCCCTTCACGCCATCGCGACGGTCGACGATGAAGCGGGGCTCGCTCAGGCGCGTAGGGACTGGAAGTCCGTCCGTCGACAGGACCGGCGTGCGTTGCCGCCGACCCTTCTCTACGTGGCCTGGGCCTACCTCGGAATCGCCATGATCGCGTGCGTGATGTTCGCGTTGAGCTGGTTGGCAGAGACCGGGGGGCCGGGCAAGCTCAGCGGGGCAGACCCGACCACAGCAGGACTCTGTCTGCTGGCCATTACCGCCGGCCTCATCTTCATCACATTCCTGCCCATGGCGGCGGCCACGACAGAGGCGATCCGTTCTCTTCGACGAGCCCGCGCCAAGCAACAAGAATTCGCCACGCTCGAGGCCGAGGCTGCCTCACGCCTTGCGGTCCGGCGAGTGGCCGACTCGGAGGCAACCGCAGCCTCCTCGCCGGCTCCGTAGCACCGGATCGGTGCCGCGGAGAGCGCGGGAAATGACCAGGTAGCGCCGCCGTAGGGCATCCGGCTTGCCCGTGCGCGAGGGCGCCCGGCGCAGCAAGCGGCATTTCGCGCCGTCTTCGGAACCTCACGAGCACCTATGGCAACTATGATAGTTGCCATACACTGCCGTCATGGAGACGAAGACTTACACAACCATCGACCTCCGCAAGGGGATGGGCGAGATCCTGGATCGGACTCGGATCGCCGGGGAATCCGCTGCCATCACCCGTAAGGGGAAGGCCATCGCCTACCTGGTGCCGGTTGAGTGGTTCGAGCAGATGGCCTTTCCGCAGCAGCCGCACGAGGCCCGACACGACGCGGCCTGATCCTCCACCCCCAGGAGACGGACCATGCCCTCCCATGCACTCCACTTCGAGGGATACGAGGGGGAGCCTCCGCGGTTGCCGCCCATGCCCGAACGGACCCCGCAAGCACTTCGACTGGCCATTCAGGAGCACGCTCCGCACCTCCTCCCGGACTTCGAGGCTCACTGGAAGCGTGTCATCGGTGATGCCTTCAACATCACCCCGGTGCCGGCCTTCATGCGCCTGTGGTGGACGCAGTACGCCATCGCACGTGATCCCGTCCTCGACTCCCATCTGCACGATCTCGAAGCCCGCGCCGCCAAGTCCGAGGACCCGGCAGAAGCCATGCAACTGCTGGAGGAATACAGCCGCCTCCGGCATGAGGCCGCCGAGAGGAAGCCCGGGGAGTGAGCGACGAACCGCCCCGGCCGCCCTGGCAGATGGACTGGACGAAGCGGGCGCGCCACGACTTCCAGAGCATGCCTGCCGAAGGCAGCGACCTGTTCATGAGCGCCCGCGCGGAGCTGATCACCGCCGAGGACCCCTACTTCCGAGGGATCGACGCGGATGCCTCACTTCCGCACTGGATGACCGTCCGCCCCTTGGCCTCCACCAGCCCGGGAGGGCCCCACATCGTGGACCTGGCCGGCGGACGCGGTTGGCTCATCTACACCTTCATGCGTCGCCACGCGGACCCGCAGATCGTCGTGACGGAAGCCTTCTGGGCCTGACGTCCCCCTCACGCCGACCCGGGTCAGCCCCGCGCCCGCCCGGTGCCCGCTGCATCGCGGGCGGCGCCGGTCCATCCGGTGCGGGACCCTGGGATCCCCGCATGTAACCGGCCGCAGTTTCTTGACCGGACGTTCCAGATAGGCCTATGGTCCCGGTGTGGCCAGAACCAAGGAATTCGATCCGGAGGCCGCGCTTCAGGCGGCCCTTGAGCTGTTCTGGCGGCGTGGTTACGAAGCGACGTCGATGGCCGACCTCGTCGAGCACCTCGGCATCGGCCGCGCCAGTATCTACGCCACCTTCGGGAACAAGCACGAGCTGTACCTCAAGGCCATGGACCGCTACTCCGAGGGGCGTGACGCGTCCCTCATGAGCGAGCTGTCGCAGCCGGGGCCCGCGCTGCCCGCGGTGCGGGCGGTGGTACGCCGCTTCGCCTCGGAGGCCGCGTCACCCGGGAGCCGGCTGAACGGCTGCCTCGTCACCAACACCGCGGCCGAGCTGGCCCCGCACGACCCCGCTGCGGCCCGCCGGGTCGAGCTCAGCTGGGAGCATTTCGAGACCCTGCTGCACTCCGCGCTCCTGCGGGCCAGGACCCAGGGCGAGTTGCCCGCGGGGCGCGATCCCCGCGCACTGGCCCGCATGCTGCTCGTCCTGCTGCAGGGCGTACGGATCACCGGCAAGGCGTCCGGCGACCCCACCCTGGTGCGCGACGCGGCCGAACAGGCGTTGACCCTGCTGGACTGAATGCCGGACGCCTGGCCGAAGGTGGTGCGCATCCGGTCCGGATCCGCGTCGCGTCCCGCCACGGAGCCGGTAGCCACCCCCGCATTCCCGCATTTCCGCATTCCCGCATGCCCGCATGCCCGCATGCCCGCATGCCCGCATGCCCGACCAGCGTCCCTGCGTGTCCCTATATTGGAACGATCGATCAAGTATGAGAGAGGGTCATGACCGCCGAGGGAGTCACCCCCGTCGTCCCGGTACGGGGCCGCCACGCCTTCGCCCTTCTCGGCAGCATCCAGCTCACGCTGATCTTCACGCTCACCGTGATCGCCGTCCCGCTGCCTCGCATCGGGCAGGAATTCGGCCTGCAGCGGCCCGACTTGATCCTGCTCAGTGCCGCGTACGGACTGAGCTTCGCCGGGCTCCTGCTCTTCGGCGGCCGGCTCGCCGACCGCTACGGCGGGCGGCGCACCCTCGCCGCCGGTCTTGTTCTGTTCGCGGCCGCCTCCGCCCTCGCCCCGTTCGCCCCGGGCATCGGGGCCCTGATCGCGGCCCGCTTCGCGCAGGGAGCCGGTGCGGCCCTCGTCGCACCCGCCGCCATGGCGGTGCTCCGCGTCACGTACCCCTCCCCCACCGCGTACCGCAAGGCGATGGCCACCTGGGGCGGGCTGTCCGTGCTGGGGGCCACCGCCGGCAATCTGCTCTCCGGCGTCCTCCTGTCGCTGCTTTCCTGGCGTGGGGCCCTTGCCGTACCGCTCGTCGTGGCGGTCACGGCACTCGCCCTGCTGTCCCGCTTGCTGCCGCCCACCGCGGAGAACCGGGGCCGGGCTCTCGACCTGCCGGGTGCGCTGCTCGCCACCGCCGGGATCACCCTCACCAGTTACGGGCTCGTCGTCACCGACACCCTGCCCTGGTCGTCGCCCGGCGTTCTCGTACCACTGCTCGGTGGGGGCGCGCTGCTCGCCGCGTTCCTGTACGCCGAGCGGCGTGCCGGGGATCCGCTGCTGCCGGCCCGGTTCCTGCTCGACCGGCGGCGTGCCCTCGCCCTCACGGCCATCGCGTTCAGCGCCTGTGGGACCGCGATGACCTCCGTGGTCCTCTCGCTCCACCTCCAGCAGGTGCGCGACTGGTCACCGATGCAGACCTCGGCCGCCTTCGTGCCGTTCGCCCTTGCGCTGATCGCCTCGGGCCGGGCGGCAGGACCGCTGATCACGCGGTACGGGGCGCGGGCCGTCACGACCGCGGGGCTCGCCGTGGGCGCTGCCGGGCTCGTTCTCCTCGCCTCCACCGGGCTCCACCCGCACACCCCGTACGCGCAGGGACTGCTGCCGGGCCTCGTGCTGCTGTCGGCCGGCGCCGCGGCCTCCTTCGGGGGAGCCGCCGTGCTCGCGGCCGACGGTGTACCGCAGGACCGGGCCGGGCTCGCGGGCAGCGTGCTGAACAGCGCGATGGAACTGGGCCCCACCGTCCTGTTCGCCGTTCTGCTCACCCTCGGCAGCGACGCCCGGTCCCTTGCCGCGACGGGGGCCGCCCTGGCCGTCGTCGCCCTCCTCAACCACCACATCAAGTAACCGTCTACGCACAGGAGTTGTCGAAATGAACCGCTTCACCGGCAAGACCGTCCTCGTCACGGGCGCGGGCTCCGGCCTCGGCCGCGCGATCTCGATCGCCTTCGCCGCCGAAGGGGCGTCCGTGGTCGCCGCGGGTCGTACCGCGGCCTCCCTGGACGAGACGGTCGGCCTCATCGAAGCGGCCGGCGGCACGGCTGCCGCCGTCACCGCGGACGTCACCGACTCCGGTCAGGTCCGGGACCTCGTAGACGCGAGCGTCACCCGCTTCGGCGGGCTCGACATCGCGGTGAACAACGCCGGGATACTCCGCGGCACCGTACCCGTCGGAGAGGTGAGCGAGGAGGACTGGGACGCGGTGCTGCGGACCAATGTCACCGGCGTCTGGCTGGCCATGAAGCACGAGATCGCGCACATGAAGGAGAACGGTGGCGGGGTCATCGTCAACATCTCCTCCAACCTGGGCGCCCATCTGCGCATCCCGAACGCCGCCGCGTACATCACCTCGAAGGCGGCCGTCTCCGCGCTGACCCGCGCCGCCGCCCTCGACCACGTCCACCAGGGCATCCGCATCAACGCGGTCAGCCCGGGGGCATCCGCCGCCCCGATGTCGCTCCGGCCCGGCGAAACCGAGGCCGACCGTACCGAACGGGTGAAGTCGGAGAACCCGCTCGGCCGGCTCGCGGAGGCCGAGGAGGTGGCTGCCGCGGTGCTCTACCTCGCCTCACCCCTGGCCGGAGCGACGGTCGGCACCGATCTGGTCGTCGACAGTGGGTCGTCGGCCTGACGGGGCACCGCCGGGCCTGACGGAGCACCGCCGAGTCTGACGCTGCACCGCCGGGTCTGATGGGGCAGCGTCGATCCTGACGGTGCACCGCCGGGCGCGGCGGTCGTCCACGGTCCCGACAAACCTCCATACGGTGTCACCGGCCCACCGCGCGGCCGTTTCCACGGGTGATGAGCGGTCATATGAGGCCCGTGACCCCTTTGCCGGAAGTTTCGGCCGTGTCCGCCCGTGGAGCGGGGGCGTGGGCGCCGGCCGGTGCCCGTGGGTCGCGGATCCATCAACGCAAGGGAAGGCTGCTGCTGTGGTTGACCACGTAACCGGGGAGAACTCTCGTCTGCACAAGGCCGGGAACGCCCTCCGGCGGATGAGCAGGTCGTACTCGCCGCAGGAGGAGCGCCACCTCGGCGGGCACCTCGGGGCCGTCGTCTCCTTCGGCGCGTACACGGCCGCCTGGGGCGCGGCGGTCGCCGTGCGGAAGGCGAAGCTCCCGGAACGCCCCGCCCCGCAGGACCTCCTGCTGACGGCCGCCGCCGTATTCCGGTTGAGCCGGCTGCTCAGCAAGGGCTCCGTCACGAGCCCGCTCCGGGCGCCGTTCACGACGTACGAGTCGGCGACCGGGCCCGCCGAGGTGAGCGAGAGCCCCCGCGAGGGCGGCATCACGTCGACCGTGGGGGAACTCGCCACCTGTCCGTTCTGCCTGAGCGTCTGGCTGACCACGACGTTCGCCGGGGCCCAGCTGCTGTGGCCCCGTGCCACCCGGACCGTCACGGGTGCCCTCACCGCGCTGGCCGCGGCCGACACCATGCAGCTGGGCTACGACTGCCTGCTGCAGAAGAACACGGACTGACGCGGGGGGCGTGGCACCCCCGGGGAGGCGGGAACACGGGCGCCGACGGCCGGGCGCGCTCGTTCCGGTTGTTTTCGTCGCCGTGAGCGGGAGAAATGTGTCTCCGACCGAAGGAGACTGATGTGGTACCTGACCGGATGGGCCTGGCCGAGGTTCTGGCAGCGGCGGAGAACGCCGCGCCGGTGGACTCGTTGGACGTCGTAGCGCGCAATCTGCGCGAGCGGTTCGGTGCGCGCTACGTGTCCTTCCTGTTCCTCGACGTCGTCGGCCGCCGCCTGCTGCGGGTCAACGGGACGGCCGACACCGTGAACGGTGAGCGCGCCGAACAGGTTCCCCTGGTCGGCAGCGGCATCTACGACGAGGTCGTGCGGTCCCAGAAACTGGTACGGACGCCGGGAAACGGGCAGGGGCAGCGGGTGCTCGCCCCCGTCACCAACCGCGGCGACACCATCGGCGTCCTCGAGCTGTTCCTCACCCACGTCACACCGGACGTACTGGAGCAGGTCGAGGAGGCCGCGCACGCACTGGCGTACATCATCGTCACCGACCGCCGCTTCACCGACCTCTACCACTGGGGCAACCGCACCACCACCGTCAGCCTGGCCGCGGAGATCCAGCGCCAGCTCCTGCCCTCGGCCTCCGCCTGCGAAGCCGACCAGTTCTCCCTGGCCGCGGCGCTGGTCCCGGCCTCCGACATCGCCGGCGACACCTACGACTACAGCCTCGACGAAGGCACCCTGCACCTCTCCGTCACCGACGCCATGGGCCACGACGTCGACGCCTCCCTCATGGCCACGCTGCTGGTCAACGCCTCCCGCGGCGCCCGCCGCGCCGGGGTGGACCTCGCCGAACAGGCGCGCCAGACCCACCAGGCACTCCTCGACCACGGCCGGCGCACCTTCGCCACCGGTCAGCTCCTGCGCATCGCGCTGGACGGGTCCGGTGCCCAGCTCGTCAACGCGGGCCACCCCTGGCCTCTGCGACTGCGCGACGGCGAAGTGACCGAACTCCCCCTGACCGTGAACCTGCCCTTCGGCGTCGTCGGGCAGGGCCCCTACCGGGTGCAGAACCTCGACCTCCGCCCCGGCGACCGCCTCGTGCTCTTCACCGACGGCATGCAGGAACGCGAAGCCCAGTCCGTCGACCTGCCCGCCCTCCTCCGCAAGACGACCACCGAGCACCCGCGCGAAGTGGTGCGCACCCTGGTCGCCGCGGTCACCGACGCCTACGACGGCCCTCCGCGGGACGACGCCACCGTCCTGTGCCTGGACTGGCACGGCGGGCCGGTCCCGAACACGGCCCCGGTCCAGGTCCCGGCTCCGGCCCAGGTCCCGGTCCACGACTGAGGGCGCGTCGGCACCTGTGCGGACCGGGAGCGTCCGGCCAACCCGGCGAAGGTTTGGTTAGCCTTACCTCATATGCTGGTCGACTTCTGGCCCGTCCGGTACGCCGGGTGGGCCGGAGCCATCCGCAGATCCGTGACGACTGGACCCCCCACATGCGCACCACTCACCGTGGCCTGATCGCGGCGCTCGCGCTCGCGCCCCTGCTCACCGGCTGTTTCGCGGCGAACGAGAACACGTCCGGTGCGGCCGCGGACGGTGCGAAGCGGTTGCGGGTCGCGCTCGCCGTGCCGCCGGTGCAGGCGCTCTCGCCGTACAGCAACGACGCCACCGTGCTCAGCAAGCTGTCCGTCGCCGAGGGACTGACCAAGCTCGGCAAGGACGGCAACGCTCAGCCGGCCCTGGCGAAGTCGTGGCAGCGGGTGGACGCGAAGACGTGGACCTTCGAGCTGCGGAAGGCGTCGTTCCAGGACGGCACCCAGGTGACCGCCGCCGCGGTGGTCAACGCGCTGGACCACGCGGGCAAGGCGGCCACCAAACCCCGGGTGCTGAGCGATGTCGCGCTGAAGGCGAAGGCCGACGACGCCGGCACCGTACGGATCACCAGCAGTACGCCGGACCCCGTGCTGCCGTGGCGCCTGGCGAGCCCCGCGCTCGGCATCCTCTCCGCCAAGGCCTACGCGAAGGACGGCACCGTCAGCCCGGTCGGGACGGGGACGGGAGCCTTCCGGATCGCTGAGGTCGCGGGGAAGACCAAGGCCAGGCTCGACCGTTTCGACGGGTACTGGGGTGGCAAGGCCAAGGCGGCCGGTGTCGACGTGTCGTGGATCGCGGACGGCACCGCCCGTACGAACGCACTGCGCGGCGGCGAGGTCGACATCGCCGAATGGATACCCACCTCGCAGGCGAAGCTCCTTCCCGAGGGCACCCGGCACGAGGTGCCGTCCGTACGGACGGACAGCCTGGTGCTGAACACGGGCGGCGGCGTCTTCGCCGACGCCGGCATGCGGGGCGCCGCCCGCAAGGCGGTGGACGGTTCCGTGCTCGTCGGCTCCGTGTTCGGCGGGTACGGGGACGCCCCCGAGGGGCTGTTCGGGCCGGGCGTCGGCTGGGCCGCCGGAGCGCGGGACAAGCAGCGGCCGGCCGGCCGGGCGGAGGCCGCGAGCGCAGCCGAGGTGAAGGAGAAGGCCAGGAGCAAGACGCTGCGGCTGGCGACGTACACCAACCGCGCCGAACTGCCCGAGGTCGCCAGCGTGGTGCAGCAGCAACTGGAGAAGGCCGGGTTCGAGGTCGAGCAGGACGTCCGCGAGTACACGCAGATGGAGGCGGACCTGCTCGCCGGGAAGTACGACGCGCTCGTCTTCTCGCGCGTGACGCTGCTCGACACCGGTGACGCCGTGTCGTACCTCGCCAGCGACTACGCGAGCAAGGGCGTCTACAACATCGCCCGGCTCAAGGACCCTGCCGTGGACAAGGCGATCGCGGCGGCCGCCGAGGAGGGCGACACCGGGGAGCGGCGCAAGAAGATCATGGCCGCCGAGGCCGAGATCCTGCGCACCGACGCGGTGCTGCCACTGGTGCACGAGAAGGTCGTGCAGGGCATCGGCACCGACGTCACGGGCGTGCTGCTCGATCCGCGTGAGCGCTCGCTGATCGACGCCGGCACCCGGCTGAAGTAGCAGCGGCGCCAGATGACGGTCGAGGATTCGGCGCCGCGGGACGCCCGGCGGGGAGCTGCGCGGGAGGTCCTGCGGGAAGCCCAGCGGGAGGCCTCACAGGAAGCCGTACAGGAAGCCGTACAGGACGCCGCGCAAAAGGCACCGCCCGCCGCCCCCGCCCCCCGTCGCCGTCTCGCGTTCGCCTGGCGGGGCGGGGTGGGGGCCGGGGCCGGGCGGGTGGTCGCGGGGGGCCTGCTGCTGTGCACGGTCGCGCTGCTGCCGTGGCTCTCGCGCAGCGACCCCGCGCTGACCGTCCTGCGCACCCGTTCCGCCGAGCAGAACCCGACGCCGGAGGCGCTCGCCGCCGTACGGGAGCAACTCGGCCTGGAACAGGGCCCGTTGTCCCTGCTAAGGCAGTGGCTCGGCGGGCTGCTGCGCGGCGACGCGGGGACCTCCTGGGTGTCCGGGGAAGCAGTGCTTTGGGATCTGCTGGCGGCGCTCGGGGTGTCGGCCACGATGGTGGCCGGGGCGCTGGCGGTGACCGTCGTGGTCGCCGCGCTGGTGTGCGCCAGGACCGTCTTCCTCGGCTCGCGGCGGCGGTTGCACCGCGCGCGGGCGGGAACCGGGGCGGCCGTGCTCGCCGCACTGCCGAAATTCCTGCTGGCATCCGTGTTGGCCACGGTGTTCGGGGTGTGGCTGGGCTGGTTCCCGTCGAGCGGCTGGGCGGGACCCGCGTCGATGGTGCTGCCCGCGCTGGCGCTCGGGGTGCCGTCGGGCGCGATGATCGGCGGGCTGCTGGACCAGGCGCTGCCTGCCGCCTTCCACGAGCCGTGGGCGCGCACCCGGTACGCCGTCGGCCTCCCGTCGGGGCGTGCCGTGGGACCCGCGCTGCGCCGGACCCTGCCCGGGGTGCTGCCGCAACTGCTGCCCACGGTCGTTGCGCTCGTCGGCGGGGCCGTGTCCGTCGAGATGATCTTCAATGTGCCCGGGGTGGGGCGGCTGGTGCTGAACGCCGCCCTCGCCCAGGACCTGCCGGTGCTCCAGGCGGGCACGCTGACCCTGGTCCTGCTGGGTGCCGCCGCCGGGCTCGCGCTGCGGGCCGTACGGCGGCGGATGCTCGGGCCCGCCCTGCGCGACGGCGCGCTGCCCACCCTGCACCGCCCGCCGATGCCCGTACCGGGGTCACTGCGGTACGTCGCCGGGGGCTGCGCGGCCGTACTGGTGGCGCTGTGCGTGGCGGGGCTGCTGCGGGATCCGCTGCATCTGGACACGGCGGCGCGCCTGGTGGCGCCGTCCCTGGAACACCCGTTGGGCACCGACTCGCTGGGCCGCGACCTGCTGGCCAGGCTCGGTCACGGGGCGGTGCGCACGGCGGGGGTCGCGCTGGGCGTGACGGTGGTCAGCGTGCTGCTGGGTGTGCTGCTCGGCCTGGCGGCCGGGGTGGGTGCCGGGCTGACGGAAGTGGCCTCGACGCTGCCCGCCGTGGTGGCCGGGCTGCTGGTCACCGGTTTGACGGGCCCCTCCGTGCTGGGTGCGGCGCTCGCCGTGTGCGTGGTCGGCTGGACTCCGTACGCCGCCCAGACCGCGGCCCTCCTCCAGCAGGAGCGGGCCGCCGGGCACGTGGCGGCGGCGGTCGCGCTGGGCGGCGGGCGGGGACACGTGCTGCGCCGCCATCTGCTGCCCGCCCTGGTGCCGCCACTGGTGCGCAACGCGCTGCTGCGGCTGCCGACCGCGGTGCTGGTGCTGGCCTCGCTGGGCTTCCTGGGCCTCGGCGAACAGCCGCCGGCCCCCGAGTGGGGGCGGCTGCTCTCGGAGAACCAGGCCTATGCGGAACTGGCCCCCTGGACGGTGCTGGGCCCTGCCGCGGCACTGGTGGTGCTGGCGGTGCTGGCGGTGACCTGCGCGGCGGTCGTACGGGGTGGGACGGGCGTACGCCGCCGGGCGCGGGCCACGGGCTGAGCGCATGCGGGGGCGCGACAGCTGCTGGGCCCCCGGGACCCGACGGCTCTGCCGGGAACAGCGGGTCCGGTCGGCGCGGTTGCACCGACCGAGAGAAGGACGCATCCCCGCAGGAGGACTGCTTTATGACTGACCGGCCCTTGACGCTGATGGCTGTGCACGCCCACCCCGACGACGAGGCCACCGGAACCGGAGGGGTCCTCGCGCGGTACGCGGCGGAGGGCATCCGCACGGTTCTCGTGACGTGTACCGACGGCGGTTGCGGGGACGGCCCCGGAGGCACCAAGCCGGGCGACCCAGGACACGATCCGGCGGCCGTCGCCGCGATCCGCCGCGAGGAACTGCGGGCGAGCTGCGACGTCCTGAAGATCAGCGACCTGGAGACGCTGGACTACGCCGACTCCGGGATGATGGGCTGGCCGACCAACGACGCCCCCGGGTCCTTCTGGCAGACCCCGGTGGCGGAAGGCGCCGCCCGGCTCGCGGAACTCATGCGGCACTACCGGCCCGATGTGGTCGTCACCTACGACGAGAACGGCTTCTACGGCCACCCCGACCACATCCAGGCCCACCGGATCACGATGGCTGCGGTGGAGATGACCGGGCTGAAGCCGAAGGTCTACTGGACGACGATGCCCCGCTCGATGATGCAGCGGTTCGGGGAGACCATGCGCGAGTTCCAGGAGGACATGCCCGAGCCGGACCCCGCCGAGGCCGCCGCACTGGCCGAGATCGGTCTCCCCGACGACGAGATCACCACGTGGGTGGACACCATGGCGTTCAGCGGCCAGAAGTTCGACTCCCTTGCCGCGCACGCCAGTCAGGGCGAGAACATCTTCTTCCTCAAGATGGGCAAGGAGAAGTTCGGCAAGCTGATGGGCATGGAGACCTACGTACGCGTCCAGGACGCCACAGGCGCGGCCCTGCCCGAGAACGACCTCTTCGCCGGCCTGCGCTGACCCGTCCGGGGGTCAGGAGGCGGCGGCGTCCTCGGCCAGGGTGTGGGCGACCAGCGCGTTGGCGTGGCCGTGTCCGAGGGCGTGGTCCGCCTTGAGCCAGGCGACCAGTTCCATGTGCTTGGTCAGGGGGGAGGAGCGGATCAGGGTCTTCCACTCGGCGATCGGACGCCCGTACTTCTTCTCGATGGAGGGGAAGTAGCTGGCGGGACCCTTCACGGCGGTGCTCGGGCTGGTCATGGTGGGCTCCCCGTTGGGTGAGTGGTGGATACGTGGGAAGGGTGACCGGGCGGGGGACCGGAAGTCATCGGACAGCGGGTGTGGAGTGGGTCACACCCCAGGTGGGGGCCGGGTGTGCGCGGTGATGCGAAAGGGGGCCCCGATGGATGCGGGGCCCCCTTTCGCGCACGGACGCCAGGGAACGGGCCAGCGGTCGTACCCAGATGAACGACGATCTAGCCGAAACGTTGCTGCGCTCCGCGCCGCCGCCCGGCGATCTCCACAAACAGCACCGGCGGTTCACCTTTTCTCGACCGGAGCACCACAACGCCCCGGGCCACACCACAAGGGTCACCAGATGGGGCCGCCGCCGCTGGTTTGTGGGGTGGCGCCCCGTCCGGGGACTTCTTCTCCCGGTCAGCCCAGCCCGTCGAGCGGGATCCCGATCGGGCCGCCGCCCGCGGCGAGGCCACCGATGAGGGCTGCCGGGGCGGGTACGTAGCCGGCACCGCCGGGGTGCACGGCGGTGGCTGCCGACTCCGTCCGGAGCTGCTGGTTGTCGACCTTGGTCTTGACTTCGGACAGGAGCTTCTGCGGGGAGAGGAATTCCGTGACCTGCCGCACCTGCTGGGACGTCAGCTCCTCCACCTGCGTCTGCGCCTCGGCCACCTGGGAGGTCTCTGCCATGCCCTGGTCGGTGTCGTGGACGGCGAACGCCGGAGTGGCGGAGCCGAGGGCGACGAGCGTACCGGCGAGAGCGGCGGTCGCCTGGGTGTACTTCATGGGGAGGTCCTGTCCGTGAGGCGGTGGCGGGGCGGCAGGTTCCGGAGCGGCACCTGTCGTTCACCTCTGGACAACGCCCGCCGGGGCCATTGGAGACGTGGACGCCGCGCAGATCACCCTATTGACTCGTCGGCCGCGCACGCAGTTGCCCGTGCCGTACGGGCTGTTGTGCCTGGTGGGGGCGGGTGTTGGCGGCACTCGGGGGCTCAACTGTGCGGAGTGCGAACGGGGTCCGCCCCGGCGGGCCCGGGAGGGGCGGGCGCGTGACTTCCTGCCCGTACGGCTCGTTGCGCCTGCGACCAGCCGAACCCCACACCGCAGGAGAACCCGATGCGTCACCACAAGAGCTCCGCCGCCGCCCTCGCCGTCCTCGTCACGGGCTCCGCCCTCGCCGCCGCCGGCACCGCTCAGGCCGCGGCCCCCGAGGCGGCCCCGAAGCCGGGTCCCGCCGCCGCGGCGCCGGCCTCCGACCTGCTCAGCGGACTGCCGGTGGTGGGTGGTCTCACCAAGGGCGGCTCGCCCGCCGACGCCCTGCCCGGTGGCCTGCTCGGCGGTCTCCCGGTCGGCGGCTGACCCTCGACGGCCCTGCCGATCGGCCGCGGCGGTGGGCGTGACCCGCAGGTACGCCCGCCGTTGGACAGCCCATGAAGAAGCACACTCTGATCCTCACGGCCGCCGCGGCCGTCGCGCTGGCCTCTTCGGCCGGTGCCGCCGCGGCGGACGAGATTCCGCTGGGCCTGCCTCTCGTCGTGCCACAGGTGGCGGACGGGAGCTTCGAGGGCGCCGACCGGCTGGTGGACCACGGGATTCCGGTCCCGGCCGGTGCGACGGCCAGGTGAGAGCCCGGGGAGCGCCCGGGGAGGGCCCGGTGACACCTCGTCGTACCCCTGTGCCGCCCCGGCGCCGCCCCTCCATTGCCGCCTTTTTCTACGGGCCTTTCGGGTGACGGAGAAAACTCGCCGAATGAAGTGAGTTTCCTCAATGCCGCCGGATCGTTACGGATAGCGACGGCGGTTCGACGGGATTCTGCATCGAAACTCGTGCAGCACGAAATACGTGGCTGTTCTTGGTGCCGCCGAAAGAAAGGTCACACAATGAAGTTCACGAAGGTTGCTGCTGTTGCCGCCGGCTCGCTGATGGCCCTGGGTGCGGCTTCCCCCGCCATGGCCGACGCCGAGGCCGAGGGCGTCGCGGCTCACTCCCCGGGCGTCCTCTCCGGCAACCTCGTCCAGGTTCCGGTGCACATCCCGGTGAACGTCTGTGGCAACACGGTCAACGTGATCGCCCTGCTGAACCCGGCGTTCGGGAACACCTGCGTCAACAAGTAGCGCTCCCTCCGAACCCTTGTGAGTTCGGATCCGGACAGCCCCTGAGCACACGCCACGTGCTCGGGGGCTGTCCAATCAGCGCCCCCTTGAGTGGGTGAGCAATCGGCTGGCCCCGCAAGCACGAAAGACAGGGAACGGCGAAGTGCGACAGGTATTGAAGAAGAGAGTGCTGCTCACCGCAGCCGTCTCCGGTGTGGTCTCCCTGACGACCGGGGGATACGCTCACGCCGACGCGGCAGGCAACAGCACGGTCTCGAATTCGCCGGGGGTCGCCTCCGGCAACAGCGCCCAGGTCCCGGTGCACATCCCGGTGAATGCCTGTGGCAACACGGTCGACGTGATCGGTCTGCTGAACCCCGCTTTCGGCAACAAGTGCGCCAACCAGTCGGCGAAGAAGCCGGGCAGGAACAGCGGCGCCACGGCCGGCTCGACGGTCACGGGCTCCCCCGGTGTCGCTTCCGGGAACAACGTGCAGGTCCCCGTGCAGGTGCCGGTCAACGCGTGCGGCAACACGGCGAACGTGGTGGCTGCCCTGAACCCGACGTTCGGCAACACGTGCGTCAACGGCCCGGCCGAGTCGGCCCCGCCGTCCCACAAGCCGCCGGTCGACCAGCCGCCGGTCGACCAGCCGCCGGTCGATCAGCCTCCGTCCAACAAGCCGCCGACCGACGAGCCCCCGGTCTACGAGCCCCCGACGGACGAACCGCCGGTCCACCAGCCCCCGACGGACCAGCCACCGACCGATGGTCCGCCGACGGACCAGCCGCCCACGAACCAGCCGCCGACGGACGTGCCCCCGGGCAACGAGCCTCCGACGGACGCGCCCCCGGTCGGTCAGCCCCCGACGGACCAGCCCCCCACCAACGTCCCTCCGGTCGGCCAGCCGCCCACGGACCAGCCGCCCACCAACGTGCCCCCGGTCGGCCAGCCCCCGACGGACCAGCCCCCCACCAACGTCCCCCCGGTCGGCCAGCCGCCCACGCCGCCGAAGCCCGGTAAGCCCGCCGAGCCCGGGACACCCGGTAAGCCCGGTGAGCCCGCCAAGCCCGGGACCCCCGGGGAGCCCACCAAGCCCGGCAAGCCCGCCCAGCCCGCCCAGCCCGGGACGCCCGGCAAGCCCACGGGCCCCGGTAAGCCCGGCGAGCAGCTGGCGCACACCGGTGCCGGTGAGCTCGGTGGTGCCGCTGCGCTGAGCGCGGCGCTCCTCGCCGGTGGCGTGCTGATGACCCGTCGCGGACGCGCCGCCCAGCGCTGACACCGGCGCCGTCTCACGGCACATGACGTACGGGTGGGGCAGGCCTCGGCAGGCCTGCCCCACCTTTTCGTCGTCCCCGGCTTCCCCGCATGCGGGTGAAGCGCGAGGAATTGTGCATGGATTCAGTTTCCCCGGGGGCCGGCCCGCCGTTAGTCCGGAAGAACCCGAAGAACCACACCGCAGAGATTGAGGACATTTCGATGAAGTACACCAAGGCAGCTTCGGTTCTGGCCGTGTCGATGGTTGCCGTCGGTGCGGCCTCCTCGGCGGCGGCCGCGGCGGCCCCCGTGCCGACCAGCCCCTCGATGAGTCTCAACTCGGGTCTGGCGCAGGTGGTGGACGCGTACAACACGCACTCCCAGAAGCTCGACGCCCCGCTGCCGTTGGTCGGCCCGGCGACCGAGCTGGCCAAGAAGGTGCACGACGTCAAGGAGGCGAACCCGCTGCAGCTGGTCGAGGGCGCCGTCGGCGGGAACGCCACCGGATCGATGCTCGGTGGACTGCCGCTCGGCTGACCGGTCCCCTCCCGAAGACGCACCAGCACGCAACAGGGCCCCACAGGAGAACTGTGGGGCCCTGTTGCGTGCGAAAGGGCGGTGCGAGAGGCCGGTGGGAAAGGGCGGTGCGGAGGGGTGGTGCGAAAAGGGGGCTCAGAGGCTGGCGGCCTCGTTGCCGAAGGCCGGGTCGAGCAGCCGCGCGGCCTTAATTCCCGGGAGAGGACATCCGTGGCATTCGGGTGATTCCCGATGAACTCGCCCTGTGTTTACGGTAATCTGCTCCCTGAACCTGTGCGGGCGGTATTCCCAGCCGTCGGCTTCCTCGCCGTCGAATACCGCCGTTTTACCTCGCACGGATTCTCGTCCCTCCTGAAGTACCGCACAGCACTGCGCCCCCCGGCCTGGAGTCCGGGGGGCGCAGTGCTGTGCGGGGGAGAAAACCGTGCGTGCGGCCCGTGGGGCCGCACGCACGAACGGCGTCAGTGGTTGCCGTTGCCGTTGCCCGAGAGGACGGGGATGTCGCTGAGGATGTGCGACAGCGGCTCGTCGCCCTTGGCCTGGGTCGAGTTCTCGACACACTGCTGGTTCTGGGGCGCGGACAGGATCGGGATGTCCTGGACACCGACGTTCACCAGGGCGACGAGGGACTGGAGGTTGGCCTTCGCCGGCAGACCGATGCAGGGCTTGTTCAGCGAACCCTGGACCAGGGACATCTGCGGGCTCATGTCGCCGCGGGTGTAGGAGTTGCCGTAGTGCTGCTCGGCACCGTTGCCGCTCTGCGAGGTGGTGCCGGTGTCGTCCGTGATCGCCATGGCCTGCGGGGCGCCGACAGCGCCGAGGCCCAGCGCGCTCGCTGCGAGCATGGCGGATGCCATGACCTTCTTCATCTCTGAATCCTTCTTTCCCATGGAGTACCCCGTGTCGGAGCTCCCTGGAAAACTGCGCAGCGAACCATTGGTTATCGTCATTCACCCGGACGGGAACGGCATGCACCCAAGCGTGCCCAATTGAATGAAGAACAGATTGACTGCAAATAGGGACGGCGTCGCCCTCTGGGCAGCTTTTATGCCATACGGGTGAACGGAAGGAACCAAACCCGGGTCCTGACTGTTGGGCAGCGAGTAAAAGGCCTACACCCCTGGAACGAAGAGGTTTTCTCCATGCGTAACAAGATGATGGTCTCGTCCGCTCTCGCCGTGGCCGCGATGGGCCTGGGTGCCGTCGGCGCCCCGCAGGCCATGGCGCTCGCGGACGACACCGGCACGACGTCGCAGAGCGGCAACGGTGCGGAGCAGCACTACGGCAACGCCGCGACCCACGGCGACATGAGCCCGCAGATGTCCCTGGTCCAGGGTTCGCTGAACAAGCCCTGCATCGGTCTGCCGGCGAAGGCCAACCTCCAGTCCCTCGTCGCCCTGGTGAACGTCGGTGTCCAGGACATCCCGATCCTGTCCGCGCCCCAGAACCAGCAGTGTGTCGAGAACTCGACCCAGGCCAAGGGCGACGAGCCGCTGTCGCACATCCTCAGCGACATCCCGGTCCTCTCGGGTAACGGCGCCCACAACGGCTGAGACCAGGGCCTTCCGCCCTGGACCAGCTGACTGTGTGCGCGTGAACAGCCGCTCGCGCGCATGGGGATGAGGTGGCACCTGTGGCCCCGCGAAGACACGTCTTCGCGGGGCCACAGGCCTGTCAGGAGCCGGTTTCCGGTGCGCTCGCCCCCGGTTGCCGCCGGTTGCCGCGCCGACGGTCCTACTTGCGCAGGCGGGCTGCCGGGAGGCGGCAGTGGGCGGCGGACAGGATGGTCTCCTCGTCGCCGACGAACGCCTTGAGCTGGTCCTCGGTGACCGGCCGGCCGGGCTGGAACTCGGGCCACGGGCGGGTGGTGAACATGAGGTGCACCTGGCCGCGCTTCTCGGCGGCCGCGGCCCACTCCGGCGGGACGGCACAGGTGACGTTGAGGTGGGGCAGGGTCAGCACCGCGTTGCCGCCCTCCACCATGAGGGTCACCGGGACGCTGGAGAGCGCACCGTTGACGATGGCGCCGCCCACGGGCAGGCCCGCCTGGGCGAGCAGGGCGCGGACGGCCGCCTGGCCCTCTTCTTCGGTCCCCGCCCCGTCGCCGAGCGCGTACGCGAGGAGGAAGGCCGCGTCGCGGCCGTCGTCGGCGTGCTCGCCCGCCCAGGGGAGCACCGCGATGGTGCCCAAGTGCGCGTGATTGAGGGCAGTTTCAGCAGGTTTGGTTGCAGTCATGCGACAGGACAGTAATTGCCGGGTGTCTCCGCTCTCCGCCTCTTGTCACCCACTCGGCCCAAGGAACGTGACCCGGTAGCCCGTACGTGTCACCGCGTGCGAACCGGGCCGGACGTCAGGCCGCCTGGAGTGCCAGCGTCGGGGAGAGGCGTGCGGCGCGGACGGCCGGGTAGAGGCCCGCCACCGTGCCGATCACCAGGGTGGCGGCGAAACCGCCGGTCACCGCCCAGAGCGGGACGACCCAGGGCAGGCCGCCGGACGCCGCGTACACGCCCGTCGCCGCCGCGCCCAGGGCCACGCCGGCGAGGCCGCCCAGGCCCGAGAGCATCAGGGACTCCGTGACGAACTGGATGCGGACCTGGCCGCGGGTCGCGCCCAGGGAACGGCGCAGACCGATCTCGTGGCGTCGTTCGAGAACCGAGATGATCATGGTGTTGGCCACGCCGACGCCGCCCACCAGGAGGGCGATGCCGCCCAGGCCCAGCAGGAGCGTGGAGAAGGCGCCCTCGGTGGCTGCCTTGGCGCGCAGGGCCGAGGACGGGTCGCTCACGCTGACGTTCTGCGGGTTCTGCGGGTCGACGGTGGCCGCGAGGAGCGAGCGTACGTACGGGACGGCCGCGTCGTGGGAGCGCTCGTAGACCGACGTCGGATGTCCGTCGAAGCCGAGGAGCCGCTCCGCGGCCGACCAGCCGACCAGGGCCGAGCGCTCGATCTCCGGTGCCAGCGGCAGGGGGGCCAGGATGCCGACGACGGTGAAGTAGCGGTCGTCGAGCCAGACCTGGCGGCCGGGCGCCGTGATGCCCAGGCGTGCGGCCGCGACATGGCCGAGGACCACGGACGGATAGCGGCCGTTGGCGGCGTTGAGCCAGGTGCCGTGGGCCGTCCCGCCGCGCAGCACCTTCAGCAGGTCCTGGGTGGCGGCCTTCACGGTGATGCCGGCGGTCTCCTCCTCGGGGATCTTCTCGGTGCGGCGTACCGAGCGCGCCACGTCGCCCGTCGCGCCCACCTGTTCGACGCCGTCGACGCGGCCGGTCATGCCGACCGCGTCCTTGGGGAGCTTGACCTCCTGGCCGGAGAACATCGAATCGCCGGGGGTCGCCACGAGCAGGTTCGTGCCCAGCCTGTCCAGTTGGCGCAGGAGCTGGGCCTGGCTGGACGCCGAGATGCCGACCACGGCGATCATCGTGGCGATGCCGATGGCGATGCCGAGTGCGGACAGGACGATCCGGACGGGGCGGCTGCGCAGACCCGCGGAGCCGACGTGGAGCACGTCGCGGGGGGTGAGACGGGCGGCCTTGAGGCCCGTACGGGCGGAAGGGGAAGGGGTGGTCATCGGGCTGCCTCCTGCGGCTGGGCGCCCGTACCGGCGGACCCGGTCTCGTCCGCGACGATCCGGCCGTCCCGGAGGCGGACCCGGCGCGGGAGCCGGTCCGCGATCTCGGTGTCGTGGGTGATGACCGCGATGGTGGCGCCCTCCGCGTTCAGGTCGCGCAGCAGTTCCATGACCGCCGCGCCGGACGCGGAGTCCAGCGCTCCGGTGGGTTCGTCGGCCAGCAGGAGGTCGGGGCTGCCGGCCACCGCCCTGGCGATCGCGACGCGTTGCTTCTGGCCGCCGGAGAGTTCGTGGGGACGGTGCTTCATGCGGTCCGCGAGGCCCACCCGGGCGAGCGCCTCGGCGGCCAGCGCGCGGCGGCGGGCCCTGGGCAGGCCCGAGTAGAGGAGCCCTTCGGCGACGTTGTCCTGGGCGCTGACGCCTGGCACCAGGTGGAAGGCCTGGAAGACGAAGCCGATGTGGCGGGCGCGCAGGGCCGAGAGCCGGCGGTCGGAGAGCGCCGACACGTCGTGCCCGGCAATCGCGACCCGTCCCGTGGTGGGCCTGTCGAGGGTCCCGACAATGTGCAGGAGTGTGGACTTGCCGGAGCCCGAAGGGCCGACGATGCCCAGCAACTCGCCCTGGTGGACCGTGAGCTGGACGCCGTCGAGGGCCTTGACCCCGCCCGCGTACTCCTTGCCGACTCCGGTCAGTTCGACCACGGTGCTCACAGGGAAGGCACCCCGACCTTCGTGCCCTCGCGCAGGGAGCCGCCGGTGACTTCCACCCGGCCGTCCGCGAACATGCCGAGCTCCACCTTCACGTCCCGGCTGCGGCCGTTCTCCACGACCTCGACGCCGAATCCGCCGCCGGGCAGCGCGAGCAGCGCGTTGACCGGCACGGACAGCACGTTCTCGGCGGTGCGGCCGGTGAGGTTGACGGTGACCGGCGACTGGTCGAAGGCCCTGACCTTCGCCGGGTCGTCGAAGGACACCGTGACGTCGACCTTGGGGGTCTTGTCCTGCGGGTCGTCGCCCGTCTTCGCCACCCTGCCGACGCCGGTCACCCTGCCCGGCACGACGGAGCCGTCCGGGAGCTCCACGGTGACCTTCGTTCCGGTCTTCGCGAGGGACCCTTCGGAGACGGGCAGCTGGAAGCGGACGACGCGTGCGGAGCCGGTGACGGTCAGCACCGTCCTGCCGGGGCCCGTCTGGTCGCCGACCGCCGCGCCCGTCTCCTTCACCCGCAGCGGGCCGGACGCGAAGGCCACCTGGTCGGGGCCGATCCGCCCGGTCCGCTTCAGGCTGTGGGACTTCTGCCAGCGTTTGACGGCCTGGGCGGTGCCTTCGGTGTACGTGCCGTCGACCGTGAGGTACGCGCCGTACCCGAGGTCGCGCAGGTTCTCCTCCAGTTCCCGGACGTCCCGGCCCTTGTCGCCCGGCTTCAGCGTCCGGTACATCGGCCCGCTGCCGTACAGCAGCCGTACCGGCGTGCCGTCGATCTCGTAGAGACGCTGGTCGCGTACGACGGCGGAACCGGTGGCCGCGATCCAGGTGAGGGTGCCGGAGACGGTGCCCGTGGTGAGCTTGCGCTCCTGGGCGTGGCCGAGGGTGCCGGTCCTGCGGCTGCTCTCGCTGAGGTCGCCGCGCTGGACGGCGGCGGTGTGGCGGGAGGGCCCGCTGCCGGTGGGGGCGGAGTTCCGTTCGGGGGCGCCGTACGCGGCGACGGCGGCGGCCCCGCCGCCCGCGACCAGGAGCAGGGCGGTGGCCGCGACGACGAGCCGGCGGCGGGTCATCGGCGCTCGCCCCCGCAGGCCTTCATGGCCTTCTCGAACGTGTCCTTCTCAGGTCCCGCAGTCGGCATCGGGAGTGCCTTCTGCATCGCGGCTCCGTCGAACGTGGGGTCCGGCATGTTGACGCCGTTCTTCCGCATGCAGCCCGCGAACTTGACCGCCTTGTCCTTGTCGGCCTGGGTGAGCTCGCCCGAGCCGCCGGACCCGGGTCCGCCGCCCTTGCCCCGGCACGCCTTGAAGGCCTTCTCCATCGCCTCCTTGCCGAGGTCGCCGCCGATGGTGATCCCGCGTTCGTCCTGGCCGGGCTTCGGCTCGGGCACGTCCAGACCCTGGTCGCGCAGGCACTTGCGGTACTCCAGGGCCTTGTCGGCCTTGGTGCCCGCGCCGCCCGCGGCCTCGTCCTTGCCGGGCGCGTCGGTGCCGCCCGAGCAGGCGGCGGCGAGGAGTGCCAGGACGGCGAGGGCCGTGCAGTGGCGGATGCGCCGGGCGGTCCCGTTGGCTGGAGTGGTCGTGGTAGCCGGGGTGGGTGTGGTGGCTGTCATGGACGGAGGGTGGCGCGGTGGGGTGTTTCGTTTCTCTCAAGCCCGCCTTTACAGCGACGAAAGGTACGGGTGGGTTACACAGATCCGTATGCGCGTACTGGTGGTGGAGGACGAGGAGTTCCTCGCGGAGATGGTTGCCGAGGGGCTGCGCCGTGCCGCGCTGGCCGTGGACGTGGCGGCGGACGGCACCGAGGCCCTGCGGAAGCTGGGGTTCGGGGCGTACGACGTGATGGTCCTGGACCGTGACCTGCCGGGCGTGCACGGCGACGAGGTGTGCCGGCGGGTGGTCAGGATCGGGCTGGAGACCCGGATCCTGATGCTGACCGCCTCGGGGGCGGTGCGCGACCGGGTGGACGGGCTCGGCATCGGCGCAGACGACTACCTGACCAAGCCGTTCGCGTACGACGAGCTGCTCGCGCGGGTCCTGGCGCTGGGCCGCCGCTCCCGCCCCGCCCTGCCGCCGGTCATCGAGCGGGCCGGGATCGTGCTGGACACCGCACGCCGCCGGGCCGACCGGGACGGCCGCCCGCTGCACCTGTCCCGCAAGGAGTTCGCCGTACTGGAGACGCTGCTGCGGGCGGACGGTGCGGTGGTCAGCGGCGAGGACCTGATCGAGCAGGTCTGGGAGGAGCACACCAGCTATCGGACGAACGCGGTCCGGGTCACCCTGAGCAAGCTGCGCGCCAAGCTGGACGCACCGCCGGTGGTGGAGACGGTGCCGGGCGTGGGCTACCGGATCGCGTCGTGAGGGGCTGGAAGGGGCTGCGGGGTGTGCGGGCGCGGGGCCGGCAGGGTGCGGGGGCGCGGGGTGCGGGCGCGCGGGGTGCGGGCGGCCGTAGTGGGATGCGGGATGACCGGGGCTCGGGCGGAAGCGGCGGGATGCAGGGCCGGCGGGGTGCCGGTGGGCGGGTCGTGGCCGGGCGTACTGCCCTGCGGAGCGAGCGGGGGCGGCTGACCGCGTTGTACGGCGGGCTGCTGGTGCTGGCGGGGGCGCTGCTGACAGGGGTGGTCTACCTGCTCGTGCGGGAGGGGCTCTACTCGTCGATCAGTCTCGCGGTGACCACGGCCGTGCCCGCCCGGGTGCTCGGCGGCACGCCCGACCCGGACATCCCTGCCGTGCCCGCCCCGCACTCCTCCGTCCAGCCCTCCAGCCCGGCCCCCTTCCCTTCCGGGGCCCTTCCGCCCGGTGGGTTCCGGCGGGGCTATGTGGTGGCGCGGCAGCTCAGCGACGCCGCGGAGACGGCCGCGCTCGACCGGCTGCTGATGGTGTCGCTGGGGGTGCTCGTGCTGTACGCGCTGGCCTCGGTGGTGCTCGCCTGGTGGATGGCGGGACGCGTGCTGAGGCCGGTGGCCGTCATCACGGACACCGCGCGCCGGCTGTCCGGCGAGAACCTGCTCGGCGGTGCGCCCGGCCAGGCGTGGGGGCGCATCGCCCTGAAGGGTCCGCCCGGCGAGCTGAAGCACCTGGCCGACACCTTCGACTCGATGCTGGAGCGGATGGAGCGTCTGGTCGCCGCCCAGCAGCGGTTCGCCGCCAACGCCGCCCACGAGCTGCGCACCCCGGTGGCCGTCCAGCGGGCCGCCGCCGAGATCGGCCTGGCGGGCGAACCGGGCCCCGAGCGCGTCGCCCGCATCCGCACCAAGCTCATCGACGTCGCCGACAGCAGCGAGCGCCTCATCAACGGGTTGCTGCTGCTGGCCGCCTCCGAGCAGGGCCTGGAGCGGCGGGCCCCGGTACGGCTCGACGAGGTGGCCCGCGCGAGCGCCGAGGGCCTCGCGGCGGAGGCGGCGGAGCGGGAGGTGGCCGTGTCCGTCGAGACCCGGCCGCTGACGGTGGCGGGCGACGCCGTCCTGCTGGACCGGCTGGTGCACAACCTCCTCGCCAACGCCATCCGCCACAACCGTCCCGGCGGGCGCGTGGAACTGCGGACAGGCACGTGGGGTATCGAGGTCGTCAACACCGGCCATGTAGTGCCGGCACACACTGTTCCGCTCCTCTTCGAACCGTTCCACCACACCGGCGGCGGGGGTGCGGGACTGGGCCTCTCGATCGTCGATTCCATCGGCCACGCGCACGGGGCGACCGTCACCGCCGCCCCCAACCCGCCCCCGTCCGGCGGTCTGACAGTGCGGATACGGTTCCCCTCGATGTGGGAATCGAACGAGGGGAGCGGGCCATGAGCGCGCGGGGGACGACGGATGTGACGGTGCCGGGGCCGCTGGTGGGGACACAGTGGCTGGCGGAGCGGCTGGGGCAGCCGGGGGTGGTGGTGCTGGACGCGTCCGTGGGGGCGCACCGGGGGCGCGGGCCCTGGATTCCGGGGGCGCGGCCCTTCGACATCGACGGTGAGATGTCCGCGCACGGGCCGGACCTGCCGCCGCACACCATGCCGGACGCGGACCAATTCACCGAATCCGTAAGGGCGTTGGGGGTCGGCGACGGCGACTGCGTGGTGGTGTACGACGGTGCCGGGATCTACTCCGCCGCCCGGGCATGGTGGATGCTGCGGGCGATGGGGTGCGCACAGGTGGCCGTGCTGGACGGCGGGCTGCCGGGGTGGCGGGCGGCGGGGCTGCCCGTCGACTCCCGGGCGCCCGATCCGGCCTCGTACGTACGCGGGGACTTCACCGCCCGGCCGAGGAGCGGGGCGTTCGTCGGGCGCGAGGAGGTGCGCCGGGCGCTCGCGGACGAGGGAAGCGCCGTGCTCGACGCGCGCAGCCGGGGGCGCTTCGCCGGTACGGAGCCGGAGCCGCGCGCGGGACTGCGACCGGGCCATATGCCGGGTGCGGTGAACCTGCCGTTCGGCGAGCTGCTGGACGGGGACGGGAGGATGCGGCCGGTCCCCGAACTGCGGCGGGCCTTCGGTGAACTGGGCGTGGAGGGGCGGCGGTGGGTGGTCAGCTGCGGGTCGGGCGTGACGGCCTGCGTGCTGGCACTGGGGGCGGACCTGGCGGGCCACGGGGACGCGTCGGTCTACGACGGGTCGTGGAGCGAGTGGGGCCTGGAGGGTGCCGGGACGCCTGTCGTCACGGAGGGGGCGTCGGCCTGACTGCTGCCGGGACGCCTGTCGTCACGGAGAGGGCGTCGGCCTGACTGCTGCCGGGAGGCCTGTCGTCACGGAGGGGGCGTCGGCCTGACCGCCGACGGGACGCCTGTCGTCACGGAGGGGGCGTCGGCATGACCGCCCCCGGGGCGGCCACAGTGCAGGAGGGCCGTCGGCCCGGTCGCCACCGGGGGTGTACGTGCGAGTTCCCCGCGTCCTGGTGGGCGCGGGGAACTCGTGGGCTTCCGGGGTTACCGCTTGCCCCAGGGGTCGCCGAGGTCGTCCTGGCCCCGCGCGTGCTTCGCGCGGTTGCCCTCGTCGAACTCGATCTGCTCCTTGCGGACCTGGCCCGACACCTCCTGCTCCTCTGTCACCTTGTAGACCTCCATGCGCACCCGCTCCACCGGCACGGTCTCCTTGCTCAGGACCGCGCGCTCCTCGTGGAGCACCACCTCGACCTTGCCCTCGCCGATGTGCGCGTCCGTGTGGCCGGACCGGCGTTCGTCCTCGGTGATCGGCACGCGGGTGACGCGCACCTCCTCGTGGCTCACCTGGACCTGGTGGGTGACGTCCTCGGTGACCACGCGCTTGCGGAGCTGGGCGCGACCGCTCTCGTGCTCCTCGGTCGCGATGTTCAGCCGCTCCTCGGAGATCAGGAGCTCCTCGGTCTGGCCCTTCTCGTCCATCGCGCCGCGGTCCGTGCGGCCGTGGAGGTCGAGGTCCGGGCCGCCGCGGGTCGGCGCGCCCGCACCGGCCATCGCGCGGCCGCCGCCGGCCGCGCCCGTCCCGGCCAGCGGGCGGACGTTCGACTGGGTGCGCCCGGATGCCATGGACGAGGTCTCCGTCCTGTGGCCCGGTCCGTCGGAGGCCGCCATGCCCGCCGCCGTACCGCCGACGCCTGCCGCGTGCCGGCCGGTCGTCTGCGTGCCGCGGCGCGCGTCACCGGGGCCGGTCAGGCCGTAGTGCTGGTAGAGCGTGCCCTCCTCGGACCGGTCGAGGTGGCCGTCGACGTCGATCCTCGGCGCGTCCTTGATGACGTCCTTGTCGTGCGGCACCCGCAGACCGTTGTCGGTCCGGGTCGCACCCGCCAGGGGCACAAACGTTTCCTTGGTGCCGAAGAGACCGGTCCGTACCGTGACCCACTCCGGTTCCCCGGTGGTGTCGTCGCGGTAGACCTTCTGTACGGCTCCGACCTTGTTGCCCTCGGCATCGACGACGTTCGCGCCGGACAGGTCCTCGGGGCTGTAGCCGCCGGAGTGGACATTGGGAGAGGTCATGGGCTCCTCGTCTCCTTTTCCCTTTCGCGCAGCACCTTTCCGTGCGGTGCCCTGCACATGAGTCCAGTGCGCACGCCAGGCGGCGGGTCCGCGACCGCAGTGATCGCCCGCCGGGCCGCCACCCGCGCCTCCCGGGGCCCCGCCGACCCGCCGGATCCGCGTCTCACCAGGGCTGTAGCAGATTCGGAGCACCTCTCGGGGGACCTTCCGCACCACATACTCCGTTCGAGTGAAACAGCGAGTGCGTGCGGTCTTGCCCCAGGCCGCTACCGGGTGTCACCGCCCGGTCGGCCCTCTGACGCGCGCCGTCCGAACCCGCCACACTGGTGGGCACATTGAGGACCGCGTGTGGGGGGCGACATGGCACTCGGCTACACCCGGCGCACCGGCATGCTGCCCGTCGAAGTGACCGGCTTCGTCGGGCGGATCTCGGAGCTGGAACACGTACGTGAGCTGCTGCGGAACTCGCGGCTGGCCACCCTGACCGGCCCGGGCGGGGTCGGCAAGAGCCGTCTCGCGCTGCGCACCGCGCTCTCCCTGAAGGGCGAGTACGACGACGGGGTGGTGCTCGTCGAGCTGTCCGCGCTGCTCGACCCGGAGCTGCTGCCCGGCGCGGTGGCGAGCACGCTGGGGCTTTCCGAGCAGTCGGGGCGCACGATGCTCGACGTGGTCGTCGAGCACCTGGAGAACCGGCGGGTGCTGCTCGTCCTGGACACCTGCGAGCACCTGCTCGACGCGTGCGCCGCGCTCGCCGACCTGTTGCTGCGCGAGGCGCCGGGGGTCACCGTCCTGGCGACCAGCCGGCAGCCGCTCGACGCCCCGGGCGAACACACGCTGCCCGTACCGCCCTTGGGCGACGAGGACGCGATCGCGCTGTTCGCGCAGCGGGCCGCCGCCGTGGTCCCCGGCTTCGTGGTCGACGCGCGCAACCGGGGCAACGTACTGGCCCTCTGCACACGCCTGGACGGCATTCCGCTGGCCATCGAACTGGCCACCGTGCGGCTGCGGGCGCTTTCCCTGGAGCAGCTCGTGGCCCGTCTGGAGCACCGTTTCCAGGTGCTGACCGGCGGACGGCGCAGCGCGGCGCTCCCCCGCCACCAGACGCTCCGTACCGCCATCGACTGGAGCTACGACCTGTGCTCGCCGCCGGAGCGGCTGCTGTGGGCGCGGCTCTCGGTGTTCGCCGGCTCCTTCGACCTGGGGGCCGTCGAGGAGGTCTGCGCGGACGACGAGGACGGGCCGCGGGACACGGACGGCCCGCGGGACGCGGACAGTGCGGACGGGCCGCGGGACGCGCACCGTACGGAAGCGCAGCAGGCCGGGGGCGGCATCGGGAGCACGGGCGGAGCGGGCAGCGGGCTCTCCCGGGACGAGATCCTGGAGCACCTGATAGGTCTCGTCGACAAGTCCGTGGTGCTGCGCGACGGCGATCAGGGCGCCCGCTACCGGCTGCTCGACACGATCCGCGAGTACGGCGGCGACCGGTGTACGCCGGTGGAGCGCGAGCGGTGCCGCAGGCGCCACCGGGACCACTACCTGGGCCGGGCCTCGTACTTCTTCGAGATGCTGCTGTCGGCTGAACAGGTGCCGCTGTACTGGCAGTTGCACCGCGATCTGGCCGATCTGCGCAGCGCCCTGGAGTACTCGCTGTCCCGCCCCGACGGGGTGCGGCCGGCGCTGGTGATGGCGGCCAGGCTGTGGCCGTTCTGGTCGACGGCCGGGCTGCTCAAGGAGGGCAGGTACTGGCTGGAGAAGGGCCTCGCCCTGGACAAGGGGGCCTCCAGGGAGCGGGCCCAGGCGCTGCTCTGGGGCAGCCTGCTGGCCATCATGCAGGGCGACGTCGGCCTGGCCCACACGGGCTTCGAGGAGACCGTACGGGTCGCGGCGGAGTGCGGGTCGGAGCTGGACCGGGTGCAGGCGCTCGGCTTCCTCGGCGGCATCGCCTGGCTGATGGGCGAGGCGGAGGAGGCCCGCCGCATCCTCGACGAGGCGTACGCGGGCCAGCTGCGGATCGGTGATCCGCTGGGCCTGGTGGTGCACCACTACCAGAGCAGTTACGTCCAGTCGCTGCTCAGGCGGTCCGAGGAGGCGACCGCGCATGCCGAGGAGGCGCTGCTGCGGATCTCGCAGGCCCCGGGCGGCGGGGTGGGCGAGTGCCTGATCACCGGCCAGGTGCTCGGCATGAAGGGGCTGGCGGCCTGGACGCGCGGCGACGCCGGGGAGAGCGTGCGGCTGACGCGCGAGTCACTGCGGGCCAGCCGGGAGCTGCGGGATGTGTTCGCCGCCACGAACTCGCTGGAGCTGCTGGCCTGGGGTTCGGCGGAGACGGGCGCCAGCAGGCTGGCGGCCTGGCTGCTGGGCACCTGCGGCGAGCTGTGGCAGAAGATCGGCACCCCCATGTTCGGGGAGGCGATCTACCAGGACGACCACTCCCGGGTGGAGGCGGCGCTGCGGGCGGAGCTGGGCGAGTCGGAGTACCGGCTGCTCTACGAGCAGGGGGCGCAGATCCCGATCGACCAGGCGGTGGAGCTGGCGCTCGCCGGGGCCACCCGCCCGGTCTCGGCCGCCGACCGGGCGCCGTCCGTCGACCACCTCACCCGCCGCGAGCGGGAGGTCGCCGCGCTGATCGCGGGGGGCCTGACCAACCGGGAGATCTCCGAGCGGCTGGTGATCTCCAAGCGGACCGCCGACGCGCACGTCGAGCACATCCTGGCCAAGCTGGGCTTCTCCTCGCGCACCCAGATCGCCGCGCTGGCGAACGGTTCTGCGGATCCGGTGCCCGGCCGGCTTCAGCCCTTGGACGGGGGCCGGGCGTAGCGCGCCACGGCGCTGAGCACCGCGACGGCGAAGACCAGCGCCAGCACCAGCCAGGCGGCGACGGGCAGGGCGGGGCGTTCGGCGGCGGCGACGGCGGCGGCCAGGACCGGGTGGGCAGCGTTCATGAACCGCGTGTGCCCCGGGGACGCGCGGACGAACGCCCCATCCCCCGTCCGGGCGGCGCGGGGCGTGCCGTTGACCTCTCCGCCGTGCCCGGCGGGGCGGTACGCGACCGGGCCATGTTCCCGCCGGGCGTACCCGGCCGAGCCGTACGCGGTTCGGCGGTACGCAGGCGGTGTACGCGCCAGTACGGGGCAAAAGGTCTGCATGACCACGAACGGAAACACCACAGCACCGGGCGACGTCGTCGAACTGATCCTCAAGGACCACCGCAGGATGGAGGACCTGATGCGCCTCATGCGCAGTGCGGAGGCCGACCGGGGCAGCGCCCTCGACGACTTCGCCGACCTGCTGATCGCGCACGCACAGGCGGAGGAGGCCGAGGTCTACCCGGCCCTCAAGCGCTACAAGAAGATCGACGACGAGGAGGTCGAGCACGGCGAGGAGGAGCACGCCGAGGGCAACGCGGCCCTGCTCGCGCTCATGGAGGTCGAGGAGGTCGGCTCCGACGAGTGGGACGAGAAGCTGGAGGAGCTCTCCGAGGCGATCTCGCACCACACCGACGAGGAGGAGCGCACCATCCTCAACGACGCCCGCGGCAACGTCAGCGACGAGCGCCGGGCGGAGCTGGGAGCCGCGTTCACCGAGGCGCGGGACAAACTCCTCGCGGCGGGCTGCGGAAGCCTCGACAATGTCCGCAAGATCGTCCACAAGTAGCCCTGAGCGCACCTCTGACCTGCACGTTTCCCAGGTTCCCCGGCACCCCGCGGACCCGGCGAGATTCCTATGACTGAAAAGTGCTTTCGGGGGAAGGCGCGTCGTCGGAGCACCCGGCAGCACGGGGGACGTCAGGTGTACAGGACAGGACGGGCGGTGCGTGCGGTGCGGGAAGCGACGATGACTGTGGCAGTGGGCATTCCCTTCAGCGCCAGTGCGACGTACGACGGCGAACCGGGCACCATCGGCGAGGCCAGGGACTTCGCGGCGGACTTCCTCGTGCGGGCCGAGGCCCTGCACGGGGTCTCCGTCTCCGCGCGGTCGGCAGGCACCGTGAAGCTCCTGGTCAGCGAGCTGGTCACCAACGCGGCGAAGTACGCGCCCGGCCCCTGCCTGCTGGACCTCTCGATGGAACGGGAGGAGGGCGGCCCCGACCGCCCCGCCCGGGACACCCTGCGGATCACCGTGTGGGACACCGACACCAGCCTGCCGCAGCCCGGCGCCCCGGACCCGCAGCGGATCGGGCAGCACGGCCTGGAACTGGTCCTGGCGCTGTGCAACAAGTACGACATCCAGCGCATGGCCGGCGGCAAGCGCGTGCGGGTGCACCTCACGATCGACTGAGCACATCCGTCTGACTGCCGGACGCCGCCCCCGACGGTCGTACGCCTCCGCCCGACGGCCGGACGCCCCCGCAGCTCAGGGCTGCGGGGGCGTTCGCGTGCGGGCGCGCCTGCCGGTGTCAGCGGCTGACCACCCGTACCCAGACCTCCTGCTCCTGGTCGCCGGCCGCGGTGCCGTCGCCGACCACCGAGAACTTCGCGCCCAGCAGCTTCCTGGCGAGGCCGACCTCGTGCGGCGCGCCCTGGAGGGTGACAGTGACCGGGCCGGAGAGGGGGTCGGGTGCGGACCCGCCCGACTCCGGGGCTCCCGGCACGTCGAAGACCGTCGTCCACACCGTCGGTCCGGCGCCGGGCGTGTCCCCGGGCACGTCGCCGGGGGCCCGGTCCGAGGACGGGAAGCCCTCGGCCAGGACCTCGAAGACCACCCGGGCATCCTGGGCGGGGCAGTCGGTAACGGTGGCAGTGACCTTCATGATGCGTTCCGATCCTGTACGTCGGTGGTACGTCGGTGGTACGTCGGGGACGTCGGGTGCGTGAGGGGCGTCGGGAGCGCGAAGTGCGCCGGGTGTCCGAGAGGGGGCAGGTACGTGGGGTTCGTGAGGTGCGGGGTCCGCCGGTCACAGCTCCCGCAGGGCGGGCAGCAGTTCCTTCTCCGCCCACTCGAGGTAGGGCTCCTGGTGGTCGCCGCCGACCTGGACGAGCGCCACTTCGGTGAAGCCCGCCTCCACGTAGGGGCGTACCGCCTCCACGAAGTCCGCCACGTCGGACCCGCAGGGGATCGAATCGGCCACGTCCTCGGGCCGTACGAACTGGGTCGCACCGGCGAATCCCGCGGGACCCGGCAGCTCGGCGTTGACCTTCCAGCCGCCGGCGAACCACCGGAACTGCTCGTGCGCCCTGGCGACCGCCGCGTCCCGGTCCCGGTCGAAGCAGACGGGCAGCTGGCCGACCCGGGGCTTGCCCGTACCGCCGTGCCGGTCGAAGGACTCGATCAGCTCGCCCTTGGGTTCGGTGGCGATGACGAGGTCACCGAGGCGGCCCGCCAGCTCGCAGGAGCGCTCGCCGGAGACGGCGATGCCGATCGGCGGCAGGGGAAGGCCCTCGTCGCCCGGCAGGTCCCACAGCTTCGCGTTCTCGACGTCGTAGTGGGTGCCGTGGTGGCTGAAGTCGCCGCCCTCGAAGAGTCCGCGGATGATCTCCACGGCCTCCTCCAGCATTTCCAGCCGTACGTGGGCCGCGGGCCATCCCGCGCCCACGACGTGTTCGTTGAGGTTCTCGCCGGAGCCCAGGCCGAGCCGGAAGCGGCCCTCGGACAAAAGCTGCATCGTCGCGGCCTTCTGCGCCACGACCGCCGGGTGGTAGCGGACGGTCGGGCAGGTCACGTACGTCATCAGCGGAATCCGCGAGGTCGCCTGCGCCGCCGCTCCCAGCACGCTCCAGGCGTAGGGGGCGTGGCCCTGTTCGGTGAGCCAGGGGGAGTAGTGGTCCGAGGTGACGGAGAAGTCGAAGCCTGCCCGCTCGGCGCCCACGACGTGGTCGACGAGAGCACGCGGCCCGGCCTGCTCGGTCATCATCGTGTATCCGATCTGCACCATTCCGTTCGCCTCTCCGGGCTGCGCACACCGAAACGTGCGAAACCCACACGATGTCAGGTCACCTCACCCTCGCATACTTGATAAAGAGGGACATTTTGGGTGCGGAGTAGGGTAATGGAACCTTAAAATCGATCACGCTCGCGTCCATGGAGGACCCCATGGGGACACGCCGTTCCACATTGCCCGGCATAGGCATCCAGTACGACTTCGCGACCGAGGGCGGACGGCACATCTCGGTCGTCGTGCACGACGACGGCCGCCGCTTCATCGGCTTCTTCGCCGCGGACGACCCGGACGCGTGCCTGCAGGCCGTCCCGCTCTCCGCCGACGAGGCGACCGCGCTGGCGCACCTGCTCGACGCGGCGCCCACCGACGCGGTCCGCACCGACGGCATCGACCTCGTCACCGAGCACATCCCGGTGACCTCCAAGTCGCCCTACGGCGGAAAGCTGTTCGGCGACACCAAGGCGCGCTCCCGCACCGGTGCCTCGATCGTGGCCGTACTGCGCCGGGCCAGCGCCCACCCCTCGCCCGAGCCGGACTTCCGCCTCGCCATCGGGGACACCCTGGTCGCGGTCGGCACCCGGCAGGGCGTGGCCGCGCTCGCCGACCTGATCGCCGGGACCTCCTCCGGCGCGACGCTCACCGACGACTGAGACCGGGGACCGAACACCGTGCACACCACCGCCCTTCTCATCGAGCTCGGCGCAGTCATCCTGGCCCTCGGCATCATCGGGCGCCTGGCGGGCCGCATCGGCCTGTCCCCGATACCCCTCTACCTGCTCGCCGGACTCGCGTTCGGCCACGGCGGGCTGATACCCCTCGACGCGAGCGAGGAATTCACCGCCGTCGGCGCCGAGATCGGCGTGATCCTCCTGCTGCTCCTGCTGGGCCTCGAATACAGTGCGAGCGAACTGGTCACCAGCCTCAAGACCCAGTACCCCTCCGGGATCGTCGACCTCGTCCTCAACGCGACCCCCGGCGCGATCGCCGCCCTGATCCTCGGCTGGGGCCCGGTCGGCGCGGTCGCGCTGGCGGGCGTCACCTGGATCTCCTCCTCCGGTGTCATCGCCAAGGTCATGACCGACCTGGGCAGACTCGGCAACCGCGAGACCCCCGTCGTCCTCGGCGTCCTCGTCATGGAGGACCTGGCGATGGCGGTCTACCTGCCGCTCCTCACCGCGATGCTGGCCGGTGTGGGCCTGGCCGGCGGCAGCGTCACGCTCCTCATCGCCCTCGGCACCGTCGGCCTCGTCCTGTACGCGGCCCTGCGGCACGGCCGTGTGATCAGCAAGGCGGTCTCCTCGGACAACCCGGAGATGCTGCTCCTGGTCGTCCTCGGCCTCACCGTCCTGGTCGCGGGCATCGCCCAACAGCTCCAGGTGTCCGCCGCCGTCGGGGCCTTCCTGGTCGGCATCGCCCTCTCCGGCGAGGTCGCCGAGGGCGCGCACAAGCTGCTGGCCCCGCTGCGGGACCTGTTCGCCGCCGTCTTCTTCGTCTTCTTCGGCCTCTCCACCGACCCGGCGGACATCCCGCCCGTCCTGGTCCCGGCCCTGATCCTCGCGGTGGTCACCACCCTCACCAAGATCGGCACGGGCTGGTATGCGGCCCGGCGGGCCGGCATCGGCAAGAAGGGCCGGCTGCGGGCGGGCGGAACCCTGGTGGCGCGCGGCGAGTTCTCCATCGTGATCGCGGGCCTGGCAGTGGCGACGGAACCGAGGATCGGCCCGCTGGCCACGGCGTACGTACTGCTCCTGGTCATCCTCGGGCCGCTGGCGGCACGCTGGACCGAGCCGCTGATCATGCGCCTGCAGGGCGGCCGGAAGCAGCCCCCGGCCGGACCGCCGTCGCTGGAGGCCATGATCGCGGCGGAGGCTCCGGCGGCGGGGCGGCCGGATTCCGGTGCGGTGGGGCGGTCCGGGTCGCCTGCGGCGGGGCGGCCCCCGTCGTCCGCGGCCGGGCGGGCGGAGACGTCGTCGACGAACCGTTAGGGCGCCTTTATGCGCGGTCCTGTTAGGTTCTACAGAGCTGTAGATCTTTGCAGCTCCGCACGCACCACCGACCATCCAGACGACGGAGACACTTCATGGCCCTGTGGGACCGCCTCAAGGAAACCGCCTCTACGATGCAGACCCAGCTGGACTCGAAGAAGAACGAGCTGAAGAGCGGCTCCTTCCGGGACGCCAGCATGGCCATGTGCGCGCTGGTCGCGGCGGCCGACGGCTCGATCGACCCGGCGGAGCGGCAGCGGGTGGCGGCCCTCATCGGCAGCAACGACGTGCTCCAGAACTTCCCCGCCGACGACCTCCAGCGCCGCTTCAACGAGTACTGCGAGAAGCTCACGGCCGACTTCGCGTTCGGCAAGGTGAGCATCCTCCAGGAGATCGCCAAGGCGAAGAAGAAGCCGGCGGAGGCGCGGGCGGTCATCCAGATCGGCATTGTGATCGGCGGCGCGGACGGCGACTTCGACAAGACGGAGCAGGCCGTGGTGCGGGAGGCGTGCTTCGCGGTGGGGCTGGCCCCGCACGAGTTCGACCTGTAGGCCTCTAGGCCTCTAGGCCTCTAGGCCCCTAGGAGCGTCCCGCTGTTGTCGGCAGCGGAGTGGCAGTCAGCCGAGTGGCAGTGACGAGGCCCCGCCCCCGGGCCGTACGCAGGTCCGGGGGCGGGGTTTCGGTTGTGCCGAGGGCCGCCCCGCCTCGCGGACCCGCGACTACACCACGCGGACCCGGATCCTCCACCACAGCAGCCAGGAGCCGGTGGCCACGACCAGGGCACTGACCGCGCCGGACAGGAGGAGCCCGGCGAACTCGTCCTTTCCCACGCTCACCCAGGGGAAGAACACCGCCAGGTTGAGCAGTACGGCAAACCCCCAGACGGGCGCGGGGCGCAGCCGGGGCCGGGGAAGGGCGTTCAGGCACGCGACGACGAGTACGGCGACGAGGCCGCTGAGGGTGAGGCCGTGCGCCGTTCCGGGCCACGGAATGAGCCCCACGGCCAGCACCAGGACGTAACACCCCGCCAGTCGCAGCACGCGCGCCCGGGCCCGGCTCATCCCCGTCCCGGCAGGCAGCAGCGCCGGGGACGGCGGAGCCGCCGTCGCACGCCTGCTGCGGCCCGCCGGAACGGCCGTGCCCGCCGCGCTCACGGTGCGGGCGTCGGGTGCGGACCCGGCGCGGGCCCTGCGGGGTGCCGGGGCGGGCCGCTGGACGTGAGCCGGGGCGGGCCGACGCGCACCCTCCGGAGCGGCGGGCCCGACGGATGCCGGCGCGACGCCCGGGTCGGCCCGCGGGTCCGCCCGAGCGGGGACGACCCCCGGGTTGGCCCGTCGCGCACGCTCCGGAGCGGCAGATCCGTCCGATGCCGGAGCGGTCGCCGGGCCGTTCCGGCCGAAGGCCGCCCGTGGGTCGACCTGTGTCGGGACCGGCCGAGCGGGATACCCGGCACCCTCCCGTGCCGCCGCCTCCAGTCCCGCCCGCGCCCGTGCCGCGTCCGCGCGGTGCTGCGGGTCCTTCGTGAGGAGCGCCGCCAGTACGGGGGCCAGGGCGCCCGCCCGCTGCGGCGGGCGCGGCTCCGCGGTGGCCACCGCGATGCACAGCGCGGTGAACGTCTCGGCACTGAACGGCGGCACACCCTCCACCGCGCAGTACAGCGTCGCCCCCAGCGCCCACAGGTCCGTCGCGGGCGCGGGCGGCTTGCCCACCAGCTGCTCGGGGGCCATGTACGCGGGGGTGCCGATGATCGTGCCGGTGTGCGTGAGCGCCTTGGTGGCGTCCGCCATGTGCGCGATGCCGAAGTCCGTGAGGATCACCCGGTCGTCCATCAGCAGCACGTTGTCGGGCTTGAGGTCGCGGTGGACGATGCCCGCCGCGTGGGCGCGTCCGAGCGCCTTCAGTACGGCGAGGCCGATCTCCGCGACGCGCTCGACCGACAGGCTCCCGTTCCGCGCGATGGCCGTGGCGAGCGAGGCCCCGGTGACGTACTCCATGACGATGACCGGGGCGCCCGCGTGCTCGACGACGTCATGCACGGTGATGATCCCGGGGTGGTTGAGCCGTGCGGCGGCCCGCGCCTCGCGCATCACGCGCTGCAGGAGTACGTCGCGCTGCTCGACGGTGATGCCCTGGGGCAGCAGCACCTCCTTGACCGCGACGTCCCGCCCGAGGATCTCGTCGAGGCCGCGCCAGACCCGGCCCATCCCGCCCTGCCCGATCAGTTCCCGGAGCCGGTACCGGCCCCCGATCAGCACCTCGTCCACGTCAGCCACGCGGCTCAGCGTAGAACAGCGCGCTGGGGCGAGTGCCTTGTTCGGCAGGGAAGTTGAGCGGACTCAGCCGAGCGGGCGCGCGGCGAAACAGCGCACCGGCACCCATTCCCCCTTCCCCCAGTCCTGTTCGCCCCCGCCCACCTGTTCCCAGCCCGTACGGGAGTAGAAGGCGACCGCCCCGGTGTCGGCCGCGACCACGTCGAGCACGGCACGCGTGCCATGCTCCCGCGCAGCCTCCGCGACCCGGGCCAGGATCGCCCCTCCCACTCCCGTCCCCCGCACCCGGGGCGACACGAAGAGCCGGGCCACCACGGCGACCGGCCCCGCCACCAGGCCGGGGGCCACGTCACCCGGTCCGGCGGCGACCAGAGCCGCATGGCCCACCGGTTCGCCCGCCACCTCCGCCACCCACGCCTCGAGGGGCCCGCCCGCCCCGCCCGCGTCCCCGACCCAGACCTCCGGGTCGGCCGGCCAGTTCCTGGGATAGCCGTCCTTCTCGTGCACCTCGCGCAGGACATGCGCGAGCGCGGGCAGATCGTCGGGACGGCGGAGGCGTACGGCGGGAGGAGCGGGAGGACGCGGAGGAGCGGGAGGACGCGGAGGAGCGGGCGGACGCGGAGGAGCGGGCGGACTGGGAGGAGCGGGAGGATTCGTCATCGGCGTAGCAGAACACAGCCCTCGGCCGGGGAGGCAACGCGGCCCCGCCCCTCACACGTCGAGCCCGCGCTCCCGCAGCCAGGGCAACGGGTCGACGCCCGAGCCGAGTTGAGGGGTGACGCGGACCTCGAAGTGCAGGTGGGGGCCCGAGACGTTGCCGGTGCTGCCGGACAGCGCGATCGTTTCGCCCGCGACGACCCGCTGGCCCCTGCGCACGCCGAAGACGGAGAGGTGGGCGTACTGGGTGAAGTAGCCGTCGGGATGGCGGACGATCACCTGCTTTCCGAAGCCGTCGCCGCAGCCGATGAAGTGGACGGTGCCCTCGCCCACGGCCCTCACCTCGGCACCGTCGAAGACGGCGAAGTCCTGCCCGGTGTGGCGGTGCTTCCAACGGCTGCCGGACTCCGCGTAGCCCGCCGAGAGCGGGGCGGGGTCCACGGGCTTGACCCACTGCGGGGCATCGGCCCCTTCGCCGGGCGGCGGCGATCCGAGCGGCTCGGCCCCTCCGGCACCGCCGCAGGCCGGGCCCGGGGCGCCGGCCGCCGTGAGGCTCCAGGGACCCCCTCCCCCGCGTCCCGCCCGCCGGACCTCTTCCGCGTGCCGCAACCGGGCCTGGGCCAGCCGGAGCTTCCGTTCGATGAGCTGCCGGGCTGCGGCCTGCCGTACGAGATCGGCCTTCAGCGCACCCAGCTCCCTCGCGGAGGCGGCCCGGTCGCGGGCCAGCCGTGCCCGGGACTCCCGTACGCGGGTCATCAGCGAGGCCGTGGCGTGCCCGCCGCGCCGGGCGAGGGCCACCTGTTCCATCAGCTGCTCGGGGGACTCCGCAGCCAGCAGCCGGACCGTGTACGGGAGGGCACCGGCCGCGCCTCGGTACTGGGTGCGCGCCAACTGGCCCATCACGTCACGCAATTGCCCCAGCCGCGCGCGCTCGGCCGCCTCGGCCGCCCGCAGCCTCACCACTTCCTCACGGGCCCGAGCGACCTCCTTGCGCGCGCTCTCGTGCGCCCGCACGGCCGCCGCCGCCTCCCGGTACAGCCGGGCCACTTCGGATGCCTCAGGTACGGGTCCGGCCAGGGCGCCCGTACTCGCGCCCGCCGCCAGCAGACAGCCGGCCATCGACAACGCGCACCCTCGGATCCACTCGACTCCTCGCATCGCCCGACTGTGGCAACTGCCCACCACCGCCCGGCCCCACCCGCCCCCGGGACGCGCCGCCCGGGTCACCCGGGTGCAGTACTTCGGGGGCGGTGGAGCGCCCGGGGGCCTGAGGTGCTAGCACCCCTCACCGGACGGTCGCGCGCTCGGCCCACACGGTCTTGCAGGGGTACGGGCCGTGCGTCACACCCCACCGGTCGGCCAGCGCCGCCACGAGGAGCAACCCCCGCCCCGCCTCCGCGCCCTCCGCCCCTCCCCCGCCGACGGGCCCGGCCACGGGCAGCCGGTCCCCGCGCGCGTCGGTCACTGCGATACGGAGCGTCCCGGCCGCGTCGACGCCGAGCACGAGCCGGAAGTCCCGCCCCGGCACCCGCCCGTGCGTGACCGCGTTGGCCGCCAGCTCGGCGACGAGGTGCGCCCCGTCCTCCAAGGGCTGACCCCACGAACGAAGTTGCTCGACGGCGAGCAGCCGGGCGAGGCGGGCGCCGCGCAGAGTGGAGGACAGTTGTACGGCGAACCGGCGTTCGTACGGGCGGAGTTGCGCGGTCTCTCGGATTGCCTGGGTTTCATAGTTCACGTCACTCAGCGTGTCGGTCCGTAGCTACCGTGAACAGGGAGATCGCCCTTGCGTACGGAGACTGTCCCGACGCTGTCCGGTGCTGTCCCGACTGTCCGGGGTGCCCTCGCGGGGAGATGAGGTGTCGGGTACGGGGAGGACCTCGTCTACAAGGTGGAGGGCGGCCGGCGCATCCCGAGGCCGGAGTATCTGGACCGTGCGGACGAGGTGCTGGGGGCTCGCGGGAAGATCTCGGCGATGAAGGAGGACTTGGCGGAGATCCGGTATCCGAAGAAGGTTCGGGATCTGGCCAAGCTGGAAGCGCGGGCAGTCGAGCTCCTGGCTACGGAACCCACAACATCCATGGGCTCTTGCAGACGGAGGAGTACGCGCGGTCCCTGTTCGGGATGCGGCGGCCTGCCTTCTCACCGGACGAAGTAGAGAGGCTGGTGGCTGCGCGTGTGGCCAGGCATTCCATTTTCGGCCGCGTACCTGCCCCAGAGCTCAGTTTCGTCCAGGAAGAGGTAACGCTGCGCCGCCGCCTCGGAGGCAGAATGGTATTGCGGCGGCAGCTCGAACATCTCCTTGCCGTAGGCCAGTTGCGGAACGTGGAGATACAGGTGATGCCGACCGCCCGTGAAGATCACGCCGGGATGGGAGGCGAGTTGCAAGTGCTGAAATTCGGAGACGGATCTGCCGTGGGACGCTCCGAAGGAGACTTCGGTAGCCGTCCGGTATCCGACCCGAAGCATCTCCGGATCATTGAGCTGCGGTGTGGCATCATCCGGGCTCAGGCTCTCAATCCAGGGGAGTCACTGGCTTTCATCGAGCAACTGCTGGGAGAGACATGACCCGCAAGCCCTCTGCCGGAGATGCTTCCACGCCGGTGTGGTTCAAGAGCAGCTACAGCGACAGCAGCAACAGCAACGAGTGCGTCGAGGTCGCAGTTGCTCCCGGCACGGTCCTCATCCGCGACAGCAAGAACACCGAAGGCCCCCGGCTCCGTTTCCGGCCGAGTGCCTGGGCCGGGTTCCTCTCGTACGCCGTGCAGCGCTGACCCCGCACCACCCGGAGCCCCCGCCCCCGTACTCACCGGGAGAGGGGGCTTCGTGCTTTCGGTCCCCCCTCTCCTCCGGCAGAGGCACGGCGTCGAGGCCGACCGGCCACGCTACGCACCACGTAAAGACTTGCCGAACAGGAGAAACCGTTCATGGACCGGCATCGTGAGCTGGACGTCGCCGACACCTTCGTCGAGCTGGCCGACACACTGGTGGACTCATTCGACGTGAGGAATTTTCTGCGGCAACTGTGCCTGCGGTGCGGCCAGTTACTCGATGTGTCGTTGGCGGCCGCGTTACTGGCGCCGCCGGGCAAGGAACCGCTGCGCATCGTCGCCCCCTGCGATCCCGGCGGGATGCTCGGCGAATTGCTCGACACCGCCGCCGACGAAGGCCCGGCCGTGGAGTGCCATGCCGGTTCGGCGAGGGCCGGGAGTGAGGCGCGCACCGGCACGGAGCACGGCACGGACCTGGCGCGCGTGGACCTGCGCGTGCCCGACGACCGCTGGGCCGCCTTCGGTCCGCTCGCCCGCCGGGCCGGGTACACCTGGGCGTGCGCACTGCCGCTGAGGCTGCGCGGGGAGAGGCTGGGCAGCCTGCTCCTCCTGCGTACGGGCGAGGAACCGCTGCCTGAGTCCGACGTACGCCTGGCGCAGGCACTCGCGGACGCCGCCGCCATCGGCCTCGTGCACGCGCGGACCCTGAACGCGCACCGGACGACCGTGACCCAGCTCCGTACGGCACTCGACAGCCGCGTCCTCATCGAGCAGGCGAAGGGAAAGCTGGCGGAGCGGATGCGGGTGGGGGTGGACGAGGCGTTCGCGGTGCTGCGGCGGCATGCCCGGAACGGGGGCCTGCGGCTGACGGACGTGGCATACGACGTGGTGGAGAACGGGTTGGTGCCGGGGGCAGCGACGGGGAGCAAGGGGAAGCGGGCTTCGGTGGCGGAGAAGCGGTGAGAGGTGGGGGCGACGTGCGCGACATCCCGGCGGCGGCGCGGCGGTGTCCCGGCGGCGGCGCGGCGGCGTCCCAGCGACATCCCGGCGGCCTCCCGTCAGGAGAAGCGGCGGAGGTGTTCCTCCGTGGGCCGGAAGCGCTTCTGGCAATTGCCGCACCACCAGCGCCAGTGGTGCTCGTCCGTCTCGCGGATCTCGGAGCGGGTGTCCTTCCACAGGACGCCCTGACGGCAGTGGGGGCAGGCCGGGGGGATCGGGGGCGGGACCGGTACGCGGTCGGAGGAGGGCGGGCGGGTGCCGATGCGTGTGGACATCCCGGCAGAGTGCACCCAGTTGGGCTGTGCTCGGGGCAAGTTCGGGGCGCGGTCACCCCTTCGGGGAAGGCAAATCGCTCGACATTCGGAGGTGCCGTATGTCCATCATCCCCCGATGACTCGAACTGATATGCCTCAGACCTGGGACGAACGTTCCACCCTGGCCACCCTCCTCGACTACGCACGCGGAGTGGCCGTCGACAAGTGCGCCGACGTCGCCGCCGAGCACGTGGGGAACGCCCCGCTGCCCGGCTCGCCCCTGATGACCCTGGGCGGGATCATCAGCCATCTGCGCTGGGTGGAGCAGTGGTGGTTCGAGGGGGTCTTCCTCGGGCGGCAGGACGCCGTCGAGTGGCCCTGGACGGAGGACGACCCGGACCGGGAGATGCGGGTCGGGGCGAGCGCGCCGATCGCGCAGCTGATCGCCGAGTACGAGGAGAAGTGCGAGGAGTACCGGGAGCTGGTGGCCGCCACGGACCTCGACGCGGTGAGCACGGGACAGGTGCGCAGCGGCGTGCGGCCGACGCTGCGGTGGGTGCTGCTGCACCTGATCGAGGAGACCTCCCGGCACAACGGCCACCTGGACGTGCTGCGGGAACTGGCGGACGGACGCACGGGGGACTGACCGCAGGCCCCTGGCCGGAGGCCGTCGGCGGGGCGGGAATAGGTCGCGGGGGTGTTCCGTTGCAGAGGTTGTTAAATGTTCAACCTTCTGTACGACGGAACCCAGAGGTGGCCACGATGAACGCGATGCAGTTCGGGATCTTCAGCGTCGGAGACGTCACGCCCGACCCGACGACCGGCCGCACGCCGACCGAGAACGAGCGCATCAAGGCCATGGTCGCCATCGCGCAGAAGGCCGAGGAGGTCGGTCTCGACGTCTTCGCGACCGGCGAGCACCACAACCGTCCTTTCGTCCCGTCCTCGCCGACCACGATGCTCGGCTACGTCGCGGCCCGTACCGAGCGGCTCATCCTCTCCACCTCCACCACCCTCATCACCACCAACGACCCGGTGAAGATCGCCGAGGACTACGCGATGCTCCAGCACCTGGCCGACGGGCGCGTCGACCTGATGATGGGGCGCGGCAACACCGGGCCTGTCTACCCGTGGTTCGGCAAGGACATCCGCCAGGGCATCCCGCTCGCGGTGGAGAACTACGCGCTGCTGCACCGCCTGTGGCGCGAGGACGTCGTCGACTGGGAGGGGAAGTTCCGCACCCCCCTCCAGTCCTTCACCTCCACCCCGCGCCCGCTGGACGGCGTCCCGCCGTTCGTCTGGCACGGTTCGATCCGCTCCCCGGAGATCGCCGAGCAGGCCGCGTACTACGGCGACGGCTTCTTCGCGAACAACATCTTCTGGCCGAAGGACCACTTCCGGAAGCTGATCAACCTCTACCGCGAGCGATACGCGCACTACGGGCACGGCACCCCCGACCAGGCCGTGGTCGGCCTCGGCGGCCAGCTCTTCCTGCACAAGAACTCGCAGGAGGCCGTGCGGCGGTTCCGCCCGTACTTCGACAACGCCCCGGTCTACGGCCACGGCCCCTCGCTGGAGGAGTTCGCCTCCGAGACGCCCCTCACGGTGGGCTCCCCGCAGGAGGCCATCGAGAAGACCCTCACCTTCCGCGAGTCCTTCGGCGACTACCAGCGCCAGCTCTTCCTGATGGACCACGCGGGCCTGCCGCTGAAGACGGTCCTCCAGCAGCTCGACATCCTCGGCGAGGAGGTCGTACCGGTCCTGCGCGAGGAATTCGCCAAGAAGCGCCCTGCCGGTGTGCCGGACGGCCCGACCCACGCGGCCCGCGTCGCCCAGGCCCTCGCCGACACCCCGGCATCGAAGCCGGCATCGAAGGAGGTCACCACCTCATGACCACGCACCTGGCCGTCGTCTCGGCGGGGCTGAGCGTCCCGTCGTCCACCCGCCTGCTGGCGGACCGCCTGACGGAGGCGGTCCGCACCGAGATCCCGGACGTCACCGTCCACGTCGTCGAACTGCGCGAACTCGCCACCGCCATCGCCCACCACCTCGTCACGGGCTTCCCCAACGAGGCACTGCACGAGGCGATCACCACGGTGTCGGAGGCGGACGGCCTGATCGCGGTGACCCCGGTGTTCGCGGCCTCCTACAGCGGTCTCTTCAAGTCCTTCTTCGACCTGCTCGACCCGGACGCGCTGACCGGCACCCCGGTGCTGATCGCAGCCACCGGCGGCACGGCCCGGCACTCCCTGGCCCTGGACCACGCCGTCCGCCCGCTCTTCGCGTACCTGCGCGCCATGACCGTCCCCACGGCGGTCTTCGCGGCCTCGGAGGACTGGGGCGACAAGGGTGACGCCTACACGACCCACCTGCCGGGCCGGATCACACGGGCGGCCGGCGAACTCGCCGCCCAGATCCGGGCAGCGGCCCCGCGCAGGACGGCACAGGACGTGGTGCCGTTCGCGCAGCAGCTGGCGGACCTGCGGTTGGACTGAGCCCGGGGTACGGGCCCTGGGCACCCCGTGCGGTGGACAGAGCTGATGCGCGAGGTGCCCAGGGCCCCTGCCCCGCGGTCGCCGCGCGGCTGCGCCTCGCCCCTACTTGCGGTTGCAGAGGCGCATCGTCGCCGTACCGAAGACGAGCAGGAACAGGGCCGCCCAGCCCAGCGACCAGGCGATGTCCGCGCCCGGCCAGTTGCCGGCCATCAGCTCACGGACCGCCGTGGCCACATGGCTCACCGGGCTGTTGTTGACGAACGCCTGGAGCCAGCCCGGCATAGTCCTCGGGTCGACGAAGACGTTGGACAGGAAGGTGAGCGGGAAGATCACCATCATGCTGACGCCCATCACCGACTTCTCCGAGCGCAGCATCAGCCCGAACATCGTCCAGATCCACGAGAACGCGAACGAGAAGACCATGAGGAGGACCACGCCGCCGAGGACGCCGAGGATGCCGCCCTGGGGGCGGTAGCCGATGATCAGACCCACCACGAGGATGACCATCGAGGCGATGAGGTAGCGGATCACGTCGCCGAGCAGATAGCCGACCATCGGGGCGGGCCGCCACATCGGCAGCGTGCGGAAGCGGTCGAAGACGCCCTTGGAGATGTCCGTGTTGATGGCCACGCCCGTGTACATGGTGATCATGACGATGGACATGACCAGGACGCCCGGCAGCAGGAACTGGATGTACTCCGAGACCGACCCGGCGAGCGCACCGCCGAAGAGGTAGGCGTACATCAGGACCATCATGATCGGGAAGGCCGTGACGTCGAACAGCTGCTCAGGCACGTGCTTGATCTTCAGCATGGCGCGCCAGCCGAAGGTCAGCGAGGAGCTCAGGGCGCTCGGGCGGGCCGGGCGGTCCTTGGCGACCAGGAGGGCGGCGAGCTCCTCCGGGTCGGGTGCCCTGAGCAGCTTGTCGAGGTCGGCCTCGGAGTCCTTGCCCCTCCCGTTGCCCCTGCCCTTCCCGTCGCCCTTGCCCTTCCCGTCGCCCTTCTTCGGGCCCGCCGTGGTCCCGGTGGTCGAGGTGTCCGTGCTCACGCCGTCGCCCCCTTCTTGTCCGTGAGTGCCAGGAAGACCTCGTCGAGGCTGGGCTGTCCGAGGGCGAAACTGTCGACCGTGATGCCGGACCGGGCCAGCTCCGCGAGCGCGCGGGCGGCCTGTTCGGCGGCACCCTGCTCGGTCCCCCGGCCGTCGACCGTGGCGGTCAGCGCGACCGGGTCCGGGTCGAGCTGGACCGTCGCGTTCATCGATGCGGCGAGGATGCGTTCGGCCTCGGGCCGCTGGTCCGCGTCGCGCAGCCGCAGGTGTACGGAGCCGGAGCCGACCGACGCCTTCAGCTCGCCCTTCGTGCCTTCCGCGATGACCTTGCCGTGGTCGATGACCGCGATACGGGAGGCCAGCTGGTCGGCCTCGTCGAGGTACTGGGTGGTGAGCAGCACCGTGGTGCCCTGGGCGACCACCGCGCGCACGATGTCCCAGACCTGGTTGCGGCTGCGCGGGTCGAGGCCGGTGGTCGGCTCGTCCAGGAAGAGCAGGTCCGGGGTGTTGAGGATGGACGCGGCGATGTCGATGCGGCGGCGCATGCCGCCGGAGTAGTTCTTGATCTGCTTGCCGGCGGCCGCGGTCAGCCCGAACGCTTCGAGCAACTGGGCAGCGCGGGAGCGGGAGTTTGCCTTGGAGTGGCCGAGGAGGCGGGCGAGGAGGATCAGGTTCTCGGTGCCGGTGAGGTCCTCGTCCACGGACGCGTACTGGCCGGTGAGGCTGACCCGGGACCGTACCGCGTCGGCGTCCTTCACCACGTCCTTGCCGAAGATCCGGGCGCTGCCGCCGTCGGGGCGCAGGAGCGTGGCGAGCATCTTGACTGCGGTGGTCTTGCCGGCGCCGTTGGGGCCGAGGACGCCGTAGACGGTGCCGGTCGGGACGGCGAGGTCGATGCCGTCGACCGCCCGGTTGTCCCCGAAGACCTTGACCAGCACATCGGTCTCGATGGCCAGGTCGGTGGAGGAGGCTCCGGTGGAGGGGAATGTCATGGAGGCGGGTCAACTCCCGGGGTGCGGCGATGTCGTCGGGGGCCGTCAGGCGTTGTCGGGGGCCGTTAGGCGCCGTCTGGGGCCGTCAGGTTTTCTCTGGCGTTGTCTCGCCTGCCTGGCGTTGTGGGTTCTTGGGTCAACCTGACGGTAGTGGACGCGAGTTGGGTGCTGCGCGGGATTTTCTGGGGCTGCGTTCTGTGCGATACCGATACGGATCTTTCAGTCGCTGTGCGAGTAGAAGGCGTAGTACGTGGCGATGTACATGCCCGCGCCGAGGACCAGGGCCAGTACCACTGAGGTGAGGACGCTGCCTCCGCCGAGGCTGAACAGGTAACCCATGGCGGCGGCGAAGGGTACGGCGATCGCGATGGCTCGCATGCCGGGGGTACGGCCCTTGATCATCCTGCCGACCAGGAGCGCCACGGCGGTGAGGATCACGCCCCATAGGACGCCGAACCAGACGTTCGACCAGGTCAGGGGGCCGGTGCCGCGGGCCATGAAGGCCACGTAGACGCCGTAGGCGAGGCCGAGGACGAGGGGGAGGACCAGGGCGGAGCGGGAGGCTCCGTGTGTCCCGGGGTGGCTGCCGGGGGCGGGGCCGGGGCCGGGAGTGCCGGGCCGGATTCCCCGGCGGGCTCGGGTTCCGCGGGTGGGGACTGCTGCGTGTGTGCCCATCGGGATGCCTCCCATCGCCCCCCGGGGTGGGTACGTTGCTACCTCACCAGGGCACACCCATTGGGGGGTGGCGGCAAGTCGGGGGCGGTGGGTGGAGTGGGTGGGGTGGCTGTGGCGGGCGTTTGCCTCCCCCGCAGGGTCGCGGCTGGCCGTGCGGGGGCCGCGCTCGGCCGCGCCTGGCCGCCGCGGGGGGGCCACGGCTTCCGGGCGTTTGCCCCTCCTTGCAGAGGCGCCGGGGCGGCTGGCGGGTCGCGCCTGCGGCGGGCTTTGCCCCTCCCCGCCCCTTCCCTAAACCGCTGGCCGCGGGGCTGGATTCATCTGCGGGAGCGTTGCGGGTTGCTCGCGCAGTTCCCCGCGCCCCTGGGGGCAAGCCCCCTTGGAAAGTCCGTGCGGGAGCGTGGTTGGTTGCTCGCGCAGTTCCCCGCGCCCCTGGAGGGGCGTGTCAGTGGCGGAGGGCCTTGGCGATTTCGGCCTTTACCTTGCCGGACAGGTTGCGGTTGCTGGTGGCCACCGCCGTGGCCTCCTTGCCTGCCGCCACGTCCTTGACCGTGACCACCACCGTGTCGAGCAGGTTCCCCCCGTCGTCCCGGAAGTTCACCTGCACCACAAAACTCTGTTCCTTGTCCTGCTTGTTGGAAGCGGTGACCTCGGCCGCGCTCCGGTCCTCGTCCGTCTTGACCTCGCCGACCGCCACCTCACCCTTGGCGTCCATGCCGTCCCTGACCTCGTTCATCCTGGCCGAGGCCGACGCGGAGGCGGACGCGTACGACTCCTTCGCCTTCTCCCCCATCTCCCCCGCCTTCGCCGTGGCGCTCGCCGCCGCGTCGCCCGCCTTCTGGGTGGCGTTCGAGACCATCTGCGCGGGCGACTTGTCCCCGTCGGAGCAGGCGGAGGCCGAGAAGGCGAGGAGGGCGGCGAGAACGGCGGCGCCGGCAGCGCGGGTGATCTTCATGCCGACCACCCTGTGTCCAGCGGGTCCCGCCCGCGAGGCGGGTGGTCCGAACGGGTGGTGGCCCGCCGACGACCCGTCAGCCACTCCGCGCCCCCGGCCACCAGCGCCACCACCAGTCCCGCCACCCCGATCACCCAGGCCGTCGTCCGGAGCGCAGCCGTCAGCTCCCCGTACACGGCCTCGGCGGCGGGGCGGCCGATGTCCTCGGGGAGGTGGGACAGCGCCAGGTTGTGCGCGAGTACGAGGAGCAGGGCGAGGAGCACGGCCCCGAGTACGGCAGCGAGGCCCGCCAGCGCGACGGTGCGCAGGCGCCGGCCCCGTACCGCCAGCAGGACCGCCGCCACGACCAGCAGGGCGACCACCCCAGGCAGCAGGCGCGCCGCCGGGGCGAGCCAGCCGTAGGCGCTGCGCCACTCGTCGAGGCTGTCGGTCCGTACGAGGGTGATGTCCGTGTGGACCACCGGGATCTGCTCCGCCAGCGGCACCTGGTCCGCCGTCATCCGGGCCTTGAGCTCCTCGGTGACCGGGGCGAGGTCCAGGGTGACGGCGTTGCCGCTGCCCGCGGGGGCGGCCAGGGCGTCGCGGAAGGCGTCGTGGGTGACGCGGCTGACCGTGTTCCACGCCGTCCGGTAGGCATCCGTACCGGTGAACGACCGGACCGCGTCACCGATGAGCCGCCCGGCTCCGTCCTGGAAGGGTCCGAGGTCGACCTGGCTCATGATCTCGCTGGTGAGGCGGGTGGCGACGGCCTGCTGGACGTCGGGGTCGTCGGCGAGAGGGGCCATGGTCGCCACGTACCGGCCGGTGTCGTCGATCTCGGCGTCGGCCCATACGGAGAAGGCGGCAAGCGGTACGAGAAGTGTCGCCAGGACGAGCAGGAGGCCGGGCAGAAAGCGGCGCATGGCCCCCAGCCAAGGCGAGGTACGACGCGAAGGCGAGCGGGGCGGGGCCGGAGAGGTGAGGCGGGGGGCGCATGCCCCGGCCTGTGGGGCGGGGGCGGGTGGCCCACGGGGGGCGAGTAGCCATACCGGGGGGCGGGTGGCCCCACGGGGGCGAGTAGCCACACCGGGGGCGGGTGGCCCCACGGGGGCGAGTAGCCACACCGGGGGCGGGTGGCCCCACGGGGGCGAGTGGCCACACCGGGGGGGCCTCCACCAGGGGCGGATTGCCCCGCCGGGAGCGAGTGGCCCCCGGTGGGGCCCGTACGGCCGCTTTCGGGGTGCGGTGGCCGCGGGGGCATTTCAAGCTGGGCGGAACTCGTCACACGCGGCAGCAGTGGGGAAGGGGACCGGCACCTTGGCAGTACGGCGGCGGCAGGCGCAGGCGCAGGCACGTACGGCGGTGCGGTGTGCTCGTGCCGGGGGATCGGCCGGTGTCCCCGGACGAAGCCTCGTCCTCGTGTGCGTCCTGGTGCTTGCCCTTGCCTCCTGCGGGGGCGGCGGCACGCCGGACGGTGGGGGAAGCGGCGCACCCACCGGTTCCGTGGCTCCGCCTCCCGTGGAGGTGCCGCGGGCCGAATGGGAGGACTGTCCGATCACCGGGCAGCCCACCCGCGAGTGCACCACCCTGAAGGTCCCCGTCGACGCGGCAAAGCCCGATGCCGGGAACACCGTCCTCGCCGTCTCCCGTGTCCCGGCGACCGACCGGAAGCGGCGGATCGGGGTGCTGGTCGTCGATCCCGGGGGGCCGGGGCTGCAAGGCAGGTACACCGTGGCGAACCTGCTGCCGCCGCAGTTCCGCGCCCTGTTCGACATCGTCGGCTTCGACCGCCGCGGTTCGCACGCCTCCGTTCCGGTCGTCGACTGCGGCGAGCCGGGCGAAGCCGTCGAGAGGCTCCGGGAGGGGGATGCCCTGGTCCCCCGTTCCGTGGACGTCGCGTCCGTCACCGACGGGGTGAAGAAGTACGCCGGCGCTTGCGCGAAGAAGTACGGGGCCCTGACGGGGCACCTCGGTACCCGGGCCGTCGCGGCGGACGTGGAGGCGATCCGCAAGGCGCTCGAAGAGGACCGGCTCAGCCTGCTCGGCGTCTCCTACGGCACCCTGCTGGGCCAGCAGTACCTGGCCGCCCACCCCGACCGGGTCCGGGCCGCCGTATTCGACGGGGTGGCCGACCCGGGCCGTACGGGCGCGGCGGAGGCCGTGGGCGCCGTACTCGACCTGGACGACGCGGGCGCCGTGCGCGACAAGAGCGAGAAGGTACGCAGGGGCGAGCGGATCAGGGCCGCGCTGAGCGGGTTCCTGCCGTGGTGCAAGGGGGCGGGGCCCGCCGAGTGCGCCGTCGCGGACGACCCGCCGGCGGCCGTCGACGCGGTGTTCGCCGAGGCGCCGGAGCTCGTCGGTTCCGTGGACCCCGCGGCCTACGATCCGGCGCTCTGGCCCGAGTTCGCGCGTGCCGTGGACAGGGCGCGGAACGGTGGGGCCGGTGCCACCGACGACCTGAAGAAGTTGGCGGCACGCACACCGCCCAAGGACCTGGCGGACGTCCTCAAGCCGTCACCGAACAGTCTCGCCTTCGACCTGGCGAACAAGTGCACGGACTTCCGCTGGCCGAGGGACGTCCCCGTGCTGCTCGACGAGGTCGAGGCGGCGGCGAAGGCGGCGGGCCACGAGGAGGCGGCGCCGTCCGTGGCGGCGGACTTCGCCCCCTGCGCGGCCTGGCCCGGCGGCGGAACGCCACTCGGTGCCCTCACGGCCCCCGAGGGGCCCCGGCCGCTGATCGTCAACACTCAGAAGGACCCGCGGACGCCGCTCGCGGGAGCGGAGAAGGTGGCGGCCCGGCTGAAGGCACCCGTACTGGAGGTGGGAGGCGATCTGCACGGGGTGACGACGCGGGGGAACGGGTGTGTGCAGGCGGCGCTGGTGCGGGTGCTGGTCGAGGGCTCCCCACCCAGGGCGGGCCACTGCCCGGCGTGACAGCACGCGCAAGGGGCGGCCCCCGGCGGAGCCGAGCCCCTCCGGCCCTGCGCCACCCCCGCACCGCCCTGCCCGCGTCCCAATGGCATGCCACTGCGGCTCACCGGGGTGGGCCGGGACCCGGACAGTGGTGCGGGGTCGGGGGGCCGCCCCCCGTGCCCACCCGTTCCGCCCCAGGGGGGCGGCCCCTGTGCCCACGAGGAACGGCGCGGCCCCTGTGCCCACGAGGGGCGGGGCCGCCCCCCCCGGCCCCACGGGCAGCCCGCTCAGAGCCCGATGTCCTGGCCGTCCCTGCGCCAGATCGAGACGACCGCAGGCCGTACCAGCTTGCCCGGACCGTCCGGCCATGTGGAGCCCGGCTTCTCGACCGAGGCCCCGTCCAGCTCGCCCGGGTGCTGGACCGCGACCAGTACGCGCTCCGACTGGATGAGCGGACCGCAGGTCTCCGCACCCTTCGGCACCGTGAGGAACTGCTTCAGCTCACCCCGCCGCTCACCGGAGACCGCGACGCCGAACAGCCCGTCGTGCGAGCCCAGCTTGTTGCCGTCGGTGGAGATCCACAGGTTGCCGTGCGGGTCGAAGGCGACGTTGTCGGGGCAGGAGATCGGCGACACCTTCTCCTTGGGGAAGCCCGCGAAGTAGGTGGACGGGTCGTTCGGGTCGCCCGCGACGAGGAAGAGGGACCAGGCGAAACGGGTCGCGCACGCGTCGTTGCGGTGCTCGGCGAGTTCGAGGATCTGGCCGTGCTTGTTGGCGTTGCGCGGGTTGGCCTCGTCGGCGCCCGGCTTGCCCGCCTTGCCCCGGTCGGTGTTGTTGGTGAGGGCGACGTACACCCGGCCCGTGCGGGGGGAGGGCTCGACGTCCTCGGGGCGGTCCATCTTCGTCGCGCCGACCTTGTCACCGGCGAGGCGCGTGAAGATGTAGACCTCGTCGGCGGTCATGCCGGGGACGTGCGACGTGTTGCCGGTGGCGAGCGGGATCCACACGCCCGACCCGTCGAACTCGCCGTCCGCGGGGTGCTTGCCCGTGCCGTCGATCTCCGTGGTCGGGGAGTCGCCGGTCAGCTTCGCGACGTACAGCGTGCCCTCGTCGAGAAGGGTCAGGTTGTGCTCGCGGGCCGCCCGGGAGTTGCCCTTCTTCATGCGGCGCGAGGAGACGAACTTGTAGAAGTAGTCGAAGCGTTCGTCGTCGCCCATGTAGACGACCGGGCGGCCGTCGTCGGTCAGGCGCGGCTGCGCGGCCTCGTGCTTGAAGCGGCCGAGAGCGGTCCGCTTGCGCGGGGTCGAGTCGGGGTCGTACGGGTCGAGCTCGACGACCCAGCCGTGCCGGTGGGACTCGTTGGGCTCCTGCTGGACGTCGAAGCGCTTGTCGAAGCGTTCCCACTTGCGCTCGGTGGGGCCTGCGGCGATGCCGTAGCGCTTGTCGGTGGCGCTGGAGCCGTTGGCGAAGTACTGGTTGAAGTTCTCCTCGCCGTGCAGGGTGGTGCCCCACGGCGTGGTGCCGCCCGCGCAGTTGTTGAAGGTGCCGAGCACCTTCCTGCCGGTCGGGTCGGCGGAGGTACGCAGGTGCTTGCTGCCGGCGGCGGGGCCGGTGAGACGGAAGGTGCTGGTGCCGGTGAGGCGGCGGTTGAGGTGGTGGCGGGGGACGGCGGTCAGGCCGTTGCCGCGCCGCGTCTCCTCGACGACGACCACGCTCAGGCCGTGCGCGGCGAGGGCGATCTCGAACTGCTCGCGGGTCGGCTTCTCGGCGTCGTACCCCCGGAACATCAGTATCTCGTCGGTGTACTCGTGGTTGGCGACCAGGACCTGGCGGCCGCGCTCGCCGCGCAGGGGCAGCAGCGAGAGGAAGTCGTTGTTGTAACCGAACTGACCGGCCTGGGCCTTCGCCGTCTGGTTCTCCGGGTCGAAGGCCGGGGCACCGCGCAGGATCGGGTCGCCCCAGCGGATGACCACGTTCTGGGTGTAGCCGTCGGGGACGGTGACCTTGTCGTCGGTGTTGGGTGCCACCGGCGTGAAGCGCAGGCCACGGGCGGCCTTGCCCTTCGAGCCGTGGCCGCCGGGCCCGCCGCCGTTTCCGCCGTGGCCGTGGCCCGCGGCGACCGCCTCTGGGGCCTGGGCCGTCGTCAGCGCCGTACCCGCGGCGGTCGCGACCGTGACGACGGCCGCCGCCCGCATCATCGAACGGCGGGACAGCGCGCCCGCGATGATGTCTCCGGCGTACTCGTTGTCGCTGGTGTTCGGGACTTCCTGGAAGCAGGCGTCGCCACAGCGGTATCGGCACGTCAGCGCGGAGCGCGCGCCCCCGTGCGACGACGGGTTGAGCAGCGGCAGCAAGTTGCGCACGGTCGGTCCCTCCGGTGAGTCGCCCGGGGCGTACCTCTCGTACGCGTGTGCCGGGCAGATGGCTTTCGGCCGTGACACTAGGGGCGCGCGGGGCGCGCACGGGGCATGCCGGATGAACGAGGGGTGAAGTCCAGCCGACCGGCAGCCCCGAGGGCGCCAAGCAGCCCCCGGGAGGAAAAACACCCCGCCCCCGGACCCGCGATGCGGGGGCGGGGGCGGGGTGCAGGAACGGCGGAACGGGAGCGGGTCGTACGGGAGTCAGTGCGCGCAGTGGAACAGGAGCAGGTCGTACGGGGTTTCCAGCCGGCGCCGCACCGCAGGAGCGGGTCCTACAGGGCTCAGTGCCCCGAGCCCACCAACGGCCGGCCCACCTCCGAGGCATCCGCGACATCCTGCGTCCCGAGCGCCTGGGCCCCGGGCAGCTGTCCCTCGGGCATTTGTCCCTCGGGCAGCGGGCCCTCGGCCGTCTCCGCCCCCTTGAGCCCCTTCCGCTCGTTCCGCATCATCGTGAAGGCCACGACCGCCGCCGCGAGGACTCCGGCCGCGCTGACCAGGAACGTCGTACCCATGCCCGAGGTGAAGGCCTCCCGGGCGCTGTGTGCGAGTGCGCCGTCCCCGGTGCGTGCGGCCAGGGCCAGGGCCTCGCTGATGGAGTGGCGGGCCGCCTCCGGGGCCGAAGCCGGCAGAGAGGCCGCGTAACCGGTGGTCAGGATCGAGCCCAGGGCCGCCACACCGAGTGCGGCACCGGCCTGCTGGATGGTGTCGTTGAGTGCGGACCCGACACCGGCGTGCTCGGCCGGAATCGCACCCATCAGGGCGGTGATCGCGGCCGGCATCGCCAGTCCCGCACCGGCGCCGACGGCGACCATGGCAGCGGCCAGGAGCAGGAAGCCGTCGCCGCGGTCGAGCGTGCCGAGCAGGACGAAGCCGCCCGCCAGGACGGTCATCCCGATCGCGGCCATCGCCCGGTTGCCGATCTTCTGGCCGAGGGTGGCGCCGAGGCCGTTGAAGACGAGGGCGGCGAGGGCCATAGGGATGAACGAGGAGCCTGCCTCGGTCGGGCTGTAGCCGAGCACGAACTGCACGTACTGGGTGACGACCAGCAGCAGGCCGCCGTTGCCGACCTGGACGAGCGTGAGGGAGAGGCTGCCACCGGCGAAGTTGCGGTCTCGGAAGAGGCGCAGCGGAACCATCGGCGTGTCGGTCTTCAGCTCCCAGACGACGAAGGCGGTGAGGCCCAGGACGGCGACGGCGAGCGCGATCACGGTGGGGGTGTGCGAAAGGCCGCCCTTGGGAAGCTCGTTGATCGTCCAGACCAGCGCCACCATGCCGACCACGGACAGCACCGCGCCCAGCGGGTCGGCCTTCTTCCAGGGGCCCTTGGACTCGGGCATCAGGACGAGTGCCGCCACGATCGCGAGGATCGCGACCGGGACGTTGATGAGGAAGACCGCACTCCACGAGAAGTGCGTGACCAGGACACCGCCGAGCACCGGGCCGCCGATCAGGCCGAGCATCGAGACCGAGCCCCACACCGCCATCGCCTTGCGCAGTTCGTCGGCGGCGAAGACGTTCATCAGGATGGAGAGCGTGCTGGGCATGATCAGCGCGCCGCCGATCCCCATCACCGTACGGGCGGCGATGAGTTGGGCCGGGTCACTGGCGAACGCGCCTGCCAGTGAGGCGAGCCCGAACAACGCGAGGCCGACCGTCATCACCCGGCGTCTGCCGAACCGGTCGGAGAGGCTGCCGGCCGTGAGGAGCAGTCCGGCGAAGACCAGGATGTACGACTCCAGCACCCACTGGATCTCCTGCGGGCTCGCCCCGAGGTCCTCGGAGAGGGCCGGTACGGCGACGGTGAGCGCCATGTTGTCGATGACCAGCACCAGCGTGGCCAGGCACAGCACCATCAGGATGATCCAGCGGCGCGGATCGCGTATCGCCGTCGCGGCTCCGGATCCCTGCGCGGCCGACTCGTTGTTCCCCATGACCAACCTCCCCTGTGCGACGCCCCGTTGAGGGCGAGGCGTACGACGTGCTCTCGTTGCGAACACTGTACGCATTGCGCACAGTGTTCGCAACAGGCAAACGGCGTGCGCTACCGTGAGTGCCGCACCAGGAACAGCCCCACAGGGCCCCGGAAGCACCCGGAAGAGTTCCCGAGGAAAGGAAGGCCCGTCATGGCCCCGGCCGAGAAGACCCCGGAGATCGCCTCCGTATGGACCCGCCCGCGCGCCAAGCAGCGGGAGCAGCTGAGCAGGGAGCAGATCGTCGCGGAAGCGGTACGCCTGCTGGACGCCGACGGCATGGAGTCCCTGAGCATGCGGAAGCTCGGCACCCGCCTGGGCGCCGGCGCGACATCCCTCTACCGGCATGTCGCCAACAAGGACGAGCTCATCGAGCTGGTCGTGGACGAGGTCTACGGGGAACTCGAAGTCCCCGGCGTGGACGGTCCTTCGGGGTGGCGGGAAGCTGCCGTCCGCAGTGCGTACAGCCTGCGGGCGATGGCACTTCGCCACCCGTGGATCGCGTCCGTACTGGGTCAGGTGGGACTGGTCCACCTGGGGCCGAACGTCATGCGCAACTCGGAACGACTGGCCGCCGTCGTCCACTCGGCCGGCTTCGACGGCGAGGAGACGGAGATGGCCATGAGCACGGTCTTCGCGTACGTCATCGGGGTCGCGACCAGTGAGGCCGCCTATCTCTCGATGATCGCGCGCAGTGGCCGCAGCGAGGAGGACTGGGTGGAGAGTCTGTCGGCTGCCGCTGCCGCTGCCACACGGGCCTCGAAGGACGAGCATCCGAGGCTCACTGAGGGACAGGACATCCAGCGGGGGAGGAAGCCCGAACAGATCCGCGACGCGAAGTTCGACTACGGACTTCAGCGGGTCCTGGACGGACTGGAGCACCGGCTCGGAACGACTGCTTCCGGTACGGGTACGGGTACGTCGGGGGCGAGTGCCTCAGGTACGTCGGTGTCCGGGGTACGTGCCTCAGGTACGTCGGCGTCCGGGGTACGTGCCTCAGGTACGTCGGCGTCCGGGGTACGTGCCTCAGGTACGTCGGCGTCCGGGGCGAGTGCCTCAGGTACGTCGGGAGCGAGTGCTTCCGGTACCTCGGGGGAGTGAGCGGGCCGTGTCGCTCCCGGGTGGTCGTCACCCTGGGGTACGTCATGGCTGGTCGCACGTTCCCTCGTACCACTGAACGGGAGGACTAGGCCGCCGCTTCGAGGTCGTCCCGGGTCAGCCCGTTCGTACGGTCGAGGGCCGGGACCTGGCGGACCGACGGGGAGCCGCCGTGCGCCTCGGCACGGATGCGCTGCTTCATCGTGGGCGGCACGGAGCGCATCACACCGTCGGCCGACCAGCGTACGGAGGCCGGGTTCTCGGCGGCACTCGATCCGGCGAGCAACCGTTCCAGTACCGAGGGGGCCGCGGCGGAGCGGGCCGGCGACTGCCGCGGCGCGTCGGCCGGGCCACCGGTGGTGGTGTCGGCGGGAGCGGTGTGGGCGGACGCCGGGGCGGTGAAGCCCAGCGTCGCGAGAAGCGCGACGATCGCGCTGAGCAGAGCGGTCCACATGGCCTTCATGACAAGTCTCCTCGTATTGACTCGTACTGTGTGACGCGTACGGACTGACGCGTCAGGACTGACGCGTACGGGCTGTTGACGTGTAGGGAGCGGGTCGGGCACCACAGGTCTGCACGGTTTCCGGGATGTCCGGTTTTCGTACTTTCCTTATGATGCGGACGACGCACGAGAAGGCACGGACCGCCACTCCGATTCGCAGTTCTTCGGACAAGCACCACCCGTGCGGCCCAATCAGGGGCTGGAAACGGGGATGTCCGGGGCCACGGAAGCCACTGCTCCGGCCGGTGCGAAGCGGCCGCTAACCTTACGTGTCACCCCTGGTCAGGGATCAATCCCGCCAGTCATGGACATACAACGCACCCCATTCACTCTCACTCGAAAGGCCTCGCCCATGGGCATTCGGAGCTTGCTGCGCAAGGTGTTTGGCGGCCGGTCGGAACAGAACTCGGACCAGAACCCCGAGTCGTCCGCACCCTCGGTCCCGTCCCAGACCGAGCGCACGCAGGGGGCCGGGGAGACGGCCGATGCCCGGAGCCCGGAGCGCGAATCGGTGAACGCGGCGTCGGTGGAGCGGAGTTCGGAGCAGTCCGAGAAGACGGCCGCCGAATCCGCGGCCGATTCCACGAATTCCTCGGAGTCCGGCTCCTCGAAGAGCGGCTCGCAGGGCAGCCTGGCCGCGGAGCTGGTGGCCGAGGCCTTCGACAAGCCGAAGCCGTCGGCGCCCGCGTCCGCGTCCGCGTCCGAGAAGAGCGTGCCGGCCCAGCCGACCGCCAAGGACAGGGCCACGGAGGCGGAGCCGGTAACCGCCGCCATCCCGGGGCAGGTTGAGCCGGAGACGGCAGCGGACGCGGAGACGACGCCGCCGGTGGTGGCAAAGCCGGAGCCGACGCCCGAGCCGGAGCCGGAGCCGGAGCCGGAGCCGGAGCCGGAGCCGGCCAAGGCTGACCCGGAGCCGGTCGTAACGGAGCCCGTCGCAGAGGCGGAGCCGGTAAAGGCTGACCCGGAGCCGGTCGCACCCGAGCCCGTCGCAGAGGCGGAGCCGGTCGCTGAGGTGGAGCCGGTCGTCGCCGAGGCGGAGCCGGTCACTGACCCGGAGCCGGCCGTGGCGGAGGCCGCACCCGTCGCCGAGCCCGAGCCGGTCGCGGCGGCGGCACCCGTCGACGCCGAGCCTGAGCCCGTCGCGGAGGCCGAGCCCGTAGCTGCCGAGGAGCCCGAGGCCGAGCCGGAGCCCGAACCGGTCGCTCAGCCGAAGGCCGTCGCCAAGGCCGAGCCCGTCGCCAAGACCGAGCCCGTCGCCGTCGAGCCGGCGTCCGCGTCCGTGGCCGGTCCCGCCGAGCCCGTCGCCGCCGAGCCGGCACCCGCGTCCGTCGCCGGTCCCGCGTTCAGTGCCGCGCAGGTGAAGGCCCGTACCGCCAAGATCTCGGCCGCCTACCGGGCCGCCGGGAGCGCGCTCAAGAAGGCGGAGGCCGAGGGGGCGCGGGCGCGGGTGTACCTGGTGCTGGACCGGTCCGGGTCGATGCGTCCGTACTACAAGGACGGCAGCGCCCAGAAGCTCGGCGAGCAGGCACTCGCCCTCTCCGCGCACCTCGACGACAGCGGCGCCGTCCCCGTCGTCTTCTTCTCCACGGACATCGACGGCACCGGCACGATCACCCTCGACGACGCCGAGGGGAAGATCGACGAGCTGCACGCCGGCCTCGGGCACATGGGACGCACCAGCTACCACCGTGCGATCGAGGAGATCGTCGAGCACTACGAGAAGAACAAGGACGAGTACGAGGGCCCGGCCCTGGTGATCTTCCAGACGGACGGCGCCCCCGAGGCGAAGGGCGCGGCCACCGCCGCGCTCGCCGAGGCCGCACGGCTCCCGCTGTTCTGGCAGTTCGTGGCCTTCGGCGACACCGAGGCCAAGGGGTTCGACTACCTGCGCAAGCTGGACGCCCCGAACGCCGCCTTCTTCCACGCGGGCCCCGCCCCCGCCGACCTCACCGACGCCGCCCTGTTCAAGGGAGTACTGGCCGGCTCGGCGAAGTGGCTGAAGGGCTGACGCCGCGAACGAGGTGAGGGCCGTCCCGCTCGGGGCGGCCCTCACCCATATCCAGGTGAGGAGGCCTCTGCGCACCACTTAAGATTTCTGTCATGGCGGCCACTGGAATCGAGAAGCAGGGGGCGGCGGCGTACTACGTCACGACCCCCATTTACTACGTCAACGACGCTCCTCACCTGGGCCACGCCTACACGACCGTCGCAGGCGACGTGCTCACGCGCTGGCACCGTCAGCGCGGCGAGAAGGTGTGGTACCTCACCGGCACGGACGAGCACGGTCAGAAGATCATGCGCACGGCCGAGGCGAACGGTGTCTCCCCGCAGGAGTGGTGCGACAAGCTGGTGGAGGAGGCCTGGCGGCCCCTCTGGGAGCACCTGAACATCGCGAACGACGACTTCATCCGCACCACGGAGAGCCGTCACACCGACCGTGTGCAGGAATTCGTCCAGGACCTCTTCGACAAGGGCGAGATCTACAAGGGCGGCTACGAGGGCCCGTACTGCGTGGGCTGCGAGGAGTACAAGCTCCCGGGCGATCTCATCGAGGCCGAGGACGGCACGAAGCTGTGTCCCGTCCACAAGAAGCCGGTGGAGATCCTCAAGGAGGAGAACTACTTCTTCAAGCTGAGCGAGTACGGCCCCAAGCTGCTGGAGTTCTACGAGGCCAACGCCGACTTCATCCAGCCGGAGTCCGCACGCAACGAGGTCGTGAACTTCGTCAAGCAGGGGCTCCAGGACCTGTCGATCTCCCGTTCGACCTTCGACTGGGGCGTCCCGGTCCCGTGGGACGACAAGCACGTCATCTACGTCTGGATCGACGCGCTCCTGAACTACGCGACGGCCGTCGGCTACGGATCGAACCAGGAGAAGTTCGCCGAGACCTTCCCCGCCGACGTCCACCTGGTCGGCAAGGACATCCTCCGCTTCCATGCGGTGATCTGGCCCGCGATGCTGATGGCGCAGGGCCTCCCGCTGCCCGGCAAGGTCGTCGCGAACGGCTGGCTGATGGTCGGCGGCGAGAAGATGTCGAAGTCGAACCTGACCGGCATCAAGCCGCAGGACCTGACCTCGCACTTCGGTGTGGACGCCTACCGCTGGTACTTCCTGCGCGCGATCACCTTCGGCAGCGACGGTTCGTTCTCGTGGGAGGACTTCACCGCCCGCTACACGTCCGAGCTCGCGAACGACTACGGCAACCTCGCCTCGCGCGTCGCGGCGATGGTCGGCAAGTACTTCGGCGGCACGCTGCCCGCGGCGGCCGCCACCGGCGACGCCGAGAAGGCCGTCCAGGAGGGCCTGGCCAAGGCCGTCGCCGAGGCCGACCGGCTGATCGGTGACGAGCAGGACTTCCAGGGCGGCATCCTGGCGATCTTCGACTTCGTGAAGCAGGTCAACGGCTACATCACGGAGCAGGAGCCGTGGAAGGTCGCCAAGGACGATTCGGAGGAGGGCCGGGCGCGTCTCGCGACGATCCTCTACACCTCCGCCGAGTCGCTGCGCGCCATGGCCGTCCTGCTGAACTCCGTCATGCCGGAGACGTCCCAGAAGCTGTGGGACTCCCTGGGCGCGGACGCCGCCGGGCTCGGTGCGCTCGCCGCACAGAAGGTGCAGGACGCGGGCACGTGGGGGCAGCTCCCCGTAGGCGCGACGGTGACCAAGGGCGCGGTGCTGTTCCCCCGCCTGGAGGAGAAGCCGGCCGCGTAGCTCTTCGCTGCTGCACGGGGTGGGCCCGGGATCGTCACGATCCCGGGCCCTTCGCCGTACGTGCGGGCAACGTACTCGCGGACAACGTACGTGCGGACAACTCGGGCGGTCGCCATGGTGCGGACAAGTCGGGCGGTCACCAAGTGGCCGCGCCCCTCCGGGACTTGGGCAGGGGCCCGTCTGGCAAACTTCCTCGGGCCGAGTACCGGCAACTCTGGTCAGACCGTAGGGGGAAGCACGCATGTGGGGTCGGGGGACCGTGCTCGGCGGCCGGTACACGCTGGGCGAGCGCATCGGCGGCGGCGCGATGGGAGAGGTCTGGCGGGCCGAGGACGGGGTGCTGGAGCGTTCCGTCGCGGTGAAGATCCTGCTGCCCAAGCTGTTGGAGGACCCGCACTTCGCGGCCCGCTTCCGCCGCGAGGCGAAGGTGCTGGCGTCGCTCGGCCACCCGGGAATCGTGGACGTGCACGACTACGGCGAGGAGAGCGCCGCCGACGAGGGCACCGGCCGCATCGCCTACATCGTCATGGAGCTGGTCGACGGACGGCCGCTGGACGAGGTCCGCGAGGACGAGGGGCCGATGCCCGTGGCCCGGGCGCTCGACCTGGTCGCCCAGGCGCTGGACGCCCTGCACACCGCGCACCGGGGCGGGATCGTGCACCGGGACATCAAGCCGTCGAACCTGATGCTGCGGGGCGACGGCCGCGTCACGGTCACCGACTTCGGTATCGCGCACAGCAAGGCCGCGTCCCGGCTGACGGCGTCGCACGCGGTGCTGGGGACGGCCCTGTACATCGCACCGGAGCAGGCCGAGGGCACGGGGACCGTACCGGCGTCCGACCTGTATTCGATGGGCGTGGTCGCGTACGAGCTGCTGACCGGGGAGCCGCCGTTCAACGGCGAGACGGTCCTGGAGATCGTCCTCAAGCACATCCGGGAACCCGCGCCGCAGCTCCCCGGCTCGTTCCCCGCGCCGGTACGGGCCTTCGTGGCACGGGCACTGGCGAAGATGCCGGAGGAACGCTTCGCGGACGCGGCGGTGATGGCGGCGGCGGCACGGGCAGCGGGAGCGGTGGGAGCGGCGGGGGCGGGAACGGCTGGAACGGCGGCGGGGGAGGCTGCTCCGGGCCCGGTGCCAGTTCCGGTGCCCGACCCGGTCGTGCAGGAGCCGTCGTCGCCTCCGGTCGTGGCGCCTCCGGTCGTGGCGCCTCCGGTGGCTGAGCCGCCGACTCCCGCGCCCTCGCCCGCTCCCGCTCCCGTGCCTCTTCTCGTGTCCGGGCCTGCCACCGCCGGTTCCGTACCGCTGCCGTGGTGGAAGCGGCTGCCCAGGCCCGTGCTCGTCGTGGTGCCCGTGGTACTGACCGCCGCGGCCACCGTGACCGTGATCAACATCCTGCCGCCGGGCACGGAGGCCCGCGCCGGGAGTCCGCAACCTGCGGCGTCCGCCCCCGCTCCCGCCGGGCAGACCCCCGGCGGACCGCTCCCGGCCGCCCCGCACAGCACCCCGGGAGCCGGCGGTTCGCCCGCCGCCGACAAGCCCGCGAAGGGAGCGGACGCGAAGGGCGGCAAGGACACCCCGGCGACCGGCGGCACCGGAAAGGGCAAGCCGGGTGCCGCCGCCACCGGCCCGGGGGCGGACGGCAACGCGGCAAGCAAGGGCAATGGCAGTGGCGCCTCCGGCGGCAACGCGGGGTCCGGCTCCGGGAGCGGCACCAAGCCGAAGCCACCGCCGGCCGGCCCCGCCAAGCCCGAGAACTGCGGTGGCGACAACTGGGGTGCGATCACCAACGTGGGCAGCGGCCGACGGATGGGGCTCTCCGGGACCGACCCCTCGGGCAGTGGCGGCACGGTCGTCTCGGGCGGGAACACGCAGTTCGGGTGGGTGTCCGGCGGCAACCAGTTCGCCGAGTTCCACGCCTGCAACCTGGCGGGCGGTGCCCTCGGCCTCAAGTCCGCCCCCGCCTACAACGAGAAGACGGGCGTCGTGCTCGCCGCGTCGACCGGCTACTCCGGCTACGTCACCAGCTGGAAGACCACGCCCACCGGCGGTGCGCACCAGATCAACTACTACGTCGGCGACGGCTGCGTCACCGACAACGGTGCGGGCCGCCAGCTGACCGTCGACCCCTGCACCCCGGGCAACAAGCACCAGCTGTGGCGCCTGCCGTAACGGCCCCGGACAGGGAGCGGCCCGGGACGGGGCGAGGGCCCGGAATCCGCCGAGGATTCCGGGCCCTTGCCCCGAACGGGTGAGCTGTCGGCCTACTTCTCGACCGGCTTGCGCAGCTGGATGTTCAGCTCGCGCAGGCGGGTCTCCTCCAGGACGGTCGGGGCGCCCATCATGAGGTCCTGGGCGTTGCCGTTGAGCGGGAAGGCGATGGTCTCGCGGATGTTCGGCTCGTCCGCGAGGAGCATCACGATGCGGTCGACACCCGGGGCGATGCCGCCGTGCGGCGGGGCGCCGAGGCGGAAGGCGCGCAGCATGCCCGCGAACTCCTGCTCGACGGTCTCGGCCGCGTAACCCGCGATCTCGAACGCCTTGAGCATCAGCTCGGGCTCGTGGTTGCGGATGGCGCCCGAGGACAGCTCGATGCCGTTGCAGACGATGTCGTACTGGAAGGCCAGGATGTCCAGCGGGTCCTTCTCCTGAAGGTCCTTCATGCCACCCTGGGGCATCGAGAAGGGGTTGTGCGAGAAGTCGATCTTCCCGGTCTCCTCGTCCTTCTCGTACATCGGGAAGTCGACGATCCAGCAGAACCGGAAGACGTTTTCCTCGAAGTGACCGGCGCGCTTGGCGGCCTCGACGCGCACCGCCGACATGATCTTGCTGACCTCGTCGAACTCGCCCGCGCCGAAGAAGATCGCGTGGCCGGGGACGAGGGAGAGGCGGTCGGTGAGCGCCTTGACGTCATCCTCGGTGAGGAACTTGGCGATCGGCCCCGCCAGCTGGCCGTCCTCTCCGACGCGGACCCAGGCCAGGCCCTTCGCGCCCTGCTCGACCGCGTAGTCGCCCAGGCCGTCGAAGAACTTGCGGGACTGCTTGGCGGTGTCCGGGACGGGCAGCGCGCGGACATGCTTACCGGCGAACGCCTTGAAGCCGGACTCGGCGAAGACGTCCGTGACGTCGACGAGCTCCAGCTTGGCGCGAAGGTCCGGCTTGTCGTTGCCGTACTTCAGCATCGACTCGCGGAACGGGATGCGCGGGAACGGGGAGGTGACCTCGCGGCCGTTGCCGAACTCGGTGAAGAGCTCGGTCATCAGCTTCTCGATCGGCTGGAAGACGTCTTCCTGCTCGACGAAGGACATCTCGACGTCGAGCTGGTAGAACTCGCCCGGCGAACGGTCGGCGCGGGCGTCCTCGTCGCGGAAGCACGGCGCGATCTGGAAGTAGCGGTCGAAGCCCGAGATCATCAGCAGCTGCTTGAACTGCTGCGGGGCCTGCGGCAGCGCGTAGAACTTGCCGGGGTTCAGGCGGGAGGGGACGACGAAGTCACGGGCGCCCTCGGGGGAGGTCGCGGTGAGGATCGGGGTCGCCATCTCGTTGAAGCCGAGCGCCACCATCTTCGAGCGGATCGAGGCGATGACGGACGAGCGCAGCATGATGTTGCGGTGCATGCGCTCGCGGCGCAGGTCGAGGAAGCGGTACTCCAGGCGCCGCTCCTCGTTCACGCCGTCCTCGGCGTTGATCGTGAAGGGCAGCGGGGCGGCGGCGCCGAGCACCTCGACCTCGCCCACCTCGATCTCGATCTCGCCGGTGGGCAGCTCGGGGTTGACGTTGTCCGCGCCTCGGGCGGAGACCTTGCCGTCGATACGGACGACGGTCTCCTTGGTCAGCTTCGCGAGAGCCTCGTTGGCGGCGGTGCCGGGACGGGCGACGAGCTGGACCAGACCGTAGTGGTCGCGCAGGTCGATGAAGAGGATGCCGCCCAGGTCGCGACGGTTGTGCAGCCAGCCGCTCAGCCGGACGTCGGCGCCGACGTCGGAGGCGCGGAGCTCGCCGCACGTGTGGGACCTGTACCGATGCTGCATCGTTCATCCAATTCTTCGCGAGATTCTTCGCGAGACAGGCGGGAATCAACTTCCACCCAGGTTACCGGCCCGACGCACCCCCTTTTCCGGGCGGGCTCAGCCCCTCTTTCACGTGCTGTGCCTTCCCGGGGGCGACCCCCGGACCCCCGGCCGGGGGCGTTGTTTCACGTGAAACACGGGCCGAGCGGCCGGGTTCCGTGCGACCTGGAAGGATGGCCCCATGCGCACCGAGGACGTGCTGGCCGCGATCGACACAGGCCTGTGGCGATGGAACAACGCGTCGGGGACCGTCTCCTTCGACGCCGAAGCAGCACGTCTCGTCGGCCTGCCCGCCGAAGAGGTGGTGCTCACCGAGTCCGCGGCCCGCGCCCGTTTCCACCCGGTGGACTGGAACGAGATACACGGCATCGTGCAGCTCGCCGTCGCCGAGGGCACCGTCGCCGAGGCCCGGCTGCGGGTGATGTCCGACGACGGCCGGCAGGTGCTGCGAACGGTACGGAGCCGCTCCAAGCCCTTCGGGGAGGGTGCGGACTACCAGCTGATCGGCACCCTCCAGGAGGTCGCGGAGTCCGCGCCGGGTGCCGCGGCCCGCACCCCCGTGACAGGCGACTGGCGGCGCTCACGTGAGGCGTTCCTGCTGGACGCGGGGCGGGCGCTGGCGGAGGCGCGGTCCACGGCGGAGGTGCTGCGGGTGGCGGCTTCGCTGTCGATGCCGGGGTTCTCGCCGGACGGGCTCGCGGTGTTCGGAGTGGCGGGTGACCGGCTCACCACGATCGGGCACCACGGGCACAAGCCGGGCGACGAGGACCCGTTCCGGGACATGCCACTGGAGACGGACTACCCGGCGGCCGAGGTCGTACGGACCGGGCGGGCCATCTATCTGCCCACGCCGGAGGACTACCGGACCCGCTTCCCGGCGACCTGGCCGCTTGCCGAGAGGTTCGGGCGGCGGTCGTGGGCGTTCCTGCCGCTGATCGTGGCGGGGCGGACGATGGGCGCGTGGATGGCGGGCTTCGCGCATCCGGTGGCGTTCACGCCGGACGAGCGTTCGGTGCTGACGACGGTGGCCCGGATGCTGGCCCAGGCGCTCGCGCGGGCGGGCGTGGAGGAGTCGGAGCGGGCGCTGTCCGAGGGCCTCCAGCGGTCGATGATGCCGACGCTGGGGCCGGAGATACCGGGGATGACGGTGGCCGCGCGATATGTGCCGACCGGCGGCGGGCTCCAGGTCGGCGGCGACTGGTACGACATGATCCCGCTGCCGTCGGGCCGGTTCGCGCTGGTCATCGGCGACGTACAGGGCCACGACGTGCGGGCGGCGGGGCTGATGGGCCAGCTGCGGATCGCCCTGCGGGCGTACGCGTCGGAGGGGCACAGGCCGGACGCCGTGCTCTCCCGCGCGTCGCGCTTCCTGCACGGGATCACCGACACCTACGCCCCCGAGGACCACTCCAGCCCGCGCTTCGCGACCTGCCTCTACCTGGAGGTCGACCCGGCGGACGGAACAGTCGAGCTGGCCAGGGCCGGGCATCCGGAGCCCGCGGTGCGGATGCCGGACGGCACGGTGCTGGTCAGGACGACGGCAGGCGGACTGCCGCTGGGCATCGACCCGGACACCGACTACCCGACGTCCCGGCTCGCCCTGGCGCCCGGCGAGACGCTGATGGTGTGCACGGACGGGCTGATCGAGACCGGCGGCCACGACCTGGACTCCGGCTGGACCAGGCTCCGCACCATCATGGAGAACCACCGGGAGCTGGACCTGGAAAAGCTGGCGGACGAGCTGGTGCAGGCGGTGCACGGGCCGCCTTCGCACCACACCACGGGCCCGCTGTCCGACCGCCGCGAGGACGACATCGCGTTGCTGCTGCTGAGCCGTGAGGCGGACACCCCGGCGGCCCACCCGGTGCGGTCCACGGCGCTGACCGTCGCCCAGGCCGAGCCGGAGCGCATCGCGGGCACCCGGCACCAGCTGCGCGAACTGCTGCACGACTGGGCGGACGCGGACCAGGTGGACTCGGCGGTCCTGATGGTCTCCGAGATGGTCACCAATGTCCTCGTGCACACCGACGGCGACGCCCTGCTGACGGCACGGGTGTCCGGGCCGTTCGGGGCACGGCGGCTGCGGGTCGAGGTGACGGACACCAGCGACGAGCTGCCGCACAAGCGCCGGCCCGGCGAGATGGCGTCCTCGGGACGCGGGCTGCTGCTGATGGAGATGCTGGCGCACGCGTGGGGCGTGGACCCCAGGGGCGAGGGCAAGTCCATCTGGTTCGAGCTGTACGAGGACGCGCCGCCGGTGTCGTACGACGACGTGTAGGGGGCGGCGCACGCCCCGCGAGGGGCGGCGTCAGTCGGCGGGGGCCCCTCGGGGCACTTCGTGCGCGGCGGCGTAACGTCCCCGGATCTCGGAGAGTACGCCGAACGCGGCGGCCGTCAGCGGCACCGCGAGCAGCATGCCGATGATCCCGGCGACGGACGCCCCCGCGGTGATCGCGAGCATCACCACCGCCGGGTGCATCTGCACCGTGCGGCTCTGGATCATCGGCTGGAGGACGTGCCCCTCCAGCACCTGTACGGCGAGCACCACGCCCAGCGCCCACAGCGCGATGACCACACCCCGGTCGGCGAGCGCCACCAGGACCGCCACCGCGCCGGAGATGAACGCGCCCAGGTAGGGGATGTACGCCCCGACGAAGACCAGCGCGCCCAGGCCCACCGCGCCGGGCACCCGGAGGATCAGCAGTCCGACGGTGATGCAGAGGGCGTCGATGAGCGCGATGAACGTCGTCCCGCGCATGAAGCCCTCCACGGCCTCGAAGGCCCTGCGCGCCATCGCCTCGACGGTGTCACCCGTGTCGCGCGGCGCCAGTCCCCGCAGGGACGCCATGGCGCGGTCCGAGTCCCGGAGGAAGAAGAAGATCAGCAGCAGCGCGAGGACGGCGGTCGCGACGATCTCACCGACGATGCCGAGCCCGGCCAGCACCCCGGAGGCGGCGGTGCCGCCGAACTTCCCGAGGAGGTCCTTGGAACGGTCGGCGAGGTCGTGGAGGGTCGTGCCCTCGCCGCCGAACCGCTCCACGAGGTCGACGGCGGCCCGTTGCACGGACGTGACGATCTGCTCGCCGGTGTCGACGAGGGCGTTGACGACGATCCAGGACGCCCCGCCGACCACCGCGACGACCGCCGCGCAGGTGAGGGCGGCGGCCAGCGACCGGTTGACCTTCATCCTGACGAGCCGCCGGTACAGCGGACCGAGGAGGGCGGTGCCGAGGATCGCCAGCAGGGCGGGGGTCACGGCGGTCTTGAAGGTGATGCACAGCCAGATCCCGACGGCCGCCACCCCGGCCACGAGCAGCGCGACGATGCACCAGGCGGCGGTGCGGCGGGCGGGTTCGGGGAGGAGGGGGCGGGGGTGGGTGGGAGCCATGTGCCCCACGAGAACACGGGTGCGGTGGGGTGGCCTTCGGGCGGGGGCCGCGTGGGTGACGGGGCGTCAGGGCGGGGTGATTACCCCGCCCGGCCCCCGCCCGGCCCCCTGAGGCAGCGAGGCCGGGCGGGGCCCAGGTGTACGCCCAGCCCTTGCCAGGCCCCTCGGGCAGCGGGGGCCGAGCGGGGCCCAGGGTGCGGCTCCGCCGGGGGCCGCACCCTGGGCCGCCCTTCCCCAAGCTCTCGGCTTCGCTCGAGCAGGGGAGACCCCACTGCCCCCGGGGGCGGCCCCGCCGCCCAAGGGGGCTCGGGGCAGGAGGTGTGGGCGGCCCCGCCGCCCAAGGGGGCGGGGGGGCAAGGGCGGGGCGGCCCCGCCGCCCTAGGGGGCTGGGGGGTGAGGCTGGGAACGGTGGGGCCGAGCCCGGTTACATGCCGTGGACGGCCGGGACGGTGCCGAGGCGGCCCGACTGAAAGTCATCGAAGGCCTGCTGCAGCTCCGCCTGACTGTTCATGACGAACGGCCCGTAGTGCGCCATCGGCTCACGGATCGGACGCCCGCCGAGCAGCACGACCTCCAGGTCCGGCGTGTTCGCGTCCTGCTTCTCGTCGGCGCGGACGGTGAGCGATCCGCCGTCACCGAAGACCGCCGTCTGGCCGAGGTGGATCGGCCGGCGCTCCGCGCCCACCGTGCCGCGGCCCGCCAGGACGTACGCCAGACCGTTGAAGTCCGGGCGCCACGGGAGCGTGACCTCGGCCCCGGGCCGTACCGTCGCGTGGATCATCGTGATGGGGGTGTGGGTGATGCCGGGGCCTTCGTGGCCGTCCAGCTCGCCCGCGATGACCCGCAGCAGCGCACCCCCGTCGGGGGTGGTGAGCAATTGGACCTGGTGGTTGCGGATGTCCTGGTAGCGCGGGGCCATCATCTTGTCGGCCGCGGGCAGGTTCACCCACAGCTGGAGGCCGTGGAAGAGGCCGCCGCTGACGACGAGCGCCTCCGGCGGAGCCTCGATGTGCAGCAGACCGGAGCCCGCGGTCATCCACTGGGTGTCCCCGTTGGTGATGGAGCCGCCGCCGCCGTTGGAGTCCTGGTGGTCCATCTGGCCGTCGATGATGTAGGTGACGGTCTCGAAGCCGCGGTGCGGGTGCCAGGGGGTCCCCTTCGGCTCGCCCGGTGCGTACTCCACCTCACCCATCTGGTCCATCATGATGAACGGGTCGAGGTGCTGGTAGTTGATGCCCGCGAACGCGCGGCGCACCGGGAAGCCCTCCCCTTCGAATCCGCCGGGCGCCGTGGTGACGGCGAGCACGGGACGCGCGACGGCGTCCGCGGACGCGGCAACCTTCGGCAGGGTGAGCGGGTTCTCGACGGTCACTGCGGGCATGTGGGTCCACCTCCGGGCGGGATGTTCAACATTCAACTTAGTTGAAGCCTGAACATCCCGCAAGACGTGTTCCATTCCCCCAGGAGAAGCACGGGCGCGGGGCCGCGGCCCCGTAGTGGCAGCGCGGCCCGGAGTACGCAGCCGGCCCGTCTCAGCCGTACATGCGGCGCATCGCGAAGTCGACCATCTGCTCCACGGCCTTCGCGTCGAACACCATCCGGTGCTGGCCCTCCATGTCGAGCACGAAGCCGTACCCCGTCGGCAGCAGGTCGATGACCTCGGCTCCGGTGATCACGAAGTACTTGGACTCCTTGCCCGCGTACTTCCGCAGCTCCTTGAGCGTGGTGAACATCGGGATCACCGGGTGCTGCGTGTTGTGCAGCGCCAGGAAGCCGGGGCCGTCGCCGCGCGGGCAGTAGACCTTGGAGGAGGCGAAGATCTGCTGGAAGTCCTCGGCAGACAGCGTCCCGGTGGTGAAGGCGCGCACCGCGTCCCCCAGGGACGGCGGCGAGGGCTCGGGGTAGAGCGGCTGTTCCGCATAGACCCCCGGGTGCCCGGACTGGTGGCCCCCCGGGTGACCGCCCTGGTGGGGCGGCGGCTGCGGCGGGGCGTAGCCCTGCTGGGCCCCACCGGGCGGGGCGTAACCCTGCTGTGCGCCCGGGTTCTGCTCGTAGCCATACATGCGGGAAAGAGTAGTGCGCGCACGGGGTCCGCCGGGGCCCGAGTGGCCCTTCCGGCGACCCGGCCCCCATTTAAGACTCGTCACATCCGGGCGCCAAGGGTTGCGACTTATTACCGACGGGTAGCATGCTGGTAGCTACTTGCTGGTAGTCGTTACGAGGATCCTGCCTCCCCGAGCTATACGGAGCCGTCGCCATGGGGCACTACAAGTCGAATCTCCGGGACATCGAGTTCAACCTCTTCGAGGTGCTCGGCCGCGACAAGCTGTACGGCACCGGCCCGTTCGCGGAGATGGACGTCGAGACCGCCAAGAGCATCCTGGACGAGCTGCGCCGCCTCGCCGAGAACGAGCTGGCCGCCTCCTTCGAGGACGCCGACCGCAACCCGCCGGTCTTCGACCCGGCCACCAACACCGCACCCGTACCCGCGTCCTTCAAGAAGAGCTACCAGGCCTTCATGGACAGCGAGTACTGGCGGCTCGGCCTGCCGGAGGAGATCGGCGGCACGACCTCCCCGCGCTCGCTGATCTGGGCGTACGCGGAGCTGCTGCTCGGCGCCAACCCGGCCGTGTGGATGTACTCCTCCGGCCCGGCCTTCGCCGGCATCCTCCACGAGGAGGGCAACGAGGCGCAGAAGAAGGTCGCGCAGATCGCCGTCGAGAAGCAGTGGGGCTCGACGATGGTGCTGACCGAGCCGGACGCCGGTTCGGACGTCGGCGCCGGCCGCACCAAGGCGGTCCAGCAGGAGGACGGCTCCTGGCACATCGAGGGCGTGAAGCGCTTCATCACGTCCGGCGAGCACGACATGTCGGAGAACATCCTCCACTACGTCCTCGCGCGCCCCGAGGGTGCGGGCCCCGGCACCAAGGGCCTCTCCCTCTTCCTCGTACCGAAGTACAACTTCGACTGGGAGACCGGCGAGCTCGGCGAGCGCAACGGTGTGTACGCGACGAACGTCGAGCACAAGATGGGCCTCAAGGCGTCCAACACGTGCGAGATGACCTTCGGCGACCAGCACCCCGCCAAGGGCTGGCTGATCGGTGACAAGCACGACGGCATCCGCCAGATGTTCATGATCATCGAGTTCGCCCGGATGATGGTCGGCACGAAGGCCATCGCCACCCTCTCCACCGGCTACCTGAACGCGCTGGAGTACGCCAAGGAGCGCGTGCAGGGCACCGACCTGGCCAACTTCATGGACAAGGCCGCGCCCAAGGTCACCATCACGCACCACCCGGACGTCCGCCGCGCGCTCATGGAGCAGAAGGCGTACTCCGAGGGCATGCGCGCGCTGGTGCTGCACACCGCGTCCGTCCAGGACGAGATCGCGCTGAAGGAGGCCAACGGCGAGGACGCCAAGGCCGAGATCGCGCTGAACGACCTGCTGCTGCCGATCGTGAAGGGCTACGGCTCGGAGAAGTCCTACGAGCAGCTGGCGCAGTCGCTCCAGACGTTCGGCGGCTCCGGGTACCTCCAGGAGTACCCGATCGAGCAGTACATCCGGGACGCCAAGATCGACACCCTGTACGAGGGCACGACCGCCATCCAGGGCCAGGACTTCTTCTTCCGGAAGATCGTCCGCAACCAGGGCGCGGCGCTGAACCAGCTCGCCGAGGAGATCAAGAAGTTCCTCGCGGTGGGCACCGGCGGCGAGGAGCTGGCGGGCGCGCGGGAGCAGCTGGCGAAGGCCGCCGTCGACCTGGAGGCCATCGTCGGCACCATGCTGACGGACCTCGCGGGCACCGAGAAGGACGTCAAGTCCATCTACAAGGTGGGTCTGAACACGACCCGGCTGCTGATGGCCTCCGGTGACGTGGTCGTCGGTTACCTGCTGCTGCGCGGTGCGGCCGTCGCCGCCGAGAAGCTGGCGACCGCTTCGGCGAAGGACGTCCCCTTCTACACCGGCAAGATCGCGGCGGCGAAGTACTTCGCGGCGAACGTGCTGCCGGGCGTGGGCGTGGAGCGGGCCAAGGCCGAGGCCGTGGACAACTCGCTGATGGAGCTGGACGAGGCCGCGTTCTAGAACGCCCTCGGGCCGGGCGTTCCTGAACGCTCTCGGGCCGCTCGGGACACAGCTCCCGCAGGCCGGGACGCAGCTCCCGCAGGCCGCGCGGGGCACAGCTCCCGGAGGCCCGGGACGCAGCTCCCGGAGGCAGCGCAGGGATTCAGCTCCCGCAGGCCGCTCGGAGCCTTGTACGGGCCGGATCGTTCCCCTTCGCAGGGGAGCGGTCCGGCCCGTTGTCAGTGGTGCGTGCGAGGCTTGGTCGTATGGCTGGACAGGAATCGCAGGGCAAGGGGTACTCCGTCCCCGCCGGGCTGCCGTACGCGCTGCAGGAGCTGCGCAGCAGGCTGGGCTCGGCGAACGACCTGGTGACGGAGATGTACGACGGCGCCCACCCCGCCGAGTACGAACCCGTCGCCGACTCGCTGTACGGGGCCTACCGCACGGCATCGGACCTGGCCCCCGCACGCAACGTCACCGGCTGCAAGGAGCATCCCGACGGGGCGGTGGACCCGGCCGCGCCCGACGGTTGGGGCCGCTGCCTGCTGTGCAACCACCGCAGGCGGCTCACCGAGCGCGGCGCGCCCAGCCCCGCGGAGGAGCGGCCCCGGCTGCCGGACGGATCGGCCCCCAGGGCCACGCTGTCCGCGCTGAAGTCGCAGTTCTCCCTGGTCAACGAGCGGTCCTTCAACCTGGGCACCTCGTCGGCCCCCGACGAGTTCGCGGCGTTGGCCAAGGAACTGCACCGGGCGTTCGTACTGGCCAGGGAGCTGTCCCGGCCGCGCAACTCCTCGGGCTGCACCCAGCACCCGGGCGCCCCCGTGGATCCGGACGCGCCGCCCGGCGAGGAGTGCATCTTCTGCGCCGGGCGCAGGCGGCAGGCGCAGCGCGCGGCGGGAACTCCGCAGATGCTGCCGCGGGTGCCCAGGGGCGACCGGAGGATGCCACTGCGCAGGCGCTTCGAACGGCCGCCGGGGCTGTGACCGGAGCGCGGGCCCGGGACCGTGCCTTCGCCGTCGCGCGCCCGTGCCTTCGCCTTCGCCCGTGCCCACGGCCGCCGGGGCAGCGGGGCGGGCTCGTTACGCTGACCGTATGAGCAGCACCGCAGCCCGATTCGATCGCGGCCACACCGACGACCTGATGTCCTTCCTCACGGCCGGCCCCTCGCCGTACCACGCCGTGGCCACCGCGGCCGAGCGGCTGGAGAAGGCCGGCTTCCGCCAGGTCGCCGAGACCGACGCCTGGGACGGGTCGAAGGGCGGCAAGTACGTCCTGCGCGGTGGCGCCATCGTCGCCTGGTACGTGCCCGAGGGCGCCCGGGCACACACCCCGTTCCGCATCGTCGGCGGGCACACCGACTCGCCGAACCTGCGGGTCAAGCCCGTGCCGGACTCCGGGAACCAGGGCTGGCGGCAGGTCGCCGTCGAGGTCTACGGCGGCACCCTGCTCAACACCTGGCTCGACCGCGACCTCGGCCTGGCAGGACGGCTGACGCTGCGCGACGGCTCCCACCGGCTGGTCAACATCGACCGCGCCCTGCTGCGCGTCCCCCAGCTCGCCATCCACCTCGACCGCAGCGCCAACGACGGCCTCAAGCTGGACAAGCAGCGCCACATGCAGCCCATCTGGGGCCTGGGCGAGGTGCACGAGGGCGACCTCATCGCGTACGTCGCCCAGGAGGCGGGCATCGACGCGCAGGACGTGGCGGGCTGGGACCTGATGCCGCACGCCATCGAGCCGCCCTCCTACCTCGGCCGCGACGAGGAGCTCGTCGCCGGCCCCCGGATGGACAACCTGCTCTCCGTGCACGCGAGCGTCGCCGCCCTGGCCGCCGTCGCGAACGCCGAGGCGAGCGGCGGCCTCACGCTCCCGTACATCCCCGTGCTCGCCGCCTTCGACCACGAGGAGAACGGCTCCCAGTCCGACACCGGCGCCGACGGCCCGCTGCTCGGCAACGTGCTGGAGCGCTCCGTCTTCTCCCGCGGCGGTACGTACGAGGACCGGGCGCGCGCCTTCGCCGGAAGCATCTGTCTGTCCTCCGACACCGGGCACGCCGTCCACCCCAACTACACCGAGCGGCACGACCCCACGCACCACCCGCGCGCCAACGGCGGCCCCATCCTCAAGGTCAACGTGAACCAGCGGTACGCGACCGACGGCTCCGGCCGCGCGGTGTTCGCCGCGGCCTGCGAGAAGGCCGACGTGCCGTGGCAGACCTTCGTGTCGAACAACTCGATGCCCTGCGGCACCACCATCGGACCCATCACCGCCGCAAGGCACGGCATCCAGACCGTGGACATCGGCGTCGCGATCCTCTCCATGCACAGCGCCCGCGAGCTGTGCGGCGCCGAGGACCCCTACCTGCTGGCCAACGCGCTGACCGCATTCCTGGAAGGGTGAACTCCGCCTCCACGCATGGCTGTTCCGGCCCCGGGTACGCGACCTGTGCACGCAAAGGGCCGGAACGGCCCCGGGCGATCATCTTCGGAGGCGAACTGAAATGGGCTTGGGCGGCTGCATCGTCCTCGTCGCGGTGGGGGCCATCCTGACCTTCGCCACCGACTGGGAAATGGACAGTGTCAACCTCGACCTGGTCGGGGTGATCATGATGCTCGTCGGCATCATCGGCATCGTGGTCTTCACCAGCATCCTCAAGCGGCGCAGGGGCATGGGTGCCCCGCCCGTCGGCGGCGACGGCGTCACCGAGGAGCGCTACCGGCACTACGAGTAGGACGCGCGACGAGTGACGGCTCACACTCCGCTCCCCCCGGGCCGAAGGCGCCTCCCCCGGTAGGCTGACCCCTTGGTTCCCCCTGACCCGGGAACGCACGAAACACAGAGCTCAGAGGGTTCGCAGGGGGAGGCGCCAGTGGAATTCCGGCTGCTCGGCGCGGTGTCCGTCGCCACCGAAACCGGAGAGCTCCCGCTGGGCCCGGCCAAGCGCCGCAGCGTCCTGGCCGCACTCCTGCTGCGGCCCAACACGGCCGTTCCCGTCGACCAGCTCATCGACACCATCTGGGACGAGGCCCCGCCCGCCCACGCACGTACCGTCGTCCAGGGCCATGTCTCCCGGCTGCGGGCGCTGCTCAACGACGGCGAAGCGGCGGCGTACGGCGTCGAACTCGCCACCCGCGGGCGGGCGTACGTCCTCCAGATGTCGGAATCGCTGCTGGACGCGCACCGCTTCGAGGAACTCGTACAGCTCGCCAAGCGGCAGCGGCAGCCGACGGACGCGGTACTGATGCTGCGTGAGGCGCTCGCCCTGTGGCGCGGCCCCGCACTGACCGGAACCGTCGCCTCCGAGCCGCTGGCGGCGGCCGCCCACGCCTTGGAGGAAACCCGCCTGGTCACGGTCGAGAACCTGGCCGAGGCGTACGGGAAGCTGGGCGAGCACGGCCGGGCGGCGGCGGTACTGCGCACCGAGGCGGTCGCCCACCCGATGCGCGAGACGCTGGCGGCGGCGCTGATGCTGGCGCTGTACCGGGCGGGCCGGCAGTCCGACGCGCTGGACTGGTACCACCGCACCCGCCGGCTCCTCGCGGACGAACTGGGGGTGGACCCGGGCCGCGCGCTCCAGGACGCGTACGGGGCGATCCTCCAGGGCGACGGCCAACCCGCCCCCGTGCCGCGCGGCACCCGTGCGGAAACCCGCGCGGACGGTGCCGCCCACAGATCACCCGAGTACCGGGCACCCGGACACCGCGCGACCGCCGACGGACCCGCGGCGGGACACCACGCCCCGGGCCGGACCGGCACGGCGCCCGATGCCCCGGACCAGCCCGTGACAGGACCCCACGCCGAAGACCGGCCCGGCACATCACCCCATGCCGACGACTGCCCCGCTGCCTCGCATGGTCCGGACCGGACCGGACCGGCGCGTCACGCCGACGACTGCCCCGCTGCCTCGCATGGTCCGGACCGGCCCGGACCGGCGCCCCACGCCGACGACCGCCCCGCGACGGAGCCCCATGCTCCGGATCGCCGGACGCCACCACCCGGCAGCCCGTTCCCGCCCGTACCGGCGGCACCCACGCCCCGGCACGCGACCACGGCCCCCGGCTCCGCCACGCCACCCGCCGCCGGACTCCCCGGCCGCGCACCGTCCGCACCCCCGGCCCGGACCGGCTCGCCCGCCACGGCCGGCGGCGACGGGCGGGCCGGCGGCGGTGCACCGGCCGACGGCACCACAGACTCCGGCTCCGCGGCCGGCCCTGTAGCCGCACCGGGCGCCGACCCCGTACCCATCCCCGTTCCCGCACCCCGCCCGGACTCCTCCACCGCGCACGTCCCGTACACCGTGCCGGAGTTGCTGCCGCGCAATCCGCGCGGATTCCTCGGCCGGAGGGGCGAGCTGGCCGCCGTCGGGGACGCCGTGGGGGAGGGGGAGGCACCGATCGTGCTCGTCACCGGACCGCCCGGTGTCGGCAAGACCGCGCTCGCCCTGCACTGGGCGCACCAACGTCGGGCCGAGTTCCCCGGCGGCCGGCTCTTCGCCGATCTGCACGGCTTCGACGCGCTCGCGGACCCCGAACCCGCTGCGGTCGTGCGGGAGTTCCTGGTCGCGTTGGGCGTGAGCGGGCGTGCCGTGCCGGAGACCCCGGCCGCCGCTGCCGCGCTGTACCGGCGGCTCACCGCGGACCGCAGGCTCCTCGTCGTACTCGACAACGCGCGCAGTTCCGAGCAGGTACGGCCGCTCCTGCCCTCGGGAGACGACTGCGTCACCGTCGTGACCAGCAGGAACCGGCTCGACGGCCTGATCGCGGGTGACCTCGCCCGGTCCGTGCCGCTGCGCGTGCTGGGACCCGACGACTCCACCGCACTGCTCGCCGGGGTGCTCGGCGCCCCGCGGATCGCCGCCGAACCCGAAGCGGCCCGCAGGCTGGCCGGGCTGTGCGACGGGCTGCCGCTCGCCCTGCGCATCACGGCCGCCCGGCTCGCCACCCACCCCGACTGGACCCTGGAGCGGCACAGTGCCGAACTCGCCGACGAGCAGGGACGGCTGGCGCTGCTCTCGGTCGAGGACCGGGGTGTGGCGGCCGAACTGCGGTTGAGTGTGCAGCAGTTGACCGGCACCGCGCAGCTGGTCTTCCGGAGCCTGGGCACGCACACCGGCAAGACCTTCGACAGGTACGCCGCCGGGGCCCTCGCCGGGATCACCCCGCGCGAGGCGGGCGCGGCCCTCGACCAGCTGGCAGCCGCCCATCTGGTGCAGGAGTCGCGGCCAGGCCGGTTCGCCCTGCACGACCTGGTCCGGCTGTACGCGCGCGAACTCGCGGAGGCGACCGACGGCGCACCCGGGCGTTCCGAGGGGCCGCTCGCCCGCCTCGTCGGCCACTACCTGCACACCGAGCTGGCGGCCAACGCGGTCGCCGAGCCCGGCAGCCGCCCCTGCTGCACGCTCCCCGACGACTTGCCCGAACCCTCCGCCGTACGCCCATTCGCCACGCGCTCCGAGGCGATCGAGTGGTACGAGGCCGAACGCGACGCACTCGCCGGGGCGATGGCCGCGGCACTGGACGCCGGCTGGCAGGACCGGGTGTGGCGGCTCGGGCTCCTGCAGTGGCCGTACGTCCTGTGGCGGGTGCGGGAGCAGTGGACGCCAATGCTGGAGCAGGTCCTGCACGCGGCCGAGGCCCTGGACGACGCGGACGCCCAGTCGCGGGTACGGGCGCTGCTCGGATGGGTGCTGATGGAGGAGGGCAAACCGGAAGAGGCCTACCCGCACCTGGAGTTGGCGCCCGTACTGGCGGCGCGGGCAGGCGATCTGGTCGACGAGGCGATCGGCCGCATCAACCTTTCGCACGCGCAGCAGGCGCGTGGCGAGCCGGGGGAGGCGCGCGACGGCTGCGTACGGGCCGCCGCGCTCGCCCAGCGGGCGGGCGACCGGCCGACGGAGATGCTGGCGCTGCAGACGCTCGCCGAACACTGCCTGCGCGCGGGTGAACCCGAGGCCGCCCTGCGGCACTCGCTGGACGGGCTCGCCCTGGGTGACGCCGAGGCCGGGCTGATCCGGACGTCACTGCTCCAGACCGCACAGGGCGAGTCCCTGATCCAGCTGGGCCGGCGGGAGGAGGGCCTCGCCCTGCTGAACCGGGCCGCGGACGCCGCCGAGGAGGCGCACTACTACGAGGGCGCGTGCCGAGCCCTGGACCTCCTCTGGCGCCTCACCGTCAACCCGTCCTACGCCTCCCGCCACACCCGAGCCACCACCGCCCTCACCACCCACCGGTAGCGAACACCCCGCCCCCATCACCACGCCGACCACCCCCGCGGACGGCAGGCCCACCCGCACCTCTCCCCCCGCCCCCTCGGGCGGAGGGGGCCGCCCCAATTACCCCTCCCCCTTGGGCGGCGGGGCCGCCCCAATTACCCCGCCCCCTTGGGCGGCGGGGCCGCCCCCCGGGGGCGGGACGGGCGGGCAAGGGGGCGGCCCCCGGCGGC
>NZ_JBHXRV010000043.1:0-81463 GCF_042716745.1 Streptomyces sp. NPDC058663
GGGCCGCCCCCACCCCTGCCCCTTACCCCCCAGCCGCCTTGGGCGGCGGGGCCGCGCCCCCCGGGGGGCGCGGGGGTCCCCCCTGCTCGAGCGAAGTCGAGAGCTTGGGGGAGGGCGGGCAAGGGGGCGGCCCCCGGCGGAGCCGTGCACCTGGGACCCGCCCCACCCCGGCCCCCGCCGCCAAGGTTCCGCTCCGTCCCCGGAGTGGTCCGCTGCGCGGGGCCTCACCCCACCCCGCCCCCTCCCGACTGTGACACTTCACGGCTCCGCCGCGCGGGTGGCTCCGCCCCAGACCCCGGGGTGGCGAGCCCGGCCAGGGCAGGCGGGGGAGTGCGGCTCGCCCGTGGCCGGCCGCGCAGTTCCCCGCGCCCCTGAAGGCCCCGCCCGCGCCGCGGACCGCACCACGTCACAGCCCGCCCCCTGAAGGGGCACCCCACGCCACCCCACCCACCCACCGCCCCCCAGCCCATGCGGGGAACGTCACTGCCCCACCGCACCCCCACCCCCACCCCGCCCGTAAGGTAGTGCCCCAAGGACCGGGGCCCCGAAAACCCCGCCCCACCAGCACGATCCCCGCGCAACACCGCATGAACACCTCACCAGCGCCGCTCCACCGCCGAAGCGGTCGCCCTCCCGTCCGGGACCTCCCGATCGCCCTCCCGAGGAGCCGCACGCCATGACCGCGCACGCCGCCGCAGGTGACCCGCACGCCGCAGCCGCCCAGCCGACGCCCGAAACCCCCGCCTACCCCGTCGGCCTGCGCCTCCTGGGCCGCCGCACGGTGGTCATCGGCGGCGGACAGGTGGCCCAGCGCCGCCTCCCCGCCCTCATCGCAGCCGGTGCGGACATCACCCTGATCTCCCCCTCCGCCACCCCCTCCGTGGAAGCCATGGCAGAGGCCGGCGAGATCGCCTGGGAGCGCCGCCGCTACCAGGACGGTGACCTCGCCGACACCTGGTACGCCCTCGTCGCCTCCAGCGACCCCGCCGCCAACACCGCCGCCTCCGCCGAGGCCGAACGTACCCGCACCTGGTGCGTCCGGTCCGACGACGCCGAGGCCGCCACCGCCTGGACCCCCGCCACCGGACGTTCCGACGGCGTCACCATCGCGGTCCTCACCGGCCACGACCCCCGCCGCTCCGCCGCCGTACGCGACGCCGTCGTCGAAGGGCTGCGCGACGGCAGCCTCGCCGCCCCCCGCCACCGCGCCCGGCACGCCGCCGACGGCACCCCCCGTGTCGCCCTGGTCGGCGGCGGCCCCGGTGACCCGGACCTGATCACCGTGCGCGGCCGCCGCCTCCTGGCCGAGGCGGACGTCGTGATCGCCGACCGGCTCGGCCCCCGCGACCTGCTCGACGAACTGCCGCCGCACGTCGAGGTCATCGACGCCGCGAAGATCCCGTACGGCCGCTTCATGGCCCAGGAGGCGATCAACCAGGCGCTCATCGACCACGCCAAACAGGGCAAGGCCGTCGTACGGCTGAAGGGCGGCGACCCGTTCGTCTTCGGCCGCGGCATGGAAGAGGCCCAGGCGCTCGCCGCCGAGGGCGTCGCCTGCACCGTGGTCCCCGGCATCTCCAGCACCATCAGCGTCCCCGGCGCGGCCGGCATCCCCGTCACGCACCGGGGCGTCGCCCACGAGTTCACCGTGGTCAGCGGCCACGTCGCCCCCGACGACCCGCGCTCGCTGGTCGACTGGGCGGCCCTCGCCAAACTGCGCGGGACCCTGGTCCTGCTGATGGCGGTCGAGCGGATCGCCCCCATCGCCGAGGCACTGGTCGCCCACGGCCGCGCGCCCGGCACCCCGGTGGCGATCATCCAGGAGGGCACGATGGCGACCCAGCGCCGCGTCGACGCGACCCTGGCGACGGTGGGGGAGAAGGCCAAGGCCGAAAACGTACGGCCGCCCGCCGTCATCGTCATCGGCGACGTCGTCACGGTGAACACCACCGCCCTCGGCGCCCCGCCCCAGTAACCGCGGGTAACGAGCCCGCCCGCCCCCGTTGGCACCGCACCCACGACAAGGCAGTATCACCCTGTGGCCGATCTCCTCACCATCGACGACCCCGACGACCCGCGCCTGAGCGACTACACGAACCTGACCGACGTCGAGCTGCGGCGCCGCCGCGAGCCCGCCGAGGGCCTGTTCATCGCGGAGGGCGAGAAGGTCATCCGCCGCGCCCGCCAGGCCGGGTACGAGATGCGGTCGATGCTGCTGTCCGCCAAGTGGGTCGACGTCATGCGCGACGTCATCGACGAGGTCCCGGCCCCGGTGTACGCCGTCAGCCCGGACCTCGCCGAGCGGGTCACCGGCTACCACGTGCACCGCGGCGCCCTCGCCTCCATGCAGCGCAAACCGCTGCCGGCCGCCACCGACATCCTCACCGCCGCACACCGGCCGGGCGGGCCCGAGGACCACCCCGTCCGCCGGGTCGCGGTCTTCGAGGACATCGTCGACCACGCCAACCTGGGTGCAGCCTTCCGCAACGCGGCGGCCCTGGGGGTCGACGCGGTCCTGCTCACCCCCCGCTGCGCCGACCCCCTCTACCGGCGCGCGGTGAAGGTGTCCATGGGCGCCGTCTTCCAGGTGCCGTGGACGCGCCTGCGGTCCTGGCCGCAGGACATCGGGCTGATGCGCTCGGCCGGCTTCACCACCGCGGCGCTCTGCCTGAGCGAACAGGCCATCACCCTCGACGAACTCGCCGCCCGCGACGACGACAGACTGGCCCTGATCTTCGGAACCGAGGGCGACGGACTCACCGCCGAGGCCCTCATCGGCGCGGACGAACACGTCCGCATCCCGATGGAAGCGGGCGTCGACTCGCTGAACGTGGCAGCGGCCTCCGCCGTCGCCTTCTACGCCACCCGCGCCCGGCGTCCCTGAACCACCAAGGCTCCGGGGCCCGCCCCGGGCCGCCGCCGGTCTACAGGAGCTGCGCCTGGGCCATGACCTGACGCGGCACCTCGGACCCCAGCCCCCGGGCCGGCCCCTGGCACCCCTGCGCCGCGGCGATACCCAGCGCGACCAGCAGTGTCACCACTACGAACACCACGAGCCGCTGCCGCAGCAACCGCGGGTTCGCGGGCCGCAGCCTGCCCCCCGAGGTCGGGCGCGCCCCCGGCCGGGTGCCCTTGCGGGCCGCCCCGGACCGGGTGGTGTTCCGTCCGCCGGCCGGTGCGGCGTTGCGCGCGGAGAACGGGCCGTTACGGGGCTGGGAGCCGCGCGGCTGCTGCCCGTGACCCCGCGGCTCGGGCTGCTGACCGGTGCTCTCCGTCCGCTGCTCCGCGGCACGCCGCTGCTGGGTGGTCCGCTGGGTCCGCTGGTCGGCGTACGCGTCAGCGGCCGGGGCGCGCTGTGCCGGAGGCCGCTTCTCCGGGCCGCCCCCCTGCGCCTCCCGCGCGGCGATCTCTTTCAGCCGCATCGACAGCTGGAGCGTGCTGGGACGTTCCTCCTGGTCCTTCGCCAGACAGGCCCGGATGAGCGGAGCCAGTGCGTCCGGCACCCCGTCGAGCAGCGGCTCCTCGTGCACCACCCGGTAGAGCATGACCTCGGAGCTGCCCTGCCCGAACGGCGAGTCAGCGGTCGCCGCGTACGCCAGCGTCGCCCCGAGCGCGAACACGTCCGTCGCCGGAGTGACGGCGGCCCCCCGCACCTGCTCCGGCGCCAGGAAGCCGGGGGAGCCCACCGCCGTGCCCACATGGGTCAGCGTGCTCGCCCCGGTCGCCCACGCGATGCCGAAGTCGATGATCCGGGGCCCCTTGGGCGAGAGCAGGATGTTCGACGGCTTCAGATCCCGGTGTACGACGCCGGCCTCGTGCACCGCGACCAGTCCCTCCGCGAGCGCGGCGCCGATGGCCGCCACCTCGGCGGCGATCAACGAGCCCTCCTCGGCGACCCGGTCGTGCAGCGAGGGCCCGGGAACGTACTGCGTCGCGAACCACGGACGCTCCGCGTCCAGATCTGCGGCCACCAGCCGGGCCGTGCACCCGCCACGGATCCGTCGGGCCGCCGACACCTCGCGCGCGAAGCGCGACCTGAACTCCTGATCCTCCGCCAGGTCGGGCCGGATCACCTTCAGCGCGACCCGCTGGCCCCGCCGGTCCGATCCCAGGTAAACGACACCCATACCGCCCGCGCCCAGCCGCCGGTGAATCCGGAACGAGCCGACGACACGCGGGTCCTCGCGCCGGAGCCGCATCATCGCCATGTCCGTCCCCTACCTTCGGTGGAGCCTCCCCCACCCCACTGCTGACCGGTCCGTTCGACGTGGCACAGCTTACGTACCCGTGGCGCGGTGTGCTCATAGGCCACACCCTCGCGGATCGATCCGTTGTCAGTGCCGGGTGAGAAACTTGAAGCACGGTCAGGGAACGTGCGTTCCTGTGTCCCTGACTCCTGCTCACTCTCAACGGGCCGCAGCAGAAGGGGGATTGGATCAATGAAGGGCGATCGGGTCGAGATAGTGGTGGACGCCGGGGACACCACCCGGACGTACGAGATGGTGGCCAGCAGGGCGGGCCGCAGGGTCGAGACGGCGGTCCGCAGGGGGGTGGTGGAAGTGAGTGAAGTCACCCGCAGCGGCAGCGTCGTGCGCACCGCGCGCTTCATGGCCACCCGTGTCCTTGCCCTGGTCGAACAGCCGGTACCCAGGGAAGACGCTTCGGAACGGCGCGGCACCGAGGAGTAGGACAGCGGGCAGTCCCGGCCCACCGTGGGGGCATCCCCCGGGTGCCCCCTCGGGGAAGTCCCCGACTCCTCCACCCTCCTCTCCACCCAGGGGAGTAGACCGTCACCCGGCAGGTCATCCTCCGGGAGGCCAGACATTCGGTACGAGGGCATGACGTCCGGGTGCGCACCCGCCCCTAATCTTGAAATCAAGCGGTGGGTGGAGCACTCGTCCCCCGAGGTCAGACACCCGCCGCTTCCTACACGACAGGAGAGGGACCATGGCGCACACGGCATCGAGGACGATCAGCCGCAACGCTGCGCTTCGCCTCCACGGCCGCCGTGCTCTCACGGTGTTCGGCGGACGCAACTCCGGCCCGCGCCACCCCCTGGTGGCAACGGCCATGGTCCTTCCCCTGGCTGCCCTGCTCCTCTTCCTCTTCGGAGGCTGGGAAGCAGTGGTCGCACAAGCGTCGTCCGTGGGTGTGCTGCTGGGGCGCTGAGCGGCGCCACGATCCGGGAGAGCGGCCCGGATCGAACCACAGCACTAGGCCCATCAGCCCCGTGGGGACGGGGGTGCGGCGGACGGCTGAGTTTGCCCGGACAGCTGGGGAGCTGTCCGGGCAAACGTGTACCCGGACCCCTCCGGCCCCGTACGACACAACACCACCCCGCCCCGCACCCGCGCCCTTACCCCCAGCCCCCTTGCGCGACAGGGCCGCCCCCACGCTCCTCCCCCCCTTGGTCGGCGGGGCCGCTCGACCCCCTACCCCCGCCGCCGTGGGCGGCGGGGCCGCCCCCCGGGGGCGGGACGGGCGGGCAAGGGGGCGGCCCCCGGCGGAGCCGAACACCCTGGGTCCCGCGCACCCCACAGCCCCGGCCCCGCGCACCCCATGCCCCGCCCCGGCGCCCGAGCGGCCGCCCTCGCCCTCACCCCGCCGTGCACCCGCCCACCGAGCGCCCGCCCACTGTGCGCCCACGCCACCGTGCACCCGCCCCGCCCCCCCCTGCTGGCCTCCCCACGCCCGTGCGGCCCGTATGCTCCCTCACCTCGCCGAACCCGAACCACCGGGGGACTCCATGACCGCCACCACCACCGTCACCACGGTCCTGACCACCCTGGCCGCAGCCACAGCCCACCCACCACCCCCCGGGCCCCCGACGTCCCGCATCAATGACCGTCCCGCCCGCGGCGGCCCGCCGACAGCAGCCGACCTCTGCCGGCACGCCCCCCATACCCTCACCCTCCTCGCCGACCGTCCCGACGGCACCGTCGTCCGTCACGGCCCCCTCGTCGTCAAGGCGCACGCCCCGGACGCCGACCCCACCGCCCTGGACGTACGGATCGCCGTGGCCGCTCACCCCCTCCTGGCCGGCATCCTCCTGCCCCCGCTGCCGCCCCCCGTCGGACCGGTGAAGACGGACGGCCGGCCTCTGTCCGTCTGGCCCTTCGGCACACCCGTCGACCCGGAGGACCCGGACTCCGCCCCCTGGGAGGAGACCGCCGTCCTCCTCGCCCGCCTGCACCGCACCGACGCGTCCGCGCTCCCCATGCCGCTCCCGCCCATGCGCGGCCCCGCGAAGGCCGCCCGTGCGGTGGCCCGGATGCGGGCCACCCGCCCGCACGACGCGGTCCTCGCCGCCTGGCACGGCCTCCCCGCCCGGGCCAGGAACGAGGCCCCCGGCCCCGCGCGCACCCTCTGCCACGGCGACCTCCACCTGGGCCAGCTCGTCCGTCACCCCGCCCCGAACGGCCCCTGGCACCTCATCGACGTCGACGACCTCGGACTCGGCGACCCCGCCTGGGACCTGGCCCGCCCGGCCGCCTGGTACGCCGCAGGCCTGCTGCAGCCCGACACCTGGCAGCGCTTCCTCGCCGCGTACCGTGCGGCAGGAGGCCCCGCCGTACGCCCCGACGGGGACCCCTGGCCGGAACTCGACGTCGCTGCCCGGGCCCTTACGGTCCAGACGGCCGCGCTCGCCCTTGCCAAGTCCACAGCCGAGCAGCGCCCCCTCGACGAGGTCGAGCAGCTGATGATCGATTCCTGCGCCCGCATCGCCTCGCTCCCGCCCGAGAAGGACGAGAAGCCTCCGTCCCCGGGTGAAGTCCCGCGCACCGGGCATGCTGCATCCCGGCGACGTTCAGGACCCGTCGGACAGACGGTCCGTCCGGCCGGAAGCCCACGACCCGAGGAGTGAGCCCATGCACTGTCCCAAGTGCCACGCCCCCATGCACACGTACAACCGCAACGGTGTCCAGATCGAGCAGTGCAGCAACTGCCGCGGCATCTTCCTGGACTACGGCGAGCTCGAGTCGTTGACCCGCCTGGAGACCCAGTGGTCCCAGCAGGCCCCGCCGCCCGCGCCTCCGCAGGCGTACCCCACGGCCCCCGCGCCCGCCTGGGGCGCCCCTCAGCACGGCGGCCACGGAGGTCACGGCGGTCACGGAGGCCATGGCGGCCACCACGGCCAGCACCGCCAGAAGGGCTTCGGCCGTATGCTCTTCTCCTCCTGAGCCGCACTCCGCGTGCGCCGACATGTCACCTGCCTCGGCACGTCATCTGCCTCGGCACGTCACCTGCGCCGGCACGTCGCGCACATGAAGAAGCCCCCGACCGAAATGCGGTCGGGGGCTTCAACTGCGGTGCGCGATACTGGGATTGAACCAGTGACCTCTTCCGTGTCAGGGAAGCGCTCTCCCGCTGAGCTAATCGCGCGGGACGATCCATGCGGACCGGATACTGCCGGTGCTGCGTGCGCGATACTGGGATTGAACCAGTGACCTCTTCCGTGTCAGGGAAGCGCTCTCCCGCTGAGCTAATCGCGCGGGACGGCCCTTGCGGGCCAGATCTTCGGTTGTGCTGCGTGCGCGATACTGGGATTGAACCAGTGACCTCTTCCGTGTCAGGGAAGCGCTCTCCCGCTGAGCTAATCGCGCTTGGAGGTGGAGACGGGATTTGAACCCGTGTAGACGGCTTTGCAGGCCGTTGCCTCGCCTCTCGGCCACTCCACCAGGAGTGCAGTAAGGGTATCGGGAAGAACCCCCACTATCGAGCGGACGACGAGACTCGAACTCGCGACATCCACCTTGGCAAGGTGGTGCTCTACCAACTGAGCTACGTCCGCTTGTCTGTTCCGTTCCACTTGCGTGTCCCGGCGACGTGTTGAACTCTAGCGGATTCCCGGTCCAGTACAAAAACGCGTTTGTGCAGCGTGCTGCGCTGTCCCCGGTACCCACTTCGGCCGTCGGGTCACGCAGCGGACCGGCCGGGTCACCATGGGAGTCCGCCCCGGGTGCCGCCTCCGGCCCCGCCATAGACTCGATGACGTGCACGACCTTCCCTCTCTCGCCCGCTTCGGCAGCCTTGTCGCCTCCGATCTGCGCGACGTGACCAGCGACCCGGCGGCCCTCGACTCCGCCGGTTTCTGGGCCGTGGCAGCTGATTTCGAGGGCCGGCTCGTCTGTGCCCGCTTCGGCGACGTCCGCAGGGAGCCGGTGCCTGCCGCCGTCCCCGGCGCCTGGCGGGGGCCCGCCGCCGACAGCTGGACGTCCTCGCTCGACCACGCCGCCTACACCGCGGGTGTACGCCGCATCCGCGCTCACATAGCGAAGGGGGAGGTCTACCAGGCCAACCTCTGCCGCGTGCTGAGCGCACCCATCGCCCCGGGTGCCGACATCGACGCCCTCACCGCGCTGCTCGCCCGCGGCAACCCGGCCCCGTACGCCGGTACGATCCGGCTGCCCGCGCACGGCGTGGAGATAGCCACCGCGTCCCCCGAGCTCTACCTGTCGCGCGACGGGGACGTCGTCGAGTCCGGCCCCATCAAGGGGACAGGGAGGACCGCCGCGGACCTCCTCGAGAAGGACCACGCCGAGAACGTGATGATCGTCGACCTGGTACGCAACGACCTGGGCCGGGTCGCCGTCACCGGCAGCGTCACCGTTCCCCGGCTCTGCGCCGTCGAACCGCATCCCGGCCTCGTCCACCTCGTGTCCACGGTCCACGCGGAACTGAGCCCGGGGGCGGGGTGGGCCGGGCTGCTGGCGGCGACCTTCCCGCCGGGGTCCGTCACCGGTGCCCCCAAGTCCAGCGCACTGAAGATCATCGAAGCGCTGGAGACAGCGCCCCGCGGCCCCTACTGCGGAGGCATCGGCTGGATCGACGCGGACCGCCGCACCGGCGAGCTGGCCGTGGGCATCCGCACCTTCTGGATCGACCGTGCGGCCCCGGGCGGACCCGCCCTGAAGTTCGGCACCGGCGCGGGCATCACCTGGGGATCCGACCCGGAACGGGAATGGGCGGAGACCGAGCTGAAGGCGTCCAGACTGCTCGCGGTAGCGTCGGGTGCCCACGACGTCACAGCAAGTGCAAGCGGAAGGGCCGGGTCATGAAAATTTGGGTCAACGGCGGACTGTCCGACGCCGACACGGCGAAGGTCTCCGTACTGGACCACGGGATGACCGTGGGCGACGGCGTCTTCGAGACGATGAAAGCGGTCGAGGGGCGCCCCTTCGCCCTCACCCGTCACCTGGACAGGCTCACCGCCTCCGCGCGCGGCCTCGGCCTGCGCGATCCCGACCACGACGAGGTGCGCCGCGCCTGCGCCGCCGTGCTCGACGCCAACCCGATGCCGCTCGGCCGGCTGCGCGTCACCTACACCGGAGGCGTCTCACCGCTCGGCTCGGACCGCGGCGACGCCGCACCCACACTGATCGTCGCGCTCGGCGAGTGCGCCCGCCGCCCCGACAGCACCGCCGTCGTCACGGTCCCCTGGACCCGCAACGAGCGCAGCGCCCTCACCGGGCTCAAGACCACCTCGTACGCGGAGAACGTCGTCGCGCTCTCCCGCGCGCGCGAGCACGGGGCGTCCGAGGCCCTGTTCGCGAACACCGTGGGACAGCTCTGCGAGGGCACGGGGTCGAACGTCTTCGTCGTTCTGGACGGCGAGCTGCTCACCCCGCCCGTCGCCTCGGGCTGCCTGGCCGGCATCACCCGCGCACTGGCCGTCGAGTGGACCGGCGCCCGGGAACGGGACCTTCCGCTGGAGGTCCTGGAACGGGCCGACGAGATCTTCCTGACTTCGACCCTGCGCGACGTGCAGGCGGTCCACCGCGTCGACGGCCGTGAGCTGCCCGGCGCACCCGGTCCTGTCACGGCGAAGGCGATGCGCGTCTTCGCCGAGCGGGCCGCGGACGAGCTCGACCCGTAATCCATGATGACGGGGCGGCCGGGGGCGGGTACAACTCCCTTGATGACGACGACCCTACGGCCGACCGGGCCGCTCCGGACCAGTGACGGGGGCGCGCGCTCGCGCACCTACGACGTATGCGTGAACAGCCGCCCCGTCGGCACCGCGGAGATCGCCACCGAGCCCGAGTTCGGGCCCTCGGTGGGCCGGATCCGGCTGCTGCGGATCGACGAGCCGGACCGCCGACGCGGCCGCGGCACCGTCGCGGCGCTCGCCGCCGAGGAGGTGCTGCGCGGCTGGCGGTGCGACCAGGTGCTGGTGACCGTGCCCGCGGACGCGGCTCCGGCCGTGCGGATGGCCACCGCCCTCGGCTACGTCGAACGCAGCCGCAACATGCTCAAGGACCTGCCCGCGGAGCCCCCCGAGCTCCCCGCCGGGCTCACGGCCAGGACCATGACGCAGCCGGAGTACGAGCAGTGGCGGCGGCAGTCGCGGGAGAGCTTCGCGCGGAGCCTGACCGACCGGGGCCTGGCCCCCGAACAGGCCCGCGCCAAGGCGGACGACTCGGACCGGCGCTTCCTCCCGGAGGGCCTCGCCACTGCGCACACCTCGGTCGGCCATCTGCTGGCCGACGGCGAGAAGGTCGGCTTCCTGTGGACCGGGCGGCACGAGGTCGCCCCCGGCGAATGGGCCGCCTTCGTGTACGACGTCGAGGTCGACGAGCGGCACCGCGGCAGGGGGTACGGGCGGGCCCTGATGACACAGGCCGAGCGGGTCGCCCTGCGGGACGGCGAAACCCGCCTCGGCCTGCACGTCTTCGCCGGAAACACCCCGGCCCTGCGCCTCTACGAGTCGCTCGGCTTCCGCACTACGCACCTCAACTGCTTCAAGAACCTGCTCTAGCGGCGCGTGACGAACCTGCCGGGGATCCGCTTCGGCAACCGCTTCAGAGCGCCAGCAGCCGGTCCGCGATCTCCTCGATGCGCTCCCGCAGCCCGCTCTGGTCCTTGCTGCCGTCGAGGAGTTCCCCACCGATCTCGTACGTCGGCGTACCCGTCACCTTGATCGCCTTGCCCTCCGCCTGGTCGGCGTCCACGATCAGCAGGTGCCTGCCGTCGATCAGCGCGGTGTCGAACTCCTCGGCGTCCAGGCCCAGCTCATGCGCCACGTCCAGCAGCAGCGGCTGTCCGCGCTCGCCCAGCTCTCCGGTGCGGGCCAGCACCGCCGCCACGTACGGCCAGCCCTTGCCCTGCGCGAAGGCCTCCTCGGCGGCCTGGGCCGCGTCGTAGGCGTGCCGGTGCTTCTCCAGCGGGAAGTGCCGCAGCCGGATGTCGAGACGCTCCCCGTAGCGGGCGCGCAGCGCGTCCAGATCGGCGAGGGCGGTGTGGCAGTCGGGGCACTGGAGCTCGCACCAGACGTCCAGGACGACGGGGACGGCGGGAGCGGTGGGAGAGGGGTTGCTCATGGGGTCCAGTCTCCCAGTCGTACGCCCCGGGCCCCAACCGGGACCTGGGGAGGAGCCGCACCCCGGAGATCTCCCTGAGACCGGGTCCGAGGATGGCCGCAGCCGTGTCCGGCGGTGCAGGATGGGAGGGACTGCACTTCCCACCGCTGGAGGACCGATGCTGCTGGTAGAGACCATCTGTTCGGCGGTGTCCGCGGCCGGCTTGGGCATCGCCGCGATCACCGCGTACCGGAAGCGGTTCCTCGCCGCTACCCGGCTGGCCGCCTACTCGCTGGTACCGGTCGGCCTGGTGATGACCGGGGCGGTGGGCTGGATCTCCGGCATGGTGTTCAAACCCATGGTGTGGGCGGGCTTCGGTGTGCTCGCGCTCGCCTGGCTGCTCTTCCTGACCACCCGCGCGGTGGAGCGCCGCGGCGGCGGAACCCGCAAGGAGCGCAGGGCCGCGAAGGCCGCACAGCGCGACGCGGTGGCACCGGCGGCCTCGGCCCCCTCGCTGGGCAAGGGGGGGCCGGCAGCCGCGCCCGCTGCGGCTCCCGCCCCCGCGGCGAAGCCGAAGAAGGCCGCCGAAGAGGACTTCTCCGACATCGAGGCCATTTTGAAGAAGCACGGCATCTGAACGAGGCATCTGCGCATAGCGCCGGAAGGAGGCCGGCTGCCCCGAAAGCCTGGCGATTCGGACAGTGAAGCGATTGTGGATTTGCACGGAATTCCATGAACTGCCGCCAATAGTGGGCGTGTTGGTCATTCCGTACCACCGGCCTGCGTCATCATCGGCCGGAGATGCTCCAGACCTCCCCGGACGAATCCCCGGTGCCCGCCCCTGCCGAAGAAGCGCGCGGATGCCTCTTCGCGCTCTCCCAGCCGCCGCTGATGATCTTCCTCGCGCTGATCGGTTCGCTGCTCATGATGGGAGCGGTCCATGACCTGTTCCTGGACTGACCATCCCCGGGGCGCGGCGCCGCGGGCCTGCACGGGCCCCGCCGGGACCGCGGCCGCCGCTCAGCCGGAGGCTTCCTTACGCCGGGCCCGGTACGCCGCCACGTGCAGCCGGTTCCCGCAGGTGCGGCTGTCGCAGTAGCGTCGCGACCGGTTGCGCGACAGGTCAACGAACGCGTGCCGGCAGTCCGGTGCCTCGCAGCGCCGCAGCCGTTCCTGCTCACCGGACACCACGATGAAGGCCAGTGCCATGCCGCAGTCCGCCGCCAGGTGGTCCGCCATGGAGGCCCCGGGCGCGAAGTAGTGCACGTGCCAGTCGAAGCCGTCGTGGTCGGTCAGCCGGGGCGTCGTCCCGGCCGCCGCCACCAGCTGGTTGATCAGCTCGGCGGCCGCCCGGGGGTCGGGCGCCGCGAACACCTCCGCGAAGCGTGCCCTGACGTCCCGTACCGCCCGCAGGTCGTCCTCGCCGAGCCGGCCCACGTCGCTCACGTCGTGGATCCGTACGAAGGCCTCCAGCGCCGCCAGATCCGCGAGGCGGTCGGAGGGTTCGCTCTCGGGCGCGGTGTTCACCAGATCGACGACGACGTCGAGGGCTTTCCGGGTGTCGTGGGGGATCAGCACGTTCGCTCCCTGGCCTGCTGCGGGCCGGTGCCCGCCGATGCCGGACGACTCTAGTCGTACACGCAAGCGCACCGTTCGCACACGGAGGCGCCCGCACGGGCCCTACCCCGCAACGCACAGCGGCGCCGTCGCCACGGGTGGATTCCGTGACGACGGCGCCGCTGACCGGCTTATGAAGTTGTCCCTATGGGGTTGTCCGCAACCCGCCGTCGCCCCGAGTCGGACGGCGAGGAGCGACTCTCGACCTGGCTCAGCTCTCGGCCAGGATGTGAGAGAGCTCCGTGTCGAGGTCGAAGTGCCGGTGTTCAGTGCCGGGTGGCACTGCGGCATCCGTCCTCTTCAGGAACGACTCAAGCGCCCGCGCCGGGGCTTCGAGCAGGGCCTCGCCCTCCGGCGAGCTCAGGGCGATGCAGACAACGCCCTGACCGTGGCTCCGGGACGGCCAGACTCGGACGTCGCCGGTTCCGGTGGGCCGGTGCAGGCCCTCGGCGAGGAGATCGCGGGCGAATACCCACTCGACCGTTTCCTCGGCTCCGGTGTGGAAGGTGGCATGCACGGCATAGGGATCGGCCGTGTCGTACCGCAGGCCCGCGGGTACAGGCAGTGATGACTCGCTCGACACAACGAGGCGCAGGTGCAGCTCGCAGCTGACCGTGGTGTTCATAAGCGCCAGGGCCTTTCGCTCAGTGTGCGCTCGGGGATTCGCACGTCGGCGAAATCGACATGCCACCTCTGGTGCTGTTGTAAACCCCTGTGGGTGTTTTAGGTCGCTTGAGGTAGCTCGTACGGCCGAGTCCTGGTTTGACTCGTACGGCTATTCCAGTGAGGGGCCGCGCTCCGGTAGGTTGGCAGCCATGAACGCGGAGAGTGACGGACGGGACGGGGTCGTCGCGAAGACGACGGCCGATCCCGGCACGGGGGACGTGAAGGACGACGAGCGAGAGCTCGGATCGCGGGCGCCGCAGTACATCCAGGCTCGCAGGACGCTGCACCTCAGCTGGCAGGTGGGCGTCTTCGTGGTCGGCCTCGCGGTGGTGATCACGGGCATCATCATGCTGCCGCTGCCGGGCCCCGGCTGGGTGGTGATCTTCGGTGGCATGGCGATCTGGGCGACCGAGTTCGTCTGGGCCCAGCTGGTGATGCGCTGGACGAAGCGGAAGCTCACCGAGGCGGCCCAGAAGGCGCTCGATCCCAAGGTGCGCCGGAGGAACATCATCCTGACCACGATCGGGCTGATCGTCGTCGCGGTGCTGGTGGGGATCTACGTCTGGAAGTTCGGCCTCGTGATGCCCTGGAAGATCGACGAGTGACCTCGGGGCGATGACCGGAAACTGGTCGGGGGCACGCGCTGACATGCGGTAATGTTCTGTCTGTGCCCGGGCGATTAGCTCAGTGGGAGAGCACTTCGTTCACACCGAAGGGGTCACTGGTTCGAACCCAGTATCGCCCACCCGGGACCAGAGGCCCGAGAGACGCACAGTCTCTCGGGCCTCTGGCGTGTGCGGGGCAGGGAAGGGCGGCGCACAGATGCGCGGCCCCCCCGTGCCGCTCAGCCCAGCCTGCCCAGCCGTTCGCGCAGGCGGCGTGCGTCGCGCAGCCGCTGTTCGTACGTGGCACCGACTGCCAGCAGGAGCAGACCGGCCAGCGCCGGAGGCAGCCAGCGGGGGAGCGCGCCGACCACCTGGACCACGTACGGGGCGAGCTCGTGGACGGCCACCAGGGCGAGCGTGACGCCCCCGAGCAGCAGCGGGGCACCCAGACGGTGCCGGGCGCCCAGCAGGGTCACCACGAGGGCACAGCACCCCAGCAGCAGCGGACGCAGCCAGTGCGGGTCGGCCCAGGTGGCCACGAGGCTCGGCAGGAGCGTCGCGGACAGGCCGGGGCCGTACGCCGTCCAGGACGACGCCGTCGGCTCGGCGCGGCGGCGCACGAAGCCCACGGCCAGCGCCAGGGCCGTCACCGGCAGGGTGTACGCCTCGGGGGTGGCGACCCCGGACGCGGCGAGCCTGACCCAGGTCGCCGCCAGGAACAGGGCCGCCGCCACCCAGCGGGCCTGTGCGCGGCCCGGGCGGAGCGCGGTCCCGGCGCAGATCACCGCGCACAGCGCCAGCACCAGGGCCAGGGTCGGCAGGTGGGCCGTCGACAGTGCCACGGCCAGGAGCGCGACGACGGACGCGGCGTACTCGGCGGGCACCACCGGGACCCGGGCCGCGCACAGGGCGACGGCCGCAGGAACAACGAGAAGCAGCAGCCCGGTGTGCTGCGGCGGCAGCTCCAGCGCGGCGGCCGCGGCGAGGGCGAGCCCGGCGGCGTACCCCACCGCCGCGACCGAACCGACGGCACCCGCCACCGTGGCCGGGGTGCGGGCAGCCAGCAGCACGCACACCACCAGCAGCGCGCCCAGCACACCGAAGGTGGCCTCCCGCGAGGCGAGCGCCAGGGCGGACGCGGAGAGCGCGGTGAGCGCACCGGTTGCCAGCGCCGCGTACGAAAGGGCGGTGCGGACCGCCGTGGCGGCCGTCGACGGCTCCGGAGCGGGCGTCGCGGTGCGGGACACCAGCGCCGAGGCGGCGCCGGCCAGAGCCACGTACAGGCAGAGGGCGGCGGCGTACGGCAGGTTCAGTGCGGTGGGCAGCAGGAGCACGGCCACCGCGGCCAGCACGAGTGCCCCGGACGCGGTCGCCGGGTGCGGAAGGCGGCGGTGGACGGCGGCGAGGACGGCCGCGACCGTCAGGGTGATCAGGGGACCCGTGGAGGCAGCCGCCCACGGGAAGTCGAAGTCCACCGCCTCGCGGACCGTGGCCGGCAGGCCCTGCCACGGCGAGAGGGCGCTCGCCAGCGGTACGGAGAGGACGCTCACGGTCAGCGCGGGGAGCACGGTCAGCACCGCGCCCCCGGCCACCGCCCCGGCCGCCCACGCCAGACCGAGCCGTACCGGTCGGGCGAGCCGGAAACCGCGTACCGGACGGGACAGCGACGCGAGCGCCAGGACGCCGAACCCGCACAGAAGGTAGCTGGGCACGGTCCACGCGAGCGGCATCGCGGGCCGCAGAGCACCGCCCGCCGAGGCCACGGCGGCCAGCCCCGCGACCAGAGCGGGGGCGGACCCCGGACGCAGCACAGCGGCTCCCAGGGCGAGCAGCGCGCCCGCGAGGAGCAGCCCGGACGCCGGCAGGGCGCCGGGAACGGAAGAGGAGCCGACGGAGCGCGCCAGCGCGATCAGGAGCGCCATGACGCCGGTGGCCCACGCGCCGGCCTCGGCGAGGTGACTCACCGCACCGAGGGAGCGGCCGCGGGGCGAGCGGGCGTCGGGCGAGGAGGGAGGGACGGAGGATGCGGCGGGAGGTGCGCTTGCGGGGGCGGCGGGTGCGGCGGACCGTGCACCGGAGGAGGCAGCGGCCGGGGCTTCAGGCTGTGTCTGAGCGGGGGCCCCGGCCGGCCTCGGGGTGGCCATGGGGAGGCGGCGGCGGAAGGTGCCCGCCACCAGTGCCGCGTCGAGGGCGGCCGTCGCCAGCAGGGCCCAGGCGAGGGCGAGCGGGGCGGCCGAGGCTGCCAACGCCCCCAGGAACAGCGGAAATTGTGCGGCTATCACGGCCGCAGGCAGGGGGGTGCGCAGTCGGGGGACGGCCAGTCCGTAGGCCGCCCACAAGAGGGCGAGAACCGCGGCCGAGGCGGCCGTCCAGGCCACCGCGCCGGCAGTCGCGAAAGCCACCTCGTGCAGGGCGTAGGCGTCCAGCACGGTCAGCAGCAGGGCCAGTACGCCCACCGACTCCGCGGTGGCGACCAGACCGCGGCGTACCAGCAGGGCGGGCGCCGCCAGGGCGGCCAGGGTGACCACCGTCAGCACCGCGGCACGGCCGGCGATGCCCAGCTGGCCCCAGCCGACCAGGGTGAAGGCGAGAGCGGCGACAGCCAGCAGGATGCCGCCGAGGGTCAGCAGCACGTTCTGGGCGCTCCGGGAGGAGGCCGCGGCCGGCCCGGGTGGCGGCGCGGGCGCGGGCCCCCACTGCGTACGGGGCGCGGACGCCGCAGGGATGGCCTGCACGTGCAGGACGTGCAGCAGATGGGCGCGGCGTTGCAGCAACTGCCCGCGGCGCGCGTCGAGCTGAGCCAGCTCGCGGTCGATGAGCAGCAGCTCGTCGGCGGGCGCGAGCGGCGGAACGTGGTTCATGGGGGGAGTCTGGAGCCACGGAGCCGCTCCCGTCATGGGCAGGAGTACTCAGTCGGGTACTCAGGTGTCCCGGATGGTGCAGGCTGGGGGCATGGACTGGTGCCACTACCGCTTTCGCAGCATCTGGGAACTGCACGCCGACCCGGCCGCCGTCCTCGACGTCCTGGGACGCCCCGAGGACTACCCGCACTGGTGGCCGCAGGTCCGCGCGGTCACCCCCGTCGACGCGCGCAACGCCACCGTCCGCATCCGCTCGTTCCTCCCGTACGACCTGGTGGTCACCGCACAGGAGCGGCGCCGCGACCCGGCGGCCGGAGTCCTGGAGACGGGCCTGACGGGGGACATGACGGGGTGGGCGCGCTGGACGGTCCGGCCGGCCCGCCTCGGGAAGGACCACGGCACCCGGGCGTTCTACGAGCAGGTGGTGGACGTGCGCAGACCGCTGCTGCGCAACCTGGCGGTGCCAGGACGGCCGGTCTTCCTCGCCAACCACGCGTGGATGATGCGCTCGGGACGGCGCGCCCTGGCCGCCGCACTCGCGGTTTGAACCGAACCCGGAAAGAGCTGTATGGTTCAACCCGTTCCCGGGCGATTAGCTCAGTGGGAGAGCACTTCGTTCACACCGAAGGGGTCACTGGTTCGAACCCAGTATCGCCCACCCCGGGAGAGCCGGTCCGTCACAGACGGACCGGCTTTTCGCATGGCGCGACAGTGCCCCCGGGTGGGGCTGGCACCACCCCCGGCAGGGGGGTCCGCTCCCTCGTTCCGCGCCCGCGGATTTCCTACCGTGGTCGGTGCACGGACCGCCGTGCGCGACCCGACCGAGGAGACACCGCCCCGATGAACACCATGACCAAGGCGATGCTGTGGATGCTGCTCGCCGTCTCCGTGGCCGCGAACGTGTTCCTCGGCTTCGCGGCGGACGGCCTGCTCCGGATCGTGCTCAGCACACTGTCCGGACTGCTCGGACTCGCCGCCCTGACAGGGCTGGTGGCGCTGTGGAGGACCCGCGGCGCGGACACGGTCTGAGTACCGCACCGCCGGGGCGCCCCTGACGGCACACCGCCCCTGCCCCGCACACCGTCCCTGCCCCGCGCGCCGCTGCCGGGCTCAGGCCGCCTGCGCGTGCGCCTCCGGGCGCAGCGGCCACGCCGGGTCCACCGCCTCCTCGGAGCCGTTGCGCGCGAACCAGGCCTGCAGGCCGCGCGCCTGCGCGGCGAACCACACCGCCTGGAGCGTGTGCAGTTCGGCGGGCGAGAGCCGCTCCAGCCGCGCGGAGAACCGCCTGCCCACCGCCCGCACCAGCTCCAGCGACGCCCTCGCGTCCGCTGCCGCGTCGTGCGCCTCGTCCAGCTCCACACCGTAGTGCGCGCACAGATCGGTGAGGGTGCGCCGGCCCTTGCGGTACCGGTCCAGATGCTTGTCCAGGACCCGCGGGTCCAGCACCGTCAACGGCCTGGCCTCCAGATACCGCGACAGCGAGGAAGCGCGGTGCCTGCGCAACTCCCGGTCCAGCATGGTCAGATCGAACGGTGCGTTCATGATGACCAGCGGGCGCCGCGCCGCACACTGCTCGGCTATCGCACGGGCGATCTCCTCCATCACGGGCGACGGCCAGCGGCCGTTGCGCTGAAGGTGCTCGTCGGTGAGCCCGTGTATCTCCGTGGCGCCGGCCGGAACCGGCACGCCCGGGTTGACCAGCCAGCGGGTGGCCCGGAACCGGGCGCCCGCCGCCTCCTGCACCACGAGCGCCGCCGCAACGATCCGGTCACCCTCCACGTCCACGCCCGTGGTCTCCGTGTCGAAGGCCGCCAGGGGCCCCTCGTACCAGCACGTCATGTCCCTACTCCTCTGGCTCCACCGGCAGTTGGCGTGCTCCACGGATCGGCCCGGTGCGCTCCCTGCCCGAAGCGGTGATACCCGGGCCGTTTACGACATAAGCCGTACGGAGACAACACAGGTGACAGGAACGGAAGTTGACGGCCCGTCGATCACCGGCCGGTCCCGGCCGGCCACGAACCGATCAGCACGGCCCGGAAGGCACACGTCAGCCATGGCGCTCACGCAGCCCGAACCGGGCGGGCTGCTGCCCGGGCGGACCCCTCCGTCACGGGGCGCACTCGCCACCACCGCCTGCATGGAGACACTCCAGGTGGGCTATCTGCACGCGGTCGCGGCAGCCGCCGGCTGCTCGCTCTCCCAGCCGTTCCCGGACAACGGCATCGACTGGCACGTCAGCCACGGGTCCCCCGTGCACACCATCGACGACGAAGTGACGATCAAGGTGCAGCTCAAGTGCACCTACCAGCTCACCCCCCGCCCGCCGGGCACCGCCTTCTCCTTCACCCTCGACAACGACCACCTGGTGAAGCTGGCGCGCACACCCGTCTCGGTCCACAAGATCCTGGTCGTGATGATCGTGCCCAGGACCAGGGACGACTGGCTGCGGGCCGGACACGACCGGCTCGACCTACGGCACTGCTGCTACTGGATCAACCTGGCCGGACACCCCGTGACGGGCAGGCACAGGACCAATGTGCGGGTCGCCACCTCGCGGATATTCGACGACCGAGCCCTCTGCGAGATCATGACCCGCGTCGGGGCGGGAGGGAAACCCTGATGCACCGGTACCGGCCGATCGACGATCCCGGACGACCGCACCCCAGCGAACTCGTGGGCGCCTGGGGCGGCGGCGGACCCGAGTCGTCCCAGGTCGACCCCGCCGTACTCGGCGCACTGCTCGCCCGGCACGGATGGCACAGGCGCGGCGGAGCACCGGGACGCTACGCACGCTGGACGCCGCCCGGCACCGGCCCCGGCGGCACCAGCCTGCTCGTACCGGAGTCACGCGCCTTTCCCGACAGCGACGACCTCCTCGGCGAGGCACTCGGCGCCCTGGAACGCTGCCCGGCACCCTCCGCACGCGAGGTCCTGGTGCAGCTCGCCGTACCCAGCGACGAGATCCGGTGGTGGCGGGACGTCCCCGAGGAGGTGACGGGAGCAGCCGCCTGGCCCGCCGAGGAGAAACTGCGCTCGGCCGCCCGCCAGGTGCTGCTCGCCGGGGCGCTGGCCGCCCGGGGCCGGGCCGGCTACTACGGGGCACGGCACCGCAGACAGGCGCAGGCCGCACTGGCGGACGTCCTGGTCGGGCCGGGGGCCGGCGGGCGCAGACTGACCGCGTTCGTCCCCGTCGGCACCGGGCGGGCAACCGTCGTACGGCTGCACCACGCGCTGCACGCGGCCCGCGAGGCGACCGACTACCAGCGGGCCACCGGCGGCATGGAGGCCTTCGACGCGGCGGTGGAGGCCGGGGTCAGCCACGAACTGACCGAGGCGCTGGTCGCGTTGGTGCAGGGCTCCGAGGGCGCGCGGATCGCCCTGGACTGGGCGCCTTCCGCCGGAGCCCCGCCCGGCTGCGCGGCTCGGCCCGAGGCGGTGGAGTTCTCACCCGGGGACCTGCCCGCACTGCGGTCCGCCGGCGCGCGCTACCTGCGCGCGGAACCCTCGGTGCCGGTACGGCTCACGGGCGCTGTCGTACGGATGCGCAGATCGGCTCCGCGGGGCGGCGGGACGGTACGGCTGCGGGTGCTGGCGGGGGCGGAGGTGCCGTACGTGCGGCTGGTGCTCGACGAGGAGGCGTACCGGATCGCCGGGCACGCGCACCTGGTGGGGCTGCCGATCCAGGTCGGCGGGCGGCTGGAGCGCAGGGGCGGGTTCCGGCGGCTGACGGGGGCGCGCGGCGTGGTGCCCGTACAGGTCGACGAGGCGGAACGGGACCGGCTGATGAAGGCGCTCCACGAGAACCTGGACTTCTTCGAGGAGGCGTGCAGCGGGGAGGAGTGAGGAGGGTGTGCCGGGGGAGGGCATAACCGTTTCGCGTGCGGGCCCGGTCGCTCGGTACGATTCGGGTGCGTGCCGCTTCCCCGGGCGCGCACCCCCCTCAGTCAGGAGAGACCGGTGTCAGATGTCCGTGTGTTCATCCCACGCGATTCCGAGCGGGAAGAGCGCGTGGTGACGTCGGGCACTACGGCAGCCGAGCTCTTCGCCGGCGAGCGCTCGATCGTCGCCGCCCGGGTCGCGGGCGAGCTGAAGGACCTCTCGTACGAGATCCAGGACGGCGAGGAGGTCGAGCCGGTCGAGATCACCTCCGAGGACGGCCTGAACATCCTGCGCCACTCCACCGCGCACGTCATGGCGCAGGCCGTGCAGGAGCTCTTCCCCGAGGCCAAGCTGGGCATCGGCCCGCCGGTCAAGGACGGGTTCTACTACGACTTCGACGTCGAGCGGCCCTTCACCCCGGAGGACCTCAAGGCGATCGAGAAGCAGATGCAGATCATCCAGAAGCGGGGGCAGAAGTTCTCCCGCCGGGTGGTCAGCGACGAGGCCGCCCGCGAGGAGCTGGCCGGCGAGCCGTACAAGCTGGAGCTCATCGGCATCAAGGGTTCGGCTTCGAGCGACGACGGCGCGGACGTCGAGGTGGGCGGCGGCGAGCTGACCATCTACGACAACCTCGACGCGAAGACCGGCGAGCGGTGCTGGAGCGACCTCTGCCGGGGGCCGCACCTGCCCAGCACCCGTAACATCCCGGCCTTCAAGCTGATGCGCAACGCCGCCGCCTACTGGCGCGGCAGCGAGAAGAACCCCATGCTCCAGCGCATCTACGGCACCGCGTGGCCGTCGAAGGACGAGCTGAAGGCGCACCTGGAGTTCCTCGCCGAGGCCGAGAAGCGCGACCACCGCAAGCTGGGCAACGAGCTGGACCTGTTCTCGATCCCCGAGCAGATCGGCTCCGGCCTCGCGGTCTTCCACCCCAAGGGCGGCATCATCCGCCGGGTCATGGAGGACTACTCGCGCAAGCGCCACGAGGAGGAGGGGTACGAGTTCGTCTACACCCCGCACGCCACCAAGGGGAAGCTCTTCGAGCAGTCGGGGCACCTGGACTGGTACGCCGACGGCATGTACCCGCCCATGCAGCTCGACGAGGGCACGGACTACTACCTCAAGCCCATGAACTGCCCCATGCACAACCTGATCTTCGACGCGCGGGGGCGTTCGTACCGCGAACTGCCGCTGCGGCTGTTCGAGTTCGGGACCGTGTACCGGTACGAGAAGTCGGGTGTCGTGCACGGTCTGACCCGTGCCCGGGGCTTCACGCAGGACGACGCGCACATCTACTGCTCCAAGGAGCAGATGGCGGAGGAGCTCGACAAGGCGCTCACCTTCGTCCTGGGGCTGCTGCGCGACTACGGTCTGACCGACTTCTACCTGGAGCTGTCCACCAAGGACCCGGAGAAGTTCGTCGGCAGCGACGAGATCTGGGAAGAGGCCACCGCGACGCTTCAGCAGGTCGCCGAGAAGCAGGGGCTGCCGCTGGTCCCGGACCCGGGCGGGGCTGCCTTCTACGGGCCGAAGATCTCCGTGCAGTGCAAGGACGCCATCGGCCGTACCTGGCAGATGTCGACCGTGCAGCTGGACTTCAACCTGCCGGAGCGCTTCAACCTGGAGTACACCGGTCCGGACGGCAGCAAGCAGCGCCCCGTCATGATCCACCGTGCGCTCTTCGGATCGATCGAGCGCTTCTTCGCGGTGCTCCTGGAGCACTACGCGGGTGCGTTCCCGGCGTGGCTGGCGCCCGTGCAGGCGGTCGGCATTCCGATCGGCGACTCGCACATCTCCTACCTCCAGGAGTTCGCCGCCGAGGCGAAGAAGAAGGGGCTGCGGGTCGAGGTGGACGCCTCGTCCGACCGGATGCAGAAGAAGATCCGCAACCACCAGAAGATGAAGACGCCGTTCATGATCATCGTGGGTGACGAGGACATGGCGGCGGGCACGGTGTCGTTCCGCTACCGCGACGGCTCGCAGGAGAACGGCATCCCGAAGGCCGATGCCCTTGCCAAGCTGGTCGACGTGGTCGAGCGGCGCGTCCAGGTCTGACCCGGCGCGAAGCGGAGGGCGGTTCCGTCAGGAGCCGCCCTCCCTGCCGTCCTGCCTGCTCGGCCGCCTATGCTTTCCGCATGACGACTGAGCCGGAGCAGCAGAGTGGACCGGTGGGTGAACCCGACGGGTTCGGGCGGCTGTGGACGCCCCACCGGATCGCGTACATCCAGGGTGAGAACAAGCCGACCGGGCCCGGGTCCGGCGACGGCTGCCCCTTCTGCGTGGCTCCCGCGCACGGTGACGAGGAGTCGCTCATCGTCGCGCGCGGTACGAGTGTCTTCGCGATCATGAATCTGTACCCGTACAACGGCGGCCACATGATGGTCATGCCCTACCGGCACGTCGCCGACTACACGGAGCTCGACGACGCCGAGACCGCCGAGCTGGCCGTCTTCACCAAGAAGGCCATGACGGCGCTGCGCACGGCGTCCGGGGCGCACGGGTTCAACATCGGGCTCAACCAGGGCTCCGCCGCCGGCGCCGGTATCGCTGCCCATCTGCATCAGCACGTGGTGCCCCGCTGGGGCGGCGACACCAACTTCATGCCGGTGGTCGGGCACACGAAGGTGCTGCCGCAACTCCTCGCGGACACCCGGAAGATGCTCGCCGACGTGTGGCCCGAGCAGCCGTAGACGTTACGCGTCGTACACGTCGGCCCGGCGGGGCGAGGGGTCCTGGACCGCGCCGCTGAGGAACATCGACCGGCCGTTGAAGCGTTCGGTGTCGACGCCGTGGTCCTCCAGCACCTTGATGGCGGCGGTGTGCACCACCCGCAGCACCGGCGTCGCGGCACGCATCGCGTCGTCCGCCATGAAGCGGTGCCGCCACGGTTTGTCCGCCCAGGCGTGCCGCAGACCGAAGGGCTCCGGCAGCACGAGCTTGCCGCCGAGGTGGTCCAGCACGTTGGGGAACCAGGTCAGCGGGGCGCGGACGCTCAGACGCACCACCTCGGCGGTGTCGATGAGCGGCAGTTCGTTGGTCTTGGTCTCCCAGAACTTGACCGTCTTGCTGACGGTGACCGTCTTGGGGCTCGGCTTCGTGGTGAACAGGGGGTGCACCGGGCCCAGTGCGTGTCCGGTGACCTCGATGCGCAGGGTCTCGTGCAGGACGGTCACCGTGATCAGCATGGTGATGACCAGCTGGCCGTCCCAGAGGGTGAACTGGACGCCGAGGTAGTGCCGGTTGCCGGAGCCGAACTGCTGCTCGTTGCAGATGCGCTGTATCTCGTGCTGCTTGATCTGGTACGCGTCCACGTCCTGGCCCTCGGGGCGGCTGACCGAGCCCGCGTTCTCGCCGACCGGGGCGACGATCCAGTGCTTGACCGAGGGGGTGGGGAAGCCGCCGGTGTGCAGCGGGCCGCGCTCCAGCATGCGGAGCTGGTCGTGGATGGCGCGGATGACGTCCCAGCTGCGGAAGCCGTGGATCTCCTTGGCGGGGTCGGCGCGGTTGAGTTCCTCGGCGAGCTGCCAGCTGCCCCAGCGGGTGCCCATGCCGAGTATGCCCTTGGGGCCGGCGTAGAAGACCGAGTTGGAGTGCTGCTCGGCGGTGAGGCGGGCGAGGCCCTGGCGGAGGTTCTCGGCGGCGATCTCGCCGGGGCTGCGGGGGACGGCTTCGGGGATCTTGGCGCCGATCCCGCCGCCCGACAGGAGTGCGGACCAGCGCTCCCGCAGGTCCTTGGCGGTGGCCTCGCAGATCTGCTTGGCCCAGAGCCAGCCGATGACGGGGGCGACGACCATCGCGCGCAGGTAGATGCCGAGCACGCCGGTGAAGGGCAGCTTGATCAGGAAGATCACGACCAGGCCGGCGACGGCGATGAGGAGTGCGGTGCCGAGGGCGCCGGCCCGCCTGTCCTTGGCGCCGGCCACGGTGCGGCGCAGCTGGAAGACGGCCAGCCAGAGCAGCAGCCCGGGCAGGAAGAGCAGGCCGCAGACTGCCATGACGGCGGTCAATTTGGAGTCGCGGGCCTTGCGGATGTTGGTGGCGGCCAGGCAGTGCTCGACGACGGTCTGCGGCTCGGTGCCGAAGGACTGGATGAGCGCCGCGCGGGCGCCGCCGAGCATGCGGACCTGCACGGCCCGGGAGAACGCCTCGCCCAGATTGGGTTCGAAGAGGGAGAGCCTGCCCTTCTTCACCTCGGACTTGTGCCAGTCGCTGTTCGCGTCGAGGATCACCGTCACCGGGCTGTCCCGGTACGCCGCCGACGCCAGCGCGTGGGTCGCCGCGGTCTGTCCGGCGCCGCCCTGGAGCGGTACCTGTGCACCGGGTGAGAAATCGAATCCCGAGTCCGCCACTACCGCCCCCATCGACCGTTCACCTACGACATTTCCGCGCGATCCGCCCCTGTCGGCGGAGGAAATCCACTGCTCTGCGCCTGTTCCCAACTGCTGGCCGCCGCACACCTTCTGAGCTGGGATCACAGACTATCGGCGTGGTGTCCTGTTCGTCAGGGGAGCGCGGAATGCCGCCCGCCGCAAGGGAGTTGGGCGGTCAGTACTACCGCAAAACGGTCAACTAGCGGTCGTTTTGCTCTTTTTGGCGGAGTTTGCCTGCCAGTGGGGGCGGCATGGCCTCGTGCCTGGCGTAGGTACGACTGAAGCGGCCCGTGCCGTGCGACACGGAGCGCAGGTCGACCGCGTACCTGCCGATCTCGATCTCGGGGACCTCGGCCCGGACCAGGGTGCGGCCGTGGCCCGCCTGTTCGGTGCCGACGACCCGGCCGCGCCGCCCCGAGAGGTCGCTCATGACCGGGCCGACGTAGTCGTCGGGAACCAGGACGGTGACCGTGGCGACGGGTTCCAGGAGGTCGATCCGGGCGTCGGCGGCGGCCTCGCGCAGGGCGAGTGCGCCCGCGGTCTGGAAGGCGGCGTCGGAGGAGTCCACCGAGTGGGCCTTGCCGTCGCGCAGGGTGATCCGTACGTCGACCAGGGGGTAGCCGGCGGCCAGACCGCGGGCGGCCTGGGCCCGTACACCCTTCTCCACCGACGGGATGAACTGGCGCGGCACCGCCCCGCCGACCACCTTGTCGACGAACTCGATGCCGGTGCCCGGCGGCAGCGGCTCCACGTCGATCTCGCAGATGGCGTACTGGCCGTGCCCACCGGACTGCTTGACGTGCCGGCCGCGCCCCGCGGTCCGCTCGCCGAACGTCTCGCGGAGCGACACCTTGTGCTCGACGGTGTCGACCCGCACCCCGTACCGGGACCGCAGTCGCTCCAGGGCGACCTCGCGGTGCGCCTCGCCCAGGCACCACAGGACCAGCTGGCGGGTGGCCGGGTTCTGCTCGAGCCGCATGGTGGGGTCCTCGGCGACGAGCCGGGCGAGGCCCTGCGAGAGCTTGTCCTCGTCCGCCTTGCTGTGTGCCTCGATGGCGAGCGGGAGGAGCGGTTCGGGCATCGGCCAGGGCTCCATCAGCAGCGGGTTGTCCTTGGCGGACAGGGTGTCGCCGGTTTCCGCGCGCGTGAGTTTGGCCACGCAGACGAGGTCACCGGCGATGGCGTGGGGGAGGGGGCGCTGCTGTTTGCCGAAGGGGGAGGAGAGGGTGCCGACCCGTTCGTCCGCCTCGTGCAGGGCGCGGCCCTCCTGGGTGCGGCCGTGCCCGCACACGTGGACGGTCTCGTCGGGGTGCAGTGTGCCGGAGAAGACCCGGACCAGGGAGATCCGGCCGACGTAGGGGTCGGAGGCGGTCTTGACCACCTCGGCCACCAGTGGGCCCGCGGGGTCGCAGGTGATCGGCGGGCAGGGCGTGCCCCGCGAGGTGGTGACGGCGGGGAGTTCGTGTTCGGCCGGGGTCGGGAAGCCGCCGGTGATCAGCTCCAGGATCTCCACCGTGCCGAGGCCGTGGCGGCTGCCCTCGGGGGCGGGGGCGGCGGCGAGCACCGGGTGGAAGGTGCCGCGGGCGACGCCCCGTTCGAGGTCGCCGATCAGGGTCTCCAGGTCGAGTTCCTCGCCTGCGAGGTAGCGGTCCATCAGGGACTCGTCCTCGCTCTCGGCGATGATTCCCTCGATGAGCCGGTTGCGGGCGGCCTCGATGCGGGGCAGCTGGGAGGGGTCGGGATCGCGCTCCGTGCGCGTGCCGTGCGAGTAGTCGTAGATCTTCTGCGGGAGCAGGCCGAGGAGACCGGCCACCGGGGCGTGGCCGTCGCTCCCGCGCTCGCCGTACAGGGGGAGGTGGAGCGGGAGCACGGCGTCCGGGTCGTCGGACCCGAAGGCCTCGGCGCAGAAGTCGGTCATCGACTCGAAATCGGCGCGGGCCGCCTCCAGGTGGGTCACCACGATGGCGCGCGGCATGCCGACCGCCGCGCACTCCTCCCACACCATCCGGGTGGCGCCGTCCACGCCGTCCGATGCCGAGACGACGAAGAGGGCCGCGTCCGCGGCGCGCAGACCGGCCCTCAACTCCCCGACGAAGTCGGTGTAACCGGGAGTGTCCAGCAGATTGATCCTGATGCCGTTCCAGGTGACGGGGACCAGGGTGAGCTGGACGGAGCGCTGCTGCCGGTGCTCGATCCCGTCGTGGTCGGAGACGGTGGTGCCGTCCTCGACGCGGCCCGCCCTGTTGACCGCCCCCGCTGCCAGGGCGAGGGCCTCCACCAGGGTCGTCTTGCCCGATCCGCTGTGGCCGACCAGCACCACGTTCCGCAACGACGCGGGGTGGTCGGCCGTCGTCGCCCTGCCGGCGGCTCCGGAGTGGGTGTGCGTCGCGCGAGTCTTGTCGCCCATGGTGTCCGGCCTCCCGGTGATCGTGCACGGTGAGGAGAAGGGCGCGGACATGAGGAGCCGCAACGGCGTGGCGGCACCGATGACGCCCGCGGTCATTCGAGCTTTCCACTCGGGTCACTGTGCGTCCATACCCCGGTGCGCTCCGCCGTGGGGCCGAATGCCGCCATCTGTCGTAGGGACACGGCGTCCGGCCGGGTGCCCGGCGGTGCGGCCGGGCCACCGTGGCTACGATGGGCCAGCCGGTGGTCATAGGGGCCGCTCGGCGATCCGACCCCTCGGGAAGGCCATGCTGAACAAGTACGCGCGTGCATTCTTCACGCGTGTCCTCACACCCTTTGCCGCATTCCTGCTCCGTCGCGGAGTCAGCCCCGATGCGGTCACGCTCATCGGTACGGCCGGAGTGATGGCGGGTGCGCTGGTCTTCTTCCCTCGCGGGGAGTTCTTCTGGGGCACCATCGTCATCACCCTGTTCGTCTTCTCCGACCTCGTCGACGGCAACATGGCCCGGCAGGCCGGAGTGTCCAGCAGGTGGGGCGCGTTCCTCGACTCCACGCTGGACCGGGTGGCCGACGCGGGCATCTTCGGCGGGCTCGCCCTCTGGTACGCGGGCCACGGCAACGACAACGTGCTCTGCGCGGTCGCCATCTTCTGTCTGGCGAGCGGTCAGGTCGTGTCGTACACCAAGGCCCGCGGCGAGGCGATCGGGCTGCCCGTCGCGGTCAACGGCCTCGTCGAGCGGGCGGAGCGCCTGGTCATCACGCTGGTCGCGGCCGGCGTGGCCGGACTGCACAAGTTCGGGCTGCCCGGCGTCGAGGTGCTGCTGCCGGTCGCGCTGTGGGCCGTGGCCGTGGGCTCGCTGGTCACCCTCGGCCAGCGCGTGGTGACCGTACGGCGGGAATCGGCCGAGGCGGACGCCGCGACCGGGAACGGGGCCACCTCGTGAGCGGCACCAAGGGCGGGGGTGCACGGGCCGCGGGGGAGCGGCCAGGCACCAGGGACAAGCTGGTCGACGGCCTGTACGGACTCGGCTGGAGCGGCGTCAAGATGCTGCCCGAGCCGGTGGCCGTACGGCTCGGCCGCACCATCGCCGACCAGGTCACCAAGCGGCGCGGCAAGAGCGTGCGGCAGCTGGAGGCCAACCTCGCCCGGGTCGTCCCCGACGCGAGCCCGGAACGGCTCGCCGCCCTGACCAAGGCCGGCATGCGCTCGTACATGCGGTACTGGATGGAGTCCTTCCGGCTGCCCGTCTGGACCCCCGAGCGCATCGCCGCCGAGGTCCGCATCCACGACGACCACCGGATCACGGACGCCCTCGACTCCGGCCGGGGCGTCGTCATCGCGCTGCCGCACATGGCCAACTGGGACCTCGCCGGAGCCTGGGCGACCTCGTGTCTGGGCCACCCGTTCACGACGGTCGCCGAGCGGCTCAAGCCGGAGACGCTGTTCGACAGGTTCGTCGCGTACCGCGAGGGCCTCGGCATGGAGGTCGTTGCGCACACCGGCGGGTCGGCGTTCGGCACGCTCGCCCGGCGGCTGCGCGGCGGCGGCCTGGTCTGTCTGGTGGCCGACCGGGACCTTTCCGCGTCCGGCGTCGAGGTCAAGTTCTTCGGCGAGAGCACGCGGATGCCGGCCGGGCCCGCGATCCTGGCGCAGCAGACGGGTGCGCTGCTGCTGCCCGTCACGCTCTGGTACGAAGGTCCGAAGGCGATGCGCGGGCAGGTTCACCCGCCGGTGGAGGTGCCTGCGTCAGGTACCCGGGGCGAAAAGGCGTCAGAGATGACACAGGCGGTGGCGGATGCCTTCGCCGGCGGGATCGCCGAGCACCCGGAGGACTGGCACATGCTGCAACGACTGTGGCTGGCGGATCTTCAGACGCGGCCGGAGGGGCTGGAGTGAAGGTCGGGATCGTCTGCCCGTACTCCTGGGACGTGCCGGGCGGCGTCCAGTTCCACATCAGGGACCTCGCCGAGCATCTGATCCGGTGGGGGCACGAGGTGTCGGTGCTGGCCCCCGCCGACGACGAGACGCCGCTGCCGCCGTACGTGGTGTCGGCGGGGCGTGCCGTTCCGGTTCCGTACAACGGCTCGGTGGCCCGGCTCAGTTTCGGTTTCCTGTCGGCGGCCCGGGTACGGCGCTGGCTGCACGAGGGCGAGTTCGACGTGGTGCACATCCACGAGCCGGCCTCGCCCTCGCTCGGGCTGCTGACCTGCTGGGCGGCGCAGGGGCCGATCGTGGCCACCTTCCACACCTCCACGGCGCGCTCGCGCGCGATGATCGCCGCCTATCCGATCCTCCAGCCCGCGCTGGAGAAGATCCGCGCCCGTATCGCGGTCAGCGAGTACGCGCGGCGCACCCTGGTCGAGCACCTGGGCGGTGACGCGGTCGTCATCCCCAACGGCGTCGACGTGGGCTTCTTCGACGCCGTCGAGCCCAAGCCCGAGTGGCAGGGGCGCACGCTCGGCTTCATCGGCCGCATCGACGAGCCCCGCAAGGGTCTGCCGGTCCTGATGGCGGCGCTGCCGAAGATCTTCGCCGAGTTCCCGGACGCCCGGCTGCTGGTCGCGGGCCGGGGCGACGAACAGGAGGCGGTCGCCTCGCTGCCCGCCGAACTGCGCACGCGGGTCGAGTTCCTCGGCATGGTCAGCGACGAGGACAAGGCGCGGCTGCTGCGCAGTGTCGATGTGTACGTGGCACCCAACACCGGCGGCGAGAGCTTCGGCATCATCCTGGTCGAGGCACTGTCGGCGGGCGCCCCGGTGCTCGCCAGCGATCTGGACGCGTTCGTGCAGGTGCTGGACCAGGGCGAAGCGGGCGAGATCTTCGCCAACGAGGACGCGGACGCGCTCGCCTCGGCCGCCGTGCGCCTGCTCGCCGACGACGAGCGGCGTGCCGAGCTCAGCCGGCGGGGCAGCGCGCATGTGCGCCGCTTCGACTGGTCGACGGTCGGTGCGGACATCCTCGCCGTGTACGAGACGGTGGCGGACGGGGCCGCTTCGGTGGCGTCGGTGCCGGTGGGGGAAGGGCCGCGGGCCGGGCGGTGGGGGCGCTTCGGGCTGGGGCGGGAGTAGCGGCGGGCGGAGTGCGGTGGCCCGGGGCCCCGGCGGGTCCGGTGTGCGATTCCGGCCTTTGCGGCGTCGTGGCCGGGTTTCGGCGTGGGGAGCGGCCAGGCGTCCCTTGCGCGGTTCAGGCCTTTGCTGCGTCGTGGCCGGGTTACGGCGTGAGCAGCGGCCAGACGTCCCTGTCCGCCGTCGTGCTCCACACCGGGTCCGCGTGGGCGTAGCCCGGGACCACGCGGAACGTGACGTCGTCGTTGCCGCCGGCGCGGATGGCTTCGGCGCCGTGCGGTTCGTCGCCCCGGCCCAGCTCCATGTTGACCCAGACCACCGGGGCGCGGATCCCCGCCCAGTCGAGCCGGTAGGTGGTGTCGTCGCCCGCCCAGATCGCCGCCAGGTCGCGCAGCAGCGCGTGCGGCACCAGGCCGCTGCCCAGTGCGCTGGTGGCTTCGCCCCAGGTGCTCAGAGGTGTGTGCGTGAGCGAGAAGCGGTCGTCGGCGGGGGTGTCCGCGAACGTGTAGGAGCCGGCGCTGTAGCCCTGGGTGTAGATCCAGTGGGTGTCGCCGGGCAGCGAGCTCGTACGGATCAGCGCGAAGTGCGCGAGGCCGGCATGGGTGAAGCGGGTGGCCGGGTCCACCGGGCGGGGAACCGGGGACGGGCCGTCGGGGTCGGTGAGGGCGCGGGCGATCAGCCCTGTCAGACCGGTGTCGCCGTACAGGACGCCGTTGTCGAGCTGCGCCTGGAGTGCGTCGCGCATCCGCGCGGCGCGCAGTGCCTCGGGGCCGGTGTACGGGCCCGTGGTGTCGAGCGGCACCACCCGGTGCAGGCGGGGCGAGCGGTCCGTGGAGGCCAGGTCGAGTGCGAGGACGGCGCCCGCGGAGTGGCCGAGCAGCTGGTACGGCAGGCGCAGAACCCGGTCGACGGCCCGGACCACCTTGGCGGCGTCCGCCTTGTGCGCGGCCTGCCCCAGGGCGGCGGTCAGGTCGGCCGGTCGCGCCAGATCCTCGCGCGGGCTGATGCCGATCACCAGCTGCCGCTCGTCGCACAGGCGGTGGGCGAGGTTGTGGGCACGGGGGGTGAAGAAGTCGGCGGCGAAGTTGAGGCCGCCGCCGGGCAGCAGGTAGGCGATGCCGACCGGGGTGTGGCGGGTGTGGGCAAGGACGTCGACGCCGAGGGGGACGGGGCCGTCGTGGAGGGTGAGGCGGGTGTGGGTCCAGCCGGGGCCGTACTGGACGGTGGCCGTGCCGGGGGCGCCGAGGGCGTCGGCGATGCGGGCGGCGGCGGGAGGGGTGCGGGAATCGGCCCTCGCCCGCCCGGCGACCAGGGCGCTCACTGCCAGACCGCTGCCGGCGGTCAGCAACTTCCTTCTGTCCATGGGTGGTTGTCCCTCCAAAGCGTGGGGGTGCGGGCGCTGACGAGTCTCGCGGACAGGTGGCGGGCTTCCAAGGGGCGAGGAGCGGTCCTGCGGCGGGCCGGGCACGCGTCGCCCGCCACGGAGGGTGCGGGCCGCTGCCCGGGTAGCCTCGGCGGGTGACCGTAACCCTCATCTGGATCATCGTCGTTCTCGTCGCGATCGCGCTCTACCTCAGCTGGACCGCGGGACGGCTGGACCGGCTGCACGCGCGTATCGACGCGTCCCGCGCCGCGCTGGACGCGCAACTGCTGCGGCGGGCCTCGGTCGCCCAGGAGCTGGCGACGTCCGGGGTGCTCGACCCGGCCGCCTCGATCGTGCTGTACCAGGCGTCGCACGCGGCGCGGCAGGCCGAGGAGGAGCAGCGGGAGGTCGCCGAGAGCGAGCTGAGCCAGGCGCTGCGGGCGGTCTTCGGGGAGCCGGAGCAGGTGGAGGAACTGAAGGCGGCGCCGGGCGGCGAGGAGGCCGCCGAGGAGCTGGCCGCTGCCGTGCGCCGGGTGCCGATGGCCCGGCGGTTCCACAACGACTCGGTGCGGGCGGCGCGTGCGCTGCGCAGGCACCGCAAGGTGCGGTGGTTCCGGCTGGCGGGGCACGCCCCTTTCCCTCTGGCGTTCGAGATGGACGACGAGCCTCCGGTGGCGCTGGCGGACCGGCCGGGGACGTGAGCCCTGGGCGCCGGGGGGACGTGGCCTCTTGTCGCCCGGGGACGTGAGCCCTGGCCGCCCGGGGACGTGAGCCCTGGGTGCCAAGGGGAAGTGGCCTCTTGTCGGCCGGGCGTGAGCCCTGGCCGCCCGGGGGGTGTGACCCCCGGGCGCCCGGCGCCATGACGCCTGGTAGCCCGGGGACGCGACCGGGGCCGGCTGCCGGGACGTCATGGCGGACCGGCCGTCCGGAGGGAGACGGTGTGGCTCGCCGGGCGCTTCCCGCCGCTTCCTGGCACTGCTGGCCCGCCTGACGCGGCCCCAGGGGCACGTATCCCGGGCTCCCACTCCCGCCTCCCGGGTGCCACCTCCGTCGCGCGGGTCCCGGAAAACGAGCCACCGGCTCACCATTGGCCCTTGCAGTGGACTGGTCCGGGGAGGTTGTCTCGGAGATGTCCGGGGCGGTTGTCCTGGAGATGCAAGAACCCTCTTCACCCAGCGAGGTCCCCGTGTCGAGCAAGTCCGCGAAGTCGTCCAAGTCCACGAAGCCCGCCAAGTCGGAGAAGTCCGCGAACGCGGAGAAGGCCGTGCAGGCCGCCACCGGCACCGACCGCGTCAAGCGCGGCATGGCCGAGCAGCTCAAGGGCGGCGTGATCATGGACGTCGTCAACGCCGAGCAGGCGAAGATCGCCGAGGACGCGGGCGCCGTCGCCGTCATGGCGCTGGAGCGGGTCCCCGCCGACATCCGCAAGGACGGCGGCGTGGCCCGGATGTCCGACCCCAACATGATCGAAGAGATCATCGAGGCCGTCTCCATCCCCGTCATGGCGAAGTCCCGCATCGGCCACTTCGTCGAGGCCCAGGTCCTCCAGTCGCTCGGTGTCGACTACATCGACGAGTCCGAGGTGCTCACCCCGGCCGACGAGGTCAACCACTCCGACAAGTGGGCCTTCACCACCCCCTTCGTCTGTGGCGCCACCAACCTGGGTGAGGCCCTGCGCCGCATCGCCGAGGGCGCGGCCATGATCCGCTCCAAGGGCGAGGCCGGCACCGGCAACGTGGTCGAGGCGGTCCGCCACCTCCGCCAGATCAAGAACGAGATCGCCAAGCTGCGCGGCTACGACAACAACGAGCTGTTCGCCGCCGCCAAGGAGCTCCGCGCCCCCTACGAGCTGGTCAAGGAGGTCGCCGAGCTCGGCAAGCTCCCGGTCGTGCTGTTCTCCGCCGGTGGTGTCGCCACCCCCGCCGACGCCGCGCTGATGCGCCAGCTCGGTGCCGAGGGCGTCTTCGTCGGCTCCGGCATCTTCAAGTCCGGCGACCCGGCCAAGCGCGCCGCAGCCATCGTCCGCGCCACCACCTTCTTCGACGACCCGAAGATCATCGCGGACGCGTCGCGCAACCTGGGCGAGGCCATGGTCGGCATCAACTGCGACACCCTCCCCGAGGCCGAGCGCTACGCCAACCGGGGCTGGTAACTGCCGTGAAGAGCAACCCCGTTGTCGGCGTCCTGGCACTCCAGGGCGACGTACGGGAGCACCTGGTCGCCCTGGCCGTGGCCGACGCCACGGCCAGGGAGGTCCGGCGCCCCGAGGAACTCGCCGAGGTCGACGGCCTGGTCATCCCCGGCGGCGAATCCACCACCATGTCCAAACTGGCCACGCTCTTCGGCATGCTGGAGCCGCTGCGCGCCCGCATCGCCGACGGCATGCCGGTCTACGGCACGTGCGCCGGGATGATCCTGCTCGCGGACAAGATCCTCGACCCCCGGTCCGGACAGGAGACGCTCGGCGGCATCGACATGATCGTGCGCCGCAACGCCTTCGGCCGGCAGAACGAGTCCTTCGAGACCACCGTCGACGTCACCGGCATCCAAGGCGGCCCGGTCGAGGGCGTCTTCATCCGCGCACCGTGGGTGGAGTCCGTCGGAGCCGAGGTGGAGGTGCTCGCCGAGCACGGCGGTCACATCGTCGCCGTACGGCAGCACCGTGCGCTCGCCACGTCCTTCCACCCGGAACTCACGGGGGACCACCGGGTGCACGCGCTGTTCGTCGACATGGTGCGCGCCGCGACCTGACCGGCTCCCGGTAGGATCTCTGCCGAACGCAGCAGAATTGGTTACGCGAAGGAGACAGGCAGATGTCCGGCCACTCTAAATGGGCTACGACGAAGCACAAGAAGGCCGTGATTGACGCCAAGCGCGGCAAGCTCTTCGCGAAGATGATCAAGAACATCGAGGTCGCGGCGCGCACGGGCGGCGCGGACCTGGCGGGCAACCCGACCCTCTTCGACGCCATCCAGAAGGCCAAGAAGAGCTCGGTCCCGAACAAGAACATCGACTCTGCCGTCAAGCGTGGTGCCGGTCTCGAAGCCGGTGGCGCCGACTACGAGACGATCATGTACGAGGGTTACGGCCCGAACGGTGTCGCGGTGCTCATCGAGTGCCTCACCGACAACCGCAACCGCGCCGCCTCCGACGTGCGCGTCGCCATGACCCGCAACGGCGGCTCGATGGCCGACCCGGGCTCCGTCTCGTACCTGTTCAACCGCAAGGGCGTCGTCATCGTCCCCAAGGGCGAGCTTGCCGAGGACGACGTGCTGGGCGCGGTGCTCGACGCGGGTGCCGAAGAGGTCAACGACCTCGGCGACACCTTCGAGGTGCTGAGCGAGGCCACCGACCTGGTCGCGGTCCGCACCGCGCTCCAGGAAGCCGGCATCGACTACGACTCGGCCGATGCCACCTTCGTGCCGACCATGCAGGTCGAGCTGGAGGAAGAGGGCGCGCGCAAGATCTTCAAGCTGATCGACGCGCTGGAGGACAGCGACGACGTGCAGAACGTCTTCGCCAACTTCGACGTCAGCGACAAGGTGATGGCCGCTCTCGACGCCGAGTAGTCGGCAGTGACGGTACGACGACGGGCCGACGGGAGACCTTCCCGTCGGCCCGTCGCGTTGCCGGGCCTGTGACGGCGGGACTGTGTTGGCGGGCCCGATTGTCAGTGCGAGCCGATAGCCTGCACAAACAGGTGAGTCAATAAGGGGGCGCGGTGCGGGTACTGGGTGTGGACCCCGGGCTGACCCGGTGCGGGGTGGGCGTGGTCGAAGGGGCGGCGGGACGTCCGCTGACCATGTGCGGGGTGGGTGTCGTACGGACGCCCGCCGACGCCGAGCTGGGGCTGCGCCTCGTCGCCATCGAGCGGGGCATCGAGCAGTGGCTCGACGACTACCGCCCCGAAGTCCTCGCCGTCGAGCGCGTCTTCAGCCAGCACAACGTGAGCACGGTGATGGGCACCGCCCAGGCCAGCGCGGTCGCCATGCTGTGCGCCTCCCGCCGCGGCATCCCCGTCGCCCTGCACACCCCCAGCGAGGTCAAGGCCGCCGTCAGCGGCAGCGGCCGGGCCGACAAGGCGCAGGTCGGCGCCATGGTGACACGCCTGCTGCGGCTCGACGCCCCGCCGAAACCCGCCGACGCCGCCGACGCGCTCGCCCTCGCCATCTGCCACATCTGGCGGGCCCCCGCGCAGAACCGGCTCCAGCAGGCCGTCGCCGCGCACGCGTCCCGTACCGCTCCCGCCCGTACCGCAAGCACCGTCAGGAAAGGCCGCACCTCATGATCGCCTTCGTCAGTGGCCCGGTGGCCGCACTCGCCCCCACCACCGCGGTGATCGAGGTCGGCGGCATCGGCATGGCCGTCCAGTGCACGCCCGACACCCTCTCCACCCTGCGCATGGGCCAGGACGCCAGGCTCGCCACCTCCCTCGTCGTACGGGAGGACTCGCTCACCCTGTACGGCTTCGCGGACGACGACGAGCGGCAGGTCTTCGAGCTCCTGCAGACCGCCAGCGGCGTCGGCCCCCGCCTCGCCCAGGCCATGCTCGCCGTGCACAGCCCCGACGCCCTGCGCCTCGCGGTGTCCACCGGCGACGAAAAGGCCCTCACCGCCGTTCCCGGCATCGGCAAGAAGGGCGCGCAGAAACTACTCCTCGAACTGAAGGACCGGCTCGGCACGCCGCTCGGCACCGGAGGCCACGCCGGCACCCGGCGCGCCGCCCAGGGCCCCGCCCCCTGGACCGAGCAGCTGAGCGCCGCCCTGATCGGTCTCGGCTACGCCTCCCGCGAGGCCGAGGAAGCGGTGTCGGCAGTCACCCCGCAGGCCGAGGCAGCCCTGGCCGAAGGCACCCAGCCGCCCGTGCCGCAGCTGCTGCGGGCAGCCCTGCAGACCCTCAACCGGGCCCGCTGACCCCCGCCCTCCCACGTACCGCGGCAGCCCCGCGTACTGCACCCGACCCGAGAGCGATCCGTACATGAACTGGGACGACACCGGACCCGACGCCGATCCGAGGCTGGTCGACTCCGCCGCCGACGGCGAGGACCAGGCCGTCGAGGCCGCGCTGCGCCCCAAGGACCTGGAGGAGTTCGTCGGCCAGGAAAAGGTCCGGGAGCAGCTCGACCTGGTGCTGCGGGCAGCCAGGGCACGCGGTGCCACCGCCGACCACGTCCTGCTCTCCGGCGCCCCCGGCCTCGGCAAGACCACCCTCTCCATGATCATCGCCGCCGAGATGGGCGCCCCCATCCGCATCACCAGCGGGCCGGCCATCCAGCACGCGGGCGACCTCGCCGCGATCCTCTCCTCCCTCCAGGAGGGCGAAGTCCTCTTCCTCGACGAGATCCACCGGATGTCCCGTCCGGCCGAGGAAATGCTGTACATGGCGATGGAGGACTTCCGCGTCGACGTCATCGTCGGCAAGGGGCCCGGCGCCACCGCCATCCCCCTCGAACTGCCGCCCTTCACCCTGGTCGGCGCCACCACCAGGGCCGGTCTGCTGCCGCCGCCGCTGCGCGACCGCTTCGGCTTCACCGGGCACATGGAGTTCTACGAACCCGCCGAACTGGAGCGGGTCATCCACCGCTCCGCCCGCCTGCTGGACGTGGAGATCGGCGCGGACGGAGCCGCCGAGATCGCCGGCCGCTCCCGCGGCACCCCCCGCATCGCCAACCGGCTGCTGCGCCGGGTCCGCGACTACTCCCAGGTCAAGACCGACGGGGGCCTCATCGACCGGGAGATCGCCGCCGCCGCGCTCAAGGTGTACGAGGTGGACGCACGCGGACTGGACCGCCTCGACCGCGCCGTGCTCGAAGCACTCCTCAAGCTCTTCGGCGGCGGCCCCGTCGGCCTGTCCACCCTCGCGGTCGCGGTGGGGGAGGAGCGCGAAACCGTCGAGGAGGTCGCCGAGCCCTTCCTCGTACGGGAGGGCCTGCTGGCCAGAACACCCCGGGGACGAGTGGCCACTCCCGCCGCCTGGGCGCACCTGGGTCTCGTACCGCCCCAGCAGGGTCCCGGGAGAAGCGGACAACCGGGTCTGTTCGGGGCGTGACGGTGTGGACGGCGCACAGTCAGGAACCTCGGTGCGATGCTGGGCGTTGTTCCCTGCAGGCGGACTCGCTTAGACTCCGCCGATGCCGACCTTCCGGTTCGGCATGCCCACCCCGTATATACAGGCCGCCTCCGACGCGGTCGTGCGAAGGAAGTTCCGTCCCGTGAGTATCGTGACCCTCCTCCCCTTCATCGTGCTCATCGGGGCCATGTTCCTGATGACCCGGTCCGCCAAGAAGAAGCAGCAGGCCGCTGCGCAGATGCGCAACGAAATGCAGCCCGGCACCGGTGTGCGCACCATCGGCGGCATGTACGCCACGGTCAAGGAGGTTCACGACGACACGGTCCTTCTTGAGGTCGCCCCGGGCGTCCACGCCGTATACGCGAAGAACGCCATCGGCGCCGTCCTCGACGACGTCGAGTACAACCGCATCGTGCACGGCGAGGAAGCCCCCGAGCTCGACGCCGACAGCCCCGTCGTCCCGGACGACGCCTCGTCGCTGACCGGCTCCGCCGACACCTCCGACGACGACGTCGCCCGCATCGACCTCGGCAAGAAGCCCGAGGCCGCCGAGCCTGCCGCCGACGCCGAGCCGAAGGACAAGAAGGCCGACGAGGGCGACGCGAAGTAGGTCCTTCCGCGGGCCGCGGTGACACCCGGGAGGGGCACCACGGTCCGTGGACCGCGCCGGTCTCCGCGGAGGCCGGCGCCTCCACAACACTTCGTGGCCGCATCGACGCACACCCCGCGCGTGCGGTTGGACAGGGAGAATCGAGAAGGTGGCAGCACCGAAGAAGGGCCGCAGGCCGGCGGGGGCCCCCGGCAGGCCGGGACGCGCCCTGGCCCTGATCACGATCATCATCCTCGCCCTCACCGGCGGGATGTTCGCGTCCGGGCACACCACCCCGCGCCTGGGCATCGACCTGGCCGGCGGTACGAGCATCACGCTCAAGGCGCAGAACGAGCCCGGCCAGCCGAACGCGATCAACAAGACCAACATGGACACCGCGGTCGGCATCATGGAACGCCGTGTCAACGGCATGGGCGTCTCCGAGGCGGAGGTTCAGACCCAGGGCGACGACAACATCATCGTCAACATCCCCAAGGGCACGAACTCCAACCAGGCCCGTGAGCAGGTCGGTACGACCGCCAAGCTCTACTTCCGGCCCGTACTGACGGTCACCCAGGGCACGCCGCTGCCCGACCCGTCCGCGACCCCGAAGCCGACCCCGTCGGCCACCGGCACGGGCGACAAGGGCAAGCCCGCGGCGAACGACCCCAAGGACAAGAGCAAGCCGTCGGGTACCCCGTCGGCGACCGCCACCTCCCAGGGCCGTGCCGTCACCGACGCGCTCAAGGCACCGACCCCGACCCCGTCGGGCACCCCGGGCGCCAAGACCCCGGACCCGAAGAAGACACCGCCGCCCGCTCCGGACCCGGCCGCGCAGAAGCTCGACAAGGCGTTCGCCGCCCTCGACTGCACCAACCAGAAGCAGCGCGAGGCGGCCGGCGACGGCATCAAGCCGGGCGAGCCGACCATCGCGTGTGGCCTGGCCACCGACAACAAGACCTGGGAGAAGTACATCCTGGGTCCGGCCGAGCTCGAAGGCACCGACGTCAAGAAGGCCGGAGCCCAGTTCGACACGCAGCGCGCCATGTGGATCGTGAACATGGAGTTCACGAAGGGCGGCTCGGAGAAGTTCGCCAAGACGACCGGCAAGCTGATGAGCCAGCAGCCGCCGATGAACCAGTTCGGCATCGTCCTGGACGGCAACGTCGTCTCGGCACCCTCGGTCCGCACCGTGCTCAGCGGCAGCGCCGAGATCTCCGGCAGCTTCACCCAGGAGTCCGCCCAGGAACTCGGCAACATCCTGTCGTACGGCTCCCTCCCGCTGTCCTTCGCGGAACAGTCCGTCACCACGGTCACCCCGGCCCTCGGCAGCGACCAGCTCGAAGCGGGCCTCATCGCCGGTGCGATCGGTCTCGCGCTCGTCGTCGTCTACCTGGTGCTCTACTACCGCGGCCTGTCGTTCGTCGCCCTCCTGAGCCTCCTCGTCTCCGGCATCCTCACGTACACGATCATGACCCTGCTCGGCCCGACCATCGGCTTCGCGCTGAACCTGCCGGCGGTCTGCGGTGCCATCGTCGCCATCGGCATCACCGCCGACTCGTTCATCGTGTACTTCGAACGCATCCGGGACGAGATCCGCGACGGCCGCACCCTGCGCCCCGCCGTGGAGCGGGCCTGGCCGCGCGCCCGGCGCACCATCCTGGTGTCCGACTTCGTGTCCCTGCTGTCCGCCGTGGTGCTGTACGCCGTCACCGTCGGCAAGGTGCAGGGCTTCGCGTTCACGCTCGGCCTGACCACCCTGCTCGACGTGGTCGTGGTGTTCCTCTTCACCAAGCCGCTGATGACGATGCTCGCCGCGAAGACGAAGTTCTTCGGCAACGGCCACAAGTGGTCCGGGCTCGACCCGAAGCGGCTCGGAGTCCAGCCCCCGCTGCGCCGCACCCGCCGCGTGTCCGCCCCCACCGAACCGAAGGAGGCGTGAGATGTCGCGACTCGGCAGCATCGGCGCCAGGCTGTACCGCGGCGAGGTCGGTTACGACTTCGTCGGAAAGCGGATGATCTACTACGGGATCTCCATCCTGATCACCGTCATCGCCATCGCGGGCCTCGGGTTCAAGGGCCTCAACATGGGCATCGAGTTCCAGGGCGGCGCGCTCTTCACCACGCCCGCCACCACGGTCTCCGTGGAGGAGGCGAAGGAGGTCGCCGAGAAGGCCTCCGGTCACGACGCGATCGTCCAGAAGCTCGGCAACGACACCCTGCGCATCCAGGTCGGCGGCCTCGACACTGCGTCCGCCGCCCCGGTCGCCGAGAAGCTCGCCCAGGACCTCGACGTCCCGGTCGACAAGATCAACGCCGACCTGGTCGGCCCCAGCTGGGGCCAGGACATCGCCAACAAGGCCTGGACCGGACTCGCGGTCTTCATGGTCCTGGTGGTGATCTATCTGGCCATCGCCTTCGAGTGGCGGATGGCCGTCGCCGCCCTCATCGCCCTCATCCACGACCTCACGATCACCGTGGGCATCTACGCCCTGGTGGGCTTCGAGGTCACCCCGGGCACCGTGATCGGTCTGCTGACGATCCTCGGCTACTCCCTCTACGACACCGTCGTCGTTTTCGACGGTCTCAAGGAGGGCTCCAAGGACATCACCAAGCAGACCCGGTTCACCTACAGCGAGATCGCCAACCGCAGCCTCAACGGCACCCTGGTGCGTTCCATCAACACCACTGTCGTCGCCCTGCTGCCGGTCGCGGGCCTCCTGTTCATCGGTGGCGGTGTGCTGGGCGCGGGCATGCTCAACGACATCTCGCTGTCGCTGTTCGTCGGCCTCGCGGCCGGTGCGTACTCCTCGATCTTCATCGCCACCCCGCTGGTCGCCGACCTGAAGGAACGCGACCCGCAGATGAAGGCCCTGAAGAAGCGCATCCTCGCCAAGCGGGCCGCCGCGGCGGCCAAGGGCGAGCCGGACGACGGCACCGAGGGCCCCGAGGACACCGTGACGGCGAGTGCCGCCGGTGTCGTGGGCCCCCGCCCCGGCCGTGGCCGCAGCACCCCGGGGAAGCGCCGATGACCAGCACCGACACCACCCGCGACCTGCTGCTGCGCTCCATCAGGGATGTTCCGGACTACCCGAAGCCGGGCGTGGTCTTCAAGGACATCACCCCGCTCCTCGCGGACCCCGAGGCGTTCTCCGCCCTCACCGACGCCCTCGCGGAGCTGTGCGTGCAGCACGGGGCCACGAAGGTCGTCGGCCTGGAGGCCCGCGGCTTCATCCTGGCCGCGCCGGTCGCCGTCCGCGCGGGACTGGGCTTCATCCCGATGCGCAAGGCGGGCAAGCTCCCCGGAGCGACGCTCTCCCAGCGCTACGAGCTGGAGTACGGCACCGCCGAGATCGAGGTGCACGCCGAGGACCTCGTCCCCGGCGACCGCGTCCTGGTCATCGACGACGTCCTCGCCACCGGCGGTACCGCCGAGGCCGCCCTGGAGCTGATCCGGCGGGCCGGGGCCGAGGTCGCCGGCGTCGCCGTCCTGATGGAGCTCGGCTTCCTGAACGGCCGCGCCAAGCTGGAGCCCGCCCTCGCGGGTGCCCCGCTGGAGGCTCTGATCACCATCTGAGCGGTCGCACGGGCCGGTCCGGGTCACACCGCACGGACAGGCCGCATCGACCGCACGGGCACAGGGGAAGGCGGGTCACCGGGGCAACCCGGGACCCGCCTTCCCCGTGTACCGACTCCCGGCCCAGGAAGAACACGGAGCCAAGGCTCGATACCATGGGCCTTCCGGACCCGACCGGGAAGAACCTGAACCGGGCGGCCCCACCGAGGGCCCCGGACTCCAGGACCCGTACGAGGAGCGCTCTTGCCTGACGAGGCCCAGCCAGTCGCCACCCCGCAGCCGGACAACGCCGCGGCGGGCGCCACGCCCCCGAAGCCCCCGGCCGAGAAGCCGGGGCCGGCTCCCGAGCGCACCAACGGATCGCCCGCCCCCGCCGTCCCGTCCGCCGCGCCCGTCCCCGCTGTCCGCCCGGCCGCACCGGCCGGCGCCACGGCCCGCAGCGGCGGCTCCTCCAACCGCGTCCGGGCCCGGCTCGCCCGCCTCGGTGTGCAACGCCAGTCCCCGTACAACCCGGTGCTGGAGCCGCTGCTGCGGATAGTGCGCAGCAACGACCCCAAGATCGAGACGGCGACGCTGCGCCAGATCGAGACGGCCTACCAGGTCGCCGAGCGCTGGCACCGCGGTCAGAAGCGCAAGAGCGGCGACCCGTACATCACCCACCCGCTTGCGGTGACGACCATCCTGGCCGAGCTGGGCATGGACCCCGCGACGCTGATGGCCGGACTGCTGCACGACACCGTCGAGGACACCGAGTACGGCCTGGACACCCTGCGCCGCGACTTCGGCGACCAGGTGGCGCTGCTGGTGGACGGCGTGACCAAGCTCGACAAGGTCAAGTTCGGCGAGGCCGCGCAGGCCGAGACGGTGCGCAAGATGGTCGTCGCGATGGCCAAGGACCCGCGCGTCCTGGTCATCAAGCTCGCCGACCGCCTGCACAACATGCGCACCATGCGCTACCTCAAGCGGGAGAAGCAGGAGAAGAAGGCCCGCGAGACGCTGGAGATCTACGCCCCGCTCGCCCACCGGCTGGGCATGAACACCATCAAGTGGGAGCTGGAGGACCTCGCCTTCGCGATCCTCTACCCCAAGATGTACGACGAGATCGTGCGGCTGGTCGCCGAGCGGGCGCCCAAGCGGGACGAGTACCTGGCCATAGTGACCGACGAGGTGCAGTCCGACCTGCGCTCCGCCCGGATCAAGGCGACCGTCACCGGCAGGCCCAAGCACTACTACAGCGTCTACCAGAAGATGATCGTCCGCGGCCGGGACTTCGCGGAGATCTACGACCTGGTGGGCATCCGCGTCCTGGTCGACACGGTCCGGGACTGCTACGCCGCACTCGGCACCGTGCACGCGCGATGGAATCCGGTCCCCGGCCGGTTCAAGGACTACATCGCGATGCCGAAGTTCAACATGTACCAGTCCCTGCACACGACGGTCATCGGCCCCAACGGCAAGCCCGTCGAGCTCCAGATCCGCACCTTCGACATGCACCGCCGCGCCGAGTACGGCATCGCCGCCCACTGGAAGTACAAGCAGGAGGCCGTCGCCGGCACCTCCAAGGTCCGCACCGACGTCCCCCGCCACAAGGACGACGCGGTCAACGACATGGCGTGGCTGCGGCAGCTGCTGGACTGGCAGAAGGAGACCGAGGACCCCAGCGAGTTCCTGGAGTCGCTGCGCTTCGACCTCTCCCGCAACGAGGTCTTCGTCTTCACCCCCAAGGGCGACGTCATAGCGCTGCCGGCCGGGGCCACCCCCGTCGACTTCTCCTACGCAGTCCACACCGAGGTCGGCCACCGGACCATAGGGGCACGGGTCAACGGGCGGCTCGTACCGCTCGAATCGACCCTGGACAACGGCGACCTGGTCGAGGTCTTCACCTCCAAGGCGGACGGCGCGGGCCCCTCCCGCGACTGGCTCGGCTTCGTGAAGTCGCCGCGCGCCCGCAACAAGATCCGCGCCTGGTTCTCCAAGGAGCGCCGCGACGAGGCCATCGAGCAGGGCAAGGACGCCATCGCGCGCGCCATGCGCAAGCAGAACCTGCCGATCCAGCGCATCCTCACCGGCGACTCGCTGGTCACCCTCGCGCACGAGATGCGCTACCCGGACATCTCCTCGCTGTACGCGGCGATCGGCGAGAGCCACGTCACCGCGCAGTCCGTGGTGCAGAAGCTGGTGCAGGCGCTCGGCGGGGAGGACGCCGCCAACGAGGACATCGCGGAGAGCTCTCCGCCCTCGCACGGCCGCAGCAAGCGCCGGGCCAACGCCGACCCGGGCGTGGTCGTCAAGGGCACCGACGACGTGTGGGTCAAGCTGGCCCGCTGCTGCACGCCCGTCCCCGGCGACCCCATCATCGGGTTCGTCACCCGGGGCAGCGGCGTCTCCGTGCACCGCGCGGACTGCGTCAACGTCGACTCGCTGTCGCAGGAGCCCGAGCGCATGCTCGAAGTCGAGTGGGCGCCCACCCAGTCCTCGGTCTTCCTGGTCGCCATCCAGGTCGAGGCGCTCGACCGCTCGCGGCTGCTCTCGGACGTCACCCGCGTCCTGTCCGACCAGCACGTCAACATCCTGTCGGCGGCCGTCCAGACGTCCCGCGACCGGGTGGCCACCTCGCGCTTCACCTTCGAGATGGGCGACCCGAAGCACCTGGGCCACGTGCTCAAGGCGGTCAGGGGAGTCGAGGGCGTGTACGACGTGTACCGGGTGACGTCGGCGCGCAGGCCGTAGCCCCCGGCGTGACGTGAAGGGGGCCCCCGCGCGATGCCGGGGGCCCCTTCACGTACCAGCCGAAAACCTCAGCCGCCGAAACGACTCAGCTGCCGGGCAACTTCACCGCCGAAACGACTCAGCCGCCAAGTGACGTCACCGCCGAATACGACTTCAGCCGCCGGGCAACCTCAGCCGCCGAACTCCTCCAGGCCCTTCATGGCCTGGTCGAGCAGCGCCTGACGGCCCTCCAGCTCACGGGCGAGCTTGTCCGCCTTGGCGTTGTTGCCCGCGGCGCGCGCCGCGTCGATCTGCTTCTGGAGCTTCTCGACGGCGTCCTGGAGCTGACCGGTCAGACCCGCGGCACGCGCACGCGCCTCCGGGTTCGTCCGCTTCCACTCGTTCTCCTCGGACTCCTGCAACGCCCGCTCGACGGCCTGCATCCGGCCCTCGACCTTCGGACGTGCGTCGCGCGGGACGTGACCGATGGCCTCCCAGCGCTCGTTGAGGGCCCGGAACGCGGCGCGCGCGCTCTTCAGGTCCTTCACCGGCACCAGCTTCTCGGCCTCGGCGGCGAGCTCCTCCTTCAGCTTGAGGTTCTCGCCCTGCTCCGCGTCCCGCTCGGCGAAGGTCTCGCCGCGGGCGGCGAAGAAGACGTCCTGGGCACCGCGGAAGCGGTTCCACAGGTCGTCCTCGAACTCGCGCTGGGCGCGGCCCGCCGCCTTCCACTCCGTCATCAGGTCGCGGTATCGCGCCGCCGTGCCGCCCCAGTCGGTCGACTTCGACAGCGACTCGGCCTCGACGACCAGCTTCTCCTTGGCCTTGCGGGCCTCCTCGCGCTGCGCGTCCAGCGAGGCGAAGTGTGCCTTGCGCCGCTTGGAGAAGGCCGAGCGGGCGTGCGAGAACCGGTGCCACAGCTCGTCGTCCGCCTTGCGGTCAAGGCGCGGCAGACCCTTCCAGATGTCCACCAGCGCCCGCAGCCGCTCGCCGGCCGAGCGCCACTGCTCGCTCTGCGCCAGCTCCTCGGCCTCGGTGACCAGCTTCTCCTTGGCCGCCTTTGCCTCGTCGGCCTGCTTGGCCTTCTCCGCCTTGCGCTCCTCGCGGCGCTGCTCGACCGTCGTGACGAGCGCGTCCAGCCGCTTCGTCAGCGCGGCGAGGTCGCCGACCGCATGGTGTTCGTCCACCTGCGTACGCAGATGACCGATCGCGGTCTGGGCGTCCTTGGCCGACAGGTCGGTGGTCTTCACCCGCTTCTCGAGGAGGCCGATCTCGACCACCAGGCCCTCGTACTTGCGCTCGAAGTAGGCCAGGGCCTCCTCGGGAGAGCCCGCCTGCCAGGAACCGACGACCTTCTCGCCCTCGGCCGTACGCACGTACACGGTGCCCGTCTCGTCGACGCGGCCCCACGGGTCGCTGCTCACAGCGCCTCCTCCACATGATGCCTGCGAGGGTTTGCGGCCCCCGGGCATCGTCCACAGTTTTCACAGTCCGGTCGCGGGGCCGAAGACGCCCTGCACACCGCCAACATAGGCGACGCGCAGGGCGGCTGTCCGCATCCCGTCCATCCCGGTTCGGCTGCGGGCCTACTTGGTCACGGTCGCCTTGTCGATGACCACGGTGGCGTTCGGCGCCCCGTCGCCCATCCCACTGGACTCACCCGCATCAGCGATCTTCTTCAGCACGTCCTGACCGCCCTTGACGGTGCCGAAGGGGGTGTAGTTCGCCGCGAGGCGGCTGTCCTTGTAGACGAGGAAGAACTGGCTGCCGCCGGTGCCGGGGCCCGCGTTGGCCATCGCGACCGTGCCCGCCGGGTAGACGCCGCCCTTGAGCCTGGAGTCCTTCAGGTTCTCGTCGGGCAGTTTGTAGCCGGGGGTGCCGGATCCCGCCGCCGTCGGGTCGCCGCACTGCAGGACGTAGATGCCCTGCGTCGTGAGGCGGTGGCACTTCGTGTGGTCGAAGTAGCCCTTCGAGGCGAGGAACTGGAAGGAGTTGACCGTGCGCGGCGCGTTCTTCGCGTCCAGCTCCAGATCGATGTCCCCACAGGTGGTCTGCAGCTTCATCCGGTACTTCGCCGACTTGTCGACAGTGAGCGCGGGCTCCTTGTCGAAGGACAGCTTCGCGACCTCGCCCGGGGCGGGCTCCTTGCACGGGTTCGGCTTCTTGGCGGCGTCCGAGGACTCGGGAGCGCTGCCCGCCACCTTTCCGCTCTTGTCGTCCTTCGCATCGAAGAGTCCTGCCCCGCAGGCGCTCGCGGTACCGGCGACGACCACGGCGAGGGCCGCGCCGATCACGGCGGTACGGCGCCGCGTCCTCCGCTGCCGCTCCGCACGCCGCTGCTGCTGGCGCTCGAACTTTTCCCTGGCGAGCTGGCGCCGCCGCTGATCGCTGGTGACCACCGGAGTTCTCCTCGTACGTGTCGACTGGTGCCGGACTCCCGTCCGACCGGGCCCGGGCTTGCCCGTACCGTATATGGGTTACCTGTGGGACGAGCAGCGCCGGTAGGCTCTCTTCCATCGCGTGCGCAAGGGAAAACGCGCGGGCGAGCCCTCGCTGGACGACCACGAAGAGGACGATCGTGCTTATTGCCGGGTTCCCCGCCGGGGCCTGGGGGACCAATTGCTACCTGGTCGCCCCCGCCGCAGGCGAGGAGTGCGTGATCATCGACCCCGGCCACCAGGCCACGCAGGGTGTCGAGGAGACGCTGAAGAAGCATCGGCTGAAGCCCGTCGCCGTGGTGCTCACCCACGGACACATCGACCACGTCGCCTCCGTCGTCCCCGTGTGCGGTGCGAAGAACGTGCCCGCCTGGATCCACCCCGAGGACCGCTTCATGATGAGCGACCCCGAGAAGGCCCTCGGCCGCTCGCTGGGCGCACAGCTCATGGGCGAGCTCACGGTGGGCGAACCGGACGACGTCAAGGAGCTGTACGACGGCGCCGAGCTGCAGCTCGCCGGTCTGGACCTGTCCGTGTCGCACGCGCCCGGCCATACCAAGGGGTCGGTGACCTTCACGCTGCCCGAGGCGGCGGCCATTCCGCAGATCCTCTTCTCGGGCGACCTGCTGTTCGCCGGCTCCGTCGGACGCACCGACTTCCCCGGTGGCTCCCACGCCGACCTCCTGAAATCGCTGGCCCGTGTGTGCCTGCCGCTTCAGGACTCGACCGTGGTGCTGTCCGGGCACGGCCCCCAGACGACCATCGGCCAGGAGCGCGCGACCAACCCGTACCTGCGGGACCTGGACGCCGCGCCCGCCCCCCGACGAGGAATGTGAACCACCTCCCGTGAGTACCTTTCAGGCCCCCAAGGGCACGTACGACCTGCTGCCGCCCGTCTCCGCCACGTACCTCGCGGTGCGCGAGGCGATCGCCGCACCGCTGAAGAACTCCGGCTACGGCTACATCGAGACGCCCGGTTTCGAGAACGTCGAGCTGTTCGCGCGCGGGGTCGGCGAGTCCACCGACATCGTGACCAAGGAGATGTACACCCTCACCACCAAGGGCGGCGACGAGCTCGCGCTGCGCCCCGAGGGCACCGCCTCCGTGCTCCGCGCCGCTCTGGAAGCCAACCTCCACAAGGTCGGCAACCTGCCCGTCAAGCTCTGGTACTCCGGCTCGTACTACCGCTACGAGCGCCCCCAGAAGGGCCGCTACCGCCACTTCTCGCAGGTCGGTGCCGAGGCCATCGGCGCCGAGGACCCGGCGCTGGACGCCGAGATGATCATCCTGGCCGACCAGGCGTACCGCTCGCTCGGCCTGCGGAACTTCCGCATCCTGCTGAACTCGCTCGGCGACAAGGAGTGCCGCCCCGTCTACCGGGAGGCCCTCCAGACCTTCCTGCGCGGACTCGACCTCGACGCGGAAACCGTCCGCCGCGCCGAGATCAACCCGCTGCGCGTCCTGGACGACAAGCGTGCGGACGTGCAGAAGCAGCTCGTCGGCGCCCCGGCGCTGCGCGACTACCTGTGCGACGGGTGCAAGGCGTACCACGAGGAGGTACGGGCGCTGATCACGGCAGCCGGGGTCGCCTTCGAGGACGACGAGAAGCTGGTGCGCGGCCTGGACTACTACACGCGCACCACCTTCGAGTTCGTCCACGACGGTCTCGGCTCGCAGTCCGCGGTGGGCGGCGGCGGCCGCTACGACGGCCTGTCCGAGATGATCGGCGGCCCCGCGCTGCCGTCCGTCGGCTGGGCTCTCGGCGTCGACCGCACGGTGCTCGCGCTGGAGGCCGAGGGCATCACCCTCGACATCCCGGCGTCGACTGCCGTGTACGCGGTGCCGCTCGGCGAGGAGGCCCGCCGGGTGCTCTTCGCCAAGGTCGTCGAGCTGCGGAAGGCCGGGGTCGCGACCGATTTCTCCTTCACCGGCCGCGGCCTGAAGAGCGCCATGAAGAACGCGCACCGCACGGGCGCCCGTTACGTGATCATCGCGGGCGAGCGCGACCTCGCCGAGGGCCAGGTCCAGCTCAAGGACATGGAGTCCGGCGAGCAGGAGCCGCTGGCGCTGGACGCGGTCGTCGCGGAGCTCCGGCGCCGACTGGTCTGACCGGCATTCCGCACGTGCGTGCGTGCTGTCCCACCCAGGGAGGGCGTGCGCGAGCGGGGCGGGCGTCCGTAGGGGGGAAGGGCCCGGAACCACTGGTTTCCGGGCCCTTCCTTATGTCCGGCGAACGGCGTGCGGCGTCCCCCGTACGGCACAATGAGCCTGCCCGGCAAGGCCACAGCAGCGACGGAACGGCGATATGACGACGAGAGCGGTTGACGACGTGTCAGAGGGCGCGTCAGTGCAGCGGGACGAGCGGGACGGCGCCGGACCCATCGGCTCCGGACGGGCCTTCGCCTGGATGCTGATCCTCACCGGAGCGGCCGGGCTGCTCGCCGCCTGGGTGATCACCATCGACAAGATCAAGCTGCTGGAGGACCCGAACTTCACGCCCGGGTGCAGTCTCAACCCGGTGGTCGCCTGCGGCAACATCATGAAGAGCGACCAGGCCGCCTTCTTCGGGTTTCCCAACCCGATGCTCGGCCTGGTGACGTACGGCATGGTGATCGCCATCGGCGTCGCCCTGCTCGCCGGGGCCCGCTACAGGCGCTGGTACTGGCTCGGCCTCAACGCGGGCACCCTCTTCGGCGTCGCGTTCTGCACCTACCTCCAGTACCAGTCGCTCTACACCATCCGCTCGCTGTGCCTGTGGTGCTGCCTCGCCTGGGTCGCCACGATCGTGATGTTCTGCTACGTCACGGTCCACAACGTCAGGCACCGCATCCTCCCGGCGCCGCGCGCCCTGCGCAGCGGCCTGGTGGAGTTCCACTGGGTGCCGCCGGTGCTGTGGATCGGCGTCATCGGCATCCTGATCCTGACGAACTGGTGGAGCTTCTGGACCAGCTGAGCCGGTCCCCGGCCCCCGGCCGCACCCCGCGGCTCCGGCCGCACCCCCCGGCCGGGGCCGCATTGTCAGTGGGCTGACCTAGGCTTCTGGGTGTGGAGCCCGATCTCTTTACCGCAGCCGCAGAAGACCGCCAGGCAAAGGACCCGTCCAGCAGCCCCCTGGCAGTCCGGATGCGCCCGCGCACCCTGGACGAGGTCTTCGGACAGAAGCACCTCCTCAAGCCGGGCTCGCCGTTGCGCCGCCTGGTGGGTGAGGGCGGCGGGGGCCCCGCCGGACCCTCGTCGGTGATCCTCTGGGGCCCACCGGGCACCGGGAAGACGACCTTGGCGTACGTCGTCAGCCAGGCCACCCAGAAGCGGTTCGTGGAGCTGTCCGCGATCACCGCGGGCGTGAAGGAAGTACGGGCCGTCATCGAGGGCGCCCGTCGCGCCACCGGTGGCTTCGGCAAGGAGACCGTCCTTTTCCTCGACGAGATCCACCGCTTCAGCAAGGCCCAGCAGGACTCCCTGCTGCCCGCCGTGGAGAACCGCTGGGTCACCCTCATCGCGGCCACCACCGAGAACCCGTACTTCTCGATCATCTCGCCGCTGCTGTCCCGCTCGCTGCTCCTCACCCTGGAATCCCTCACCGACGACGACCTGCGCGGACTGATCCGCCGGGCGCTCACCGAGGAGCGCGGTCTCGGCGGCGCGGTCACCCTCCCCGAGGACGCCGAGGACCATCTGCTGCGGATCGCCGGCGGTGATGCCCGGCGCGCGCTCACCGCTCTGGAGGCGGCGGCCGGAGCGGCGATCTCCAAGGGGGAGGAGGCGATCACCCTGGAGACGGTCGAGGAGACCGTTGACCGGGCCGCCGTGAAGTACGACCGCGACGGCGACCAGCACTACGACGTCGCCAGCGCCCTCATCAAGTCCATCCGGGGCTCCGACGTGGACGCCGCCCTGCACTACCTGGCCCGGATGATCGAGGCGGGGGAGGACCCCCGGTTCATCGCCAGGCGGCTGATGATCTCCGCCAGCGAGGACATCGGCCTCGCCGACCCGACCGCCCTGCCCACCGCGGTCGCCGCCGCGCAGGCCGTCGCCATGATCGGCTTCCCCGAGGCCGCCCTCACCCTGAGCCACGCCACCATCGCCCTCGCCCTGGCCCCCAAGTCGAACGCGGCGACCCTCGCCATCTCCGCCGCCCAGGCGGACGTGCGCAACGGCCTGGCCGGAGCCGTCCCCGCGCACCTGCGTGACGGGCACTACAAGGGCGCCGCCAAGCTCGGCCACGCCCAGGGGTACGTCTACCCGCACGACGTGCCCGGCGGAATCGCCGCCCAGCAGTACGCCCCGGACGAGGTGCGCGGCCGTCAGTACTACACCCCCACCCGCTACGGGGCGGAGGCGCGGTACGCGGACGTGGTGGAAAAGGTGCGCGAGCGGCTGAACGGGCAGGGCTGACCCGCCGGACCCCGGCCCCCGGGTGTACTGCTGTCCGCACCATCGCCCGGGGCCTAGTACAATCGACCGAAGCGCTGCGTCCCGTGTCCGGTTCCGTACCGGCATCACCAGAACGGGACATGCAGCCGGAGCCCTCCCCGGAGGTGTTCCAGGAGCGTCGCGCACCGTTGAAGGTGTCGCGGGCAGCCCACCACCCCAAGGGCCTCAGGGCCCCGACCGGTAGGTGGGCCACTCGCGTGCTGCACATAGTGCCCAGACCAGGGAGCGGCTGCCCGTCCAGCGATGGAGGGGTTTCCCCGGCTGCGGATGCGACCTCCCTTAACCCTGGTGAAGCCGTATTCCGAACAGATAGAGAGGTTGGTTCGTGCCGAACCAGTCCCGCCCCAAGGTCAAGAAGAGCCGCGCGCTCGGCATTGCGCTGACGCCGAAGGCCGTCAAGTACTTCGAGTCGCGCCCGTACCCGCCCGGCGAGCACGGCCGTGGCCGCAAGCAGAACTCGGACTACAAGGTCCGCCTGCTCGAGAAGCAGCGTCTGCGCGCCCAGTACGACATCAGCGAGCGCCAGATGGCGCGTGCCTACGACCGCGCCAAGAAGGCCGAAGGCAAGACGGGCGAGGCGCTGGTCGTCGAGCTCGAGCGTCGCCTCGACGCCCTGGTCCTGCGTTCGGGCATCGCCCGCACCATCTACCAGGCCCGCCAGATGGTCGTCCACGGCCACATCGAGGTCAACGGCGGCAAGGTCGACAAGCCGTCGTTCCGCGTCCGTCCCGACGACGTCGTGATGGTCCGCGAGCGCAGCCGCGACAAGGTCCCGTTCCAGGTCGCCCGCGAGGGTGGCTACGACACGGACGGCGAGACCCCGCGCTACCTCCAGGTGAACCTGAAGGCTCTGGCCTTCCGCCTGGACCGCGACCCGAACCGCAAGGAAATCCCGGTCATCTGCGACGAGCAGCTGGTCGTCGAGTACTACGCCCGCTGATCCGGTCGCAGTCCTCTGCACGTGTGTGCACCGCCCGTCGTCTTTCCGTCTCCTCGCGAGGCGGAAAGCGGCGGGTTTGCGCATTCCCGGGCACCTGTTCCGCCGGCTCCCGGGGCGCGCGATATGCGGTACGGACTCGCAGCCCCGGCGCGATAGGCTCGCGGAACGACTTTCGCGACCCCATGTCCCGACCCAAACAGGGAGTGCAACGTGTCCGGTGGAGAGGTGGCCGGCATCCTGGTGGCCGTCTTCTGGGCGATCCTCGTCTCCTTCCTCGCCGTGGTGCTGGTGAGACTGGCGCAGACGCTCAGGGCGACGACCCGGATGGTGGCAGAGGTGACGGAGCAGGCGGTTCCGCTGCTGTCCGACGCCTCCGCGACCGTGCGGTCCGCGCAGACCCAGCTCGACCGGGTCGACGCGATCGCCTCCGACGTGCAGGAAGTCACCTCCACCGCCTCCGCGCTCTCCTCCACCGTCGCCTCCACCTTCGGGGGCCCGCTGGTCAAGGTCGCCGCCTTCGGATACGGAGTGCGCCAGGCGATCGGCCGCAAGAAGACCCCGGAGCCGCCGGCTCCGGACCGCCGTACCGTGATCGTCGGCCGAACGCTGCCCACCGCGCGACGGGCGAGGCGCGGCGGCCGGAGTTCCCGCGGATCTAAGGACTGACGCAGCGATGTTCCGCCGTACGTTCTGGTTCACCGCAGGCGCCGCAGCCGGCGTGTGGGCCACCCAGAAGGTCAACCGCAAGCTCAAGGCGCTGACCCCCGAGAGCCTCGCGGCCCAGGCAGCCGACAAGGCGGTCGAAGCGGGCCACCGGATCAAGGACTTCGCGCTCGACGTCCGGGCCGGCATGGTCCAGCGCGAGGCCGAACTCGGCGACGCGCTCGGCCTCGACGCGGACCCCGACGACGCGCGAGCGCTCCCGCCCCAGTCCTACGCGGCGGCGCTCGACCCGCGCAGGCCCGCGCACCCCACCACCAACTCCCCGTCACCGCGCGGGAATTCGTACAACCGGAATGAGGACCACTGATGGAGTCGGCAGAAATTCGTCGCCGCTGGCTGAGCTTCTTCGAGGAGCGCGGTCACACCGTTGTCCCTTCGGCGTCGCTCATCGCGGACGACCCGACTCTGCTTCTGGTCCCGGCGGGCATGGTGCCCTTCAAGCCGTACTTCCTCGGTGAGGTCAAGGCCCCCTGGCAGCGCGCCACCAGTGTCCAGAAGTGTGTCCGCACCCCGGACATCGAAGAGGTCGGCAAGACCACCCGGCACGGCACGTTCTTCCAGATGTGCGGCAACTTCTCCTTCGGGGACTACTTCAAGGAAGGGGCCATCCGCTTCGCCTGGGAGATCCTGACCAAGTCCGTGGACGAGGGCGGTTACGGCCTCGACCCCGAGAAGCTCTGGATCACCGTCTACCTCGACGACGACGAGGCCGAGGAGATCTGGCGGGAGAAGATCGGCGTCCCCGCCGAGCGCATCCAGCGCCTGGGAAAGAAGGACAACTACTGGTCGATGGGCGTCCCCGGCCCCTGCGGTCCGTGCTCGGAGATCAACTACGACCGCGGCCCCGAGTTCGGTGCCGAGGGCGGCCCCGCCGTCAACGACGAGCGCTACGTGGAGATCTGGAACCTGGTCTTCATGCAGTACGAGCGCGGTGCCGGCACCGGCAAGGAGGACTTCGAGATCCTCGGCGACCTCCCGTCGAAGAACATCGACACGGGCCTCGGCCTGGAGCGCCTCGCCATGATCCTCCAGGGCGTACAGAACATGTACGAGACCGACACCCTGCGCGTCGTCATGGACAAGGCCACCGAGCTGACCGGTGTGCGCTACGGCGCCGCGCAGGGCACCGACGTCTCGATGCGCGTGGTCGCCGACCACATGCGCACCTCCGTCATGCTCATCGGGGACGGCGTCACCCCCGGCAACGAGGGCCGCGGCTACGTCCTGCGCCGCATCATGCGCCGCGCCATCCGCAACATGCGCCTCATGGGCGCCACCGGCCCCGTCGTCCAGGAACTGGTCGACACGGTCGTCGACACGATGGGCCAGCAGTACCCCGAGCTCATCACCGACCGCCAGCGCATCCTGGGCGTCGCCCTCGCCGAGGAGGCCGCCTTCCTCAAGGCCCTCAAGGGCGGCACCAACATCCTGGACACCGCCGTCACCGAGACCAAGGCCGCCGGCGGCCAGGTCCTCTCCGGCGACAAGGCGTTCCTGCTCCACGACACCTGGGGCTTCCCGATCGACCTCACCCTGGAGATGGCCGCCGAACAGGGCCTTTCGGTGGACGAGGACGGGTTCCGCCGCCTGATGAAGGAGCAGCGGGACCGCGCCAAGGCCGACGCCCAGGCCAAGAAGCACGGCCACGCCGACATGTCCGGCTACCGCGAGATCGCGGACGCCGCCGGCGAGACCGACTTCATCGGTTACACCTCCACCACCGGCGAGTCCCGTGTCGTCGGCATCCTCGTGGACGGCGTGCCCTCGCCGGTCGCCACCGAGGGCGACGACGTCGAGATCGTCCTGGACCGCACCCCGTTCTACGCCGAGGGCGGCGGCCAGATCGGTGACACGGGCCGCATCAAGCTGGACACCGGCGCCATCGTCGAGATCCGCGACTGCCAGAAGCCCGTCCCCGGTGTGTACGTCCACAAGGGCGTCGTCCAGGTCGGCGAGGTCACCGTCGGCGCGCAGGCCCAGGCCATCATCGACGTACACCGCCGCAACGCCATCGCCCGCGCCCACTCGGCCACGCACCTGACCCACCAGGCGCTGCGCGACGCTCTCGGCCCGACGGCCGCCCAGGCCGGCTCCGAGAACCAGCCCGGCCGCTTCCGCTTCGACTTCGGCTCCCCGGCCGCCGTCCCCGGCGCCGTCCTCACCGATGTCGAGCAGCGGATCAACGAGGTCCTCTCGCACGAGATGGACGTCCACGCCGAGGTCATGTCCATCGACGAGGCCAAGAAGCAGGGCGCCATCGCCGAGTTCGGCGAGAAGTACGGCGAGCGCGTCCGCGTGGTCACCATCGGCGACTTCTCCAAGGAGCTGTGCGGCGGCACCCACGTGCACAACACCGCCCAGCTGGGTCTGGTGAAGCTGCTCGGCGAGTCGTCCATCGGTTCGGGCGTGCGCCGCATCGAGGCCCTGGTCGGCGTCGACGCGTACAAGTTCCTGGCCCGTGAGCACACGGTCGTCGCCCAGCTCCAGGAGCTGGTCAAGGGCCGTCCCGAGGAGCTTCCGGAGAAGATCTCCTCGATGCTCGGCAAGCTGAAGGACGCCGAGAAGGAGATCGAGAAGTTCCGCGCGGAGAAGGTCCTGCAGGCCGCCGCCGGACTCGTCCAGGGCGCCAAGGACATCAAGGGCGTCGCCCTGGTCACCGGCCAGGTGCCGGACGGCACGTCCGCCGACGACCTGCGCAGGCTGGTCCTCGACGTGCGCGGTCGCATCCAGGGCGAAAGGGCCGCCGTCGTGGCCCTGTTCACCACGGCCAACGGCCGCCCCCTGACGGTCATCGCCACCAATGAGGCCGCCCGTCAGCGCGGCCTGAAGGCCGGTGACCTGGTCCGTACCGCGGCCAAGACCCTCGGCGGCGGTGGCGGCGGCAAGCCTGACGTCGCCCAGGGCGGCGGCACCAGCGTCACCGCCATCGGCGACGCCATCGACGCCGTCGAGCGCCTCGTCGGGGAAACCGCCTGATGCGACGCGGACGCCGTCTCGCGATCGACGTCGGGGACGCCCGGATCGGGGTCGCCTCGTGCGACCCCGACGGGGTCCTCGCCACGCCGGTGGAGACCGTGCCGGGACGTGACGTCCCGGCCGCCCACCGGCGGCTGCGCCAGCTGGTCGAGGAGTACGAACCCCTCGAGGTCGTGGTCGGTCTCCCTCGCTCCCTCAACGGGGGCGAAGGCCCGGCCGCGGTCAAGGTCAGGGCCTTCGCCCAGGAGCTGGCCAAGGGCATCGCGCCCGTCGGCGTCCGGCTCGTCGACGAGAGGATGACCACAGTGACGGCAACTCAGGGACTGCGCGCCTCGGGCGTGAAGTCCAAAAAGGGCCGGTCTGTCATCGACCAGGCCGCCGCGATTGTCATTCTTCAGAACGCGCTTGAGGCCGAACGGGTGTCGGGAGAGCTCCCTGGCGAAGGCGTCGAAGTGGTTGTCTGATCGCGATACGGTAACGTTCCGCGCCGTGGCGGCGTTCGAACAGCTGCCGCACAGGAAAGAAGGCGGGACGGATGCCGTGCCCCACGCGCGCCACACCCGCCGCCCAGCGGCTCTAGGGGACCGATGACTGAGTATGGCCGGGGTCAGGGCTCCGAACCGTGGCACCCCGAGGACCCGTTGTACGGGGACCGGGGTGGCCAGGGCTGGGGCGGACAGCAGGCCGCGCAGGACCAGTCGCCGTACGGTCAGGACCCGTACGGCGCCGGTCAGGCGCAGCAGCAGTATCCGCAGGAGGGCCACCCCCAGCAGCCGTACTACGACGGTCAGCAGTACCCCTCGCAGCAACAGCACCAGCAGCACTACCCGCAGCAGCAGGGTTACGGCCAGCCGGAGGGCCAGGGCCACCAGGACGGCTGGGACACCGGCCAGGGCCAGGCGATCCCGTACGGCATGAACCCGGCCGACCCGTACAGCGGTCAGCAGCCCGGTTACGACACCGGCGGCCACGACCACTACCAGACCCCCGAGGCGTACCCCCCGCCGCAGCCCCCCGGCCAGCGGCAGGCACCGCCGGACCCCGCCCCCGACTGGGACCCGGACGCACCCGTCGAGGAGGAGCACCCCTTCTTCACCGGGACCGACAACGGCCGCACCCCTCCCCGCGGCGACGGTGACGACGAGGACTACGACGACGACCCGCGCTCCTCGCGCCGGGGCAAGGGCGGCAAGCCCGGCAAGAGCAAGAAGAAGAGCCGCAACGGCTGCGCGTGCCTGGTGGTTTCGGCGGTCCTGCTCGGGGGACTCGGCGGGGCTGCCTACTTCGGCTACGACTTCTGGAAGGCGCGGTTCGGGCCGGCGGAGGACTACTCCGGCGAGGGCAGCGGGACGGTGCAGGTCGAGATCAAGGACCACGCCGGCGGCAACGAGATCGGCAACGTCCTCAAGAAGGCCGGTGTCGTCAAGAGCGTCGACGCCTTCGTGGCGGCAGTGAACAAGAACCCCAAGGGGGGGTTCCTCCAGCCCGGCTCCTACACGCTCAAGAGGGAAATGTCCGCGGCGAGCGCCGTCGAGCTGATGCTCAAACCGGAGAGCCGCAACAACTACATCCTTCCGCCGGGTACGCGGAACGTCGCGGTCTACGCCCAGATCGACAAACGGCTCGGGCTCAAGGCCGGCACCACGAAGGGTGTCGCCAAGGCCCAGGCCGACAGCCTCGGTCTGCCCGCCTGGGTGCCCAAGGACCCGGAGGCCAAGGACAGGCTGGAAGGCTTCCTGTACCCCGCGACCTACTCGATGCCGAAGGGCACGAAGCCCGAGACGATCCTCAAGAAGATGGTCGCGCAGGCCACCGCCCACTACGAGGAGCAGAACATCACGGGAGAGGCGTCGAAGCTGAAGCTCAAGCCCTTCGAGCTGCTCATCGTGGCGAGCCTCGTCGAGGCCGAGGGCAAGACGCACGACGACTACCGCAAGATGTCTGAAGTCGTCTACAACCGTCTGGAGTACAACCCGCAGACCGTCGGCAAGCTCCAGTTCGACTCGACCTACAACTACGCCAAGGGTCAGAGCAACATCAACATCGGCGAAGACGCGATCACGAAGGACAAGGACCCCTACAACACGTACGCGCACATCGGTCTGCCGCCCGGACCGATCAACAACCCGAGCAACGACGCGCTCAGCGCAGCGGTGAACCCGACGAACGACGGCTGGCTCTACTTCGTGGCGACCGACGGCGTGAACAAGACCGAGTTCGCCAAGACCCATGCCGAGTTCCTCAGACTGAAGGAAAAGTTCAATGCCAGCCAGAAGGGCCGCTGAGACACGGCGGGCCGCCGTCCTCGGCAAGCCCATCGCCCACTCCCTCTCCCCGGTCCTGCACCGCGCCGCCTACGCGGAGCTGGGGCTCGACGGCTGGTCGTACGACCGCTTCGAGGTGGACGAGGCGCAACTGCCCGTGTTCATCGAGGAGTTGGGAGAGGGTTGGGCGGGCCTCTCGCTGACCATGCCGCTCAAGCGGGCGATCATCCCGCTGCTCGACGAGATAAGCGGAACGGCGGCTTCCGTGGAAGCGGTGAACACCGTCGTCTTCACCGACGACGGACGGCGGGTCGGGGACAACACCGACATCCCCGGCATGGTCTCCGCCCTGCGCGAGCGCGGCGTCGAGAAGGTCGAGTCCGCGGCGGTGCTCGGGGCCGGGGCCACCGCCTCGTCCGCGCTCGCCGCGCTGGGCCGGATCTGCACCGGGACCGTCACCGCCTACGTACGCAGCGAAGCCCGCGCGGCCGAGATGCGGCTCTGGGGCGAGCGGCTCGCGGTCGATGTGCACACCGCCGACTGGGCCGATGCCAGGGAGGCCTTCACCGCCCCGCTGGTGATCGCGACGACCCCGGCCGGGGCGACCGACGCCCTGGCGGCGGACCTGCCGACCGCCGTCGGGACGCTCTTCGACGTCCTCTACGAGCCCTGGCCCACCCCCCTCGCTGCCGCCTGGTCGGCGCGCGGGGGAGCGGTGGTCGGAGGGCTCGATCTGTTGGTGCACCAGGCGGTGCTGCAGGTGGAGCAGATGACGGGAGTGCCCCGGGCACCGCTCGCCGCCATGCGCGCGGCGGGCGAGCGGGCGCTCGCCGGACGCTGAGGTTCCGCTGTCCGGTGGCTGGGCGGCCGGTCCGAGTGCTGGACCTGTGGCCAAGGCGCACTGCCGGACGTGGGAGGATCGGGGTGGCGGGTCCGGGCCGCGCATCCGGGCTGCGTCGTTGCAGTTCCAGGCGCGAGCATGAGGAGCACCGTTGAGCAGGTTGCGCTGGCTGACCGCGGGGGAATCCCACGGACCCGCACTCGTCGCGACGCTGGAGGGCCTTCCCTCCGGTGTGCCGATCACCACGGGGATGGTGGCGGAGGCGCTGGCGCGGCGCAGGCTCGGTTATGGGCGCGGCGCCCGGATGAAGTTCGAGCAGGACGAGGTGACCTTCCTCGGCGGCGTCCGGCACGGTCTCACCATGGGCGGCCCCGTCGCGATCATGGTGGGCAACACCGAGTGGCCCAAGTGGGAGAAGGTCATGTCGGCCGATCCCGTGGACCCCGACGAGCTGGCCACGATGGCGCGCAACGCCCCGCTGACCCGCCCCCGGCCCGGCCACGCGGACCTCGCCGGCATGCAGAAGTACGCACTGGACGAGGCACGTCCGGTGCTGGAGCGGGCGAGCGCCAGAGAGACCGCCGCGCGGGTCGCGCTGGGCGCGGTCGCCAGGTCGTACCTGAAGCAGACCACGGGGATCGAGATCGTCTCGCACGTCGTCGAGCTGGCCGCGGCCAAGGCGCCGTACGGCGTGCTGCCCAAGCCCTCCGACGAGGCGAAGCTGGACGAGGACCCGGTGCGCTGCCTGGACGCCGACGCGTCGAAGGCGATGGTCGCGGAGATCGACCAGGCCCACAAGGACGGCGACACCCTCGGCGGTGTGGTCGAGGTGCTGGCGTACAACGTGCCGGTGGGACTGGGTTCGTTCACCCACTGGGACCGGCGTCTCGACTCCCGTCTGGCGGGCGCGCTCATGGGCATCCAGGCGATCAAGGGCGTCGAGGTCGGCGACGGCTTCGACCTGGCCCGGGTGCCGGGGTCCAAGGCGCACGACGAGATCGTGCCGACGGCGGACGGCGTGAAGCGCACGACCGGCCGGGCCGGCGGCACCGAGGGCGGCATGTCCACGGGTGAGCTGCTGCGGGTGCGAGCGGCCATGAAGCCGATCGCGACGGTGCCGCGCGCGCTGGCGACGATCGACGTGGCGACCGGTGAGGTTGCCGCGGCGCATCACCAGCGTTCCGACGTGTGTGCCGTTCCTGCTGCGGGCATCGTGGCCGAGGCCATGGTGGCGCTGGTCCTGGCGGACGCGGTCGCGGAGAAGTTCGGCGGCGACAGCGTCGGTGAGACGCGGCGCAACGTGCAGTCGTACCTCGACAACCTCCAGATCCGGTGACCGGGCCCGAGGCACATCGGGAGACAGGTCCCAGGATCGTTCTGGTCGGCCCGATGGGTGTCGGAAAGACCACGGTCGGCGCACTGCTCGCCGAGCGGCTCGGTCTCGCGCACCGGGACACGGACGCGGACATCGTCGCAGCTCAGGGCCGTGAGATCGCCGACATGTTCGTCGACGAGGGCGAGCCGTACTTCCGTGAGCTGGAGCGGGAGGCCGTACGAGAGGCCCTCGCCGAGCACGCGGGTGTGCTCGCGCTGGGCGGCGGGGCGGTCCTCGACGAGGGGACCCGGGGGCTGCTCGCCGCGCATCCGGTGGTCTATCTGTCGATGGACGTGGACGAGGCGGTCAAGCGCACCGGGCTGAACACCGCCCGCCCGCTGCTGGCGGTCAACCCGCGCAGGCAGTGGCGTGAGCTGATGGAAGCCCGCCGCAGCCTGTACACCGAAGTCGCCCGGGTGGTCGTGGCCACCGACGGGCGCACCCCCGAAGAGGTCGCCCAGGCGGTCCTGGACGCACTGGAGTTGAAGGACGCATGACGGAGCAGGCAGCAGCGCCGACGCGGATCACGGTCGGCGGCACGGACGGTACCGAGGCGTACGAGGTGCTGGTGGGGCGGCAGTTGCTGGGTGAGCTTCCCGGCCTGATCGGGAAGCAGGCCAAGCGGGTCGCCGTACTGCACCCCGAGGCGCTCGCGGAGACCGGTGAGGCGCTGCGCGAGGACTTGGCCTCCCAGGGGTACGAGGTCATCGCGATCCAGCTGCCGAACGCCGAGGAGGCCAAGACCGTCGAGGTCGCGGCGTACTGCTGGAAGGCGCTCGGACAGACCAACTTCACCCGCACCGACGTGATCGTCGGTGTCGGGGGCGGCGCCACCACCGACGTCGCGGGCTTCGTCGCGGCCACCTGGCTGCGCGGGGTGCGCTGGATCGCGGTCCCGACGACCGTCCTTGCCATGGTGGACGCGGCGGTCGGCGGCAAGACCGGTATCAACACCGCCGAGGGCAAGAACCTGGTGGGCGCGTTCCACCCGCCGGCCGGGGTGCTGTGCGACCTCGCGGCCCTGGACTCGCTGCCCGTCCACGACTACGTGTCCGGGCTCGCCGAGATCATCAAGGCCGGCTTCATCGTGGACCCGGTGATCCTCGACCTGATCGAGGAGGACCCGCAGGCAGCCCGTACGCCCGCCGGTCCGCACACCGCCGAGTTGATCGAACGTTCCATCCGGGTCAAGGCGGAGGTGGTGTCCGGGGACCTCAAGGAGGCCGGACGCCGGGAGATCCTCAACTACGGGCACACCCTGGGCCACGCGATCGAGAAGAACGAGCGTTACAACTGGCGGCACGGGGCCGCGGTGTCGGTGGGCATGGTCTTCGCCGCCGAACTCGGCCGGATCGCGGGCCGCCTGGACGACGCGACCGCCGACCGCCACCGTACGATCCTGGAATCGGTGGGGCTGCCGCTGACCTACCGCGGCGACCAGTGGCCCAAGCTGGTGGAGAACATGAAGGTCGATAAGAAGTCCCGCGGTGACCTGCTGCGCTTCATCGTGCTGGACGGGCTGGCCAGGCCGACCGTCCTGGAGGGCCCGGACCCGGCGATGCTGCTGGCCGCGCACGCGGAGATCGCCTCGTGAGCGCCGTGAGCCGGGTGTTCGTCCTGAACGGCCCCAACCTGGGCCGGCTCGGCTCGCGCGAACCCGACGTGTACGGGGCGACCTCGTACGCCGGACTCGTCGAAGCCTGCCGGAGCCTGGGCAAGGAGCTCGGCTACGACGTCGAGGTCCGCGAGACCAACGACGAGGGCGAGCTGATCCGCTGGCTCCACGAGGCGGCGGACGGCTCCATTCCGGTCGTTCTCAACCCGGGGGCGTTCACGCACTATTCGTACGGAATGCGGGACGCGGCCGCCCAGCGCACCGCCCCGCTGATCGAGGTGCACATCTCGAACCCGTACACCCGGGAGGAATTCCGGCACACCTCCGTGGTGGCCTCCGTCGCCAGCGGCACCATCGCGGGGTTCGGCATCGGCTCCTACCTCCTCGCCCTGCGCGCGCTCGCCGCTCAGGGCGACGCCTGAGACAACCGTCTGCCGGAAACAACCGTCCGCCGGAAACAACCGTCTGACAGGGCAGGACATTTAGTATCGCCTCGGTGCGTTCATCAGGTGAACGTACGGAGGCGGTACCGTGCGAGGGTTCGAGTGGGCCCTCGCGGGTCAGCATGACAACGACTCGGTTCCACCGTCTCCGGTGGACCGCACGGCCCGGCAACAGTCGCCTGTACGAGACGGAGTGGCACCGGATGCAGCACGTAGTGGGGGCTCCGCTGCCACCGCCCCACGGCCCCGGCGCGGTCTGGGCGGGCGCAGCCCCGCACCCGCAGGGCGCCCCGCACCCGCCGGCGGGACCCCCCTCGCCGCAGGGTCGCCCCCCTTCGCCGCAGGGTCCGCCCCCGCCGCAGCCTCCGGGCCCGCACGCTCCCGCACCGCACTCCCCGCAGCCGCCTGCACCCCACGCTGCACAGCACCCTGCGCCGCACTCCCCGCAGCACCCCGCCCCGCACTCCCCGCAGCCGCAGCACGCCCCCGTGCCGCCGGGCGCCCGCGACACCACGGGGCACATCCAGCTGCCCCCGGGCGGCCCCGTACCGCTGCCCGCGCCGCCGGCGGCCGCCGCGCCCGCGCACACCGGGAACACCACCCTCGCGGTCCTCCTGATAGGTCCCGCCGGGGCGGGCAAGACGACGGTGGCCAAGTACTGGGCCGCGCACCGCAGGGTGCCCACCGCCCACATCAGCCTCGACGACGTCCGCGAATGGGTCTGCTCCGGCTTCGCCGATCCGCAGGCCGGCTGGAACGACCACTCCGAGGCCCAGTACCGCCTCGCCCGCCGCACCTGCGGCTTCGCCGCCCGCAACTTCCTCGCCAACAACATCTCCTGCATCGTCGACGACGCCGTCTTCCCCGACCGGCCCGTCGTCGGCCTCGGCGGCTGGAAGCGGCACGTGGGCCCCGGGCTGCTGCCCGTCGTGCTCCTGCCCGGCCTGGAGATCGTCCTGGAGCGCAACGCCAAGCGCAGCGGCAACAGGCGCCTGAGCGACGAGGAAGTGGCGCGCATCCACGGCCGGATGGCGGGCTGGTACGGGTCCGGGCTGCCGATCATCGACAACTCGCAGTACGACGTCGCCACCACCGCACAGCTCCTCGACGAGACCCTGGCCAGGGCGATGGCGAGCCCGCCCACCTGGTGAACGCACCCACCCGATGAGCCTCCCGTCCACCCGACCCGTCCGCCCCGGGTGCGGAACCCGGTCGGACGCGCAGAAACGGCGCGCCCCCGCCCCCGTACCTACGCTCGCAGCATGTCCGATGCCCATGGAATCCGCCGCGGGCGGCTGCGCGACCGGGCCGCCGCCGCGGGCAGCGACGCCGCGCTCGTCTCCCGGCCCGCCAACGTCCGCTACCTCGCGGGCAGCGCCCCGGCCGGAGCAGTGGTCCTGCTGGGCCCGGACGGGCCCGAGAGCGACGTACTGCTGTGTCCGCGCACGCCCGAGGGCACACCCGTCGAGGGCCGCCCCGACGAATCGCTGCGCCTCCACGTCCTGCCGGCCCCCGGCGCGGACGCCGCCGTCGCCGCGGCCGGCATGGCGGCGGCCGCCGGAGCGGCGTCGCTCGCCGTGGAGGAACACCATCTGACGGTGGCCCGTCACCGGGCGCTCGGCTCGGTGGCACCCCGGCTGCTCCTGGCCGGGCTGGGGTTTGCCGTCGAACAGCAGCGCATCGTCAAGGACCAGGAGGAGATCTCCCAGCTGCGCATCGCCGCCGAGATCGCCGACCAGGCACTGGGCGAACTCCTGGAATCCATCCTGGTCGGCCGCACCGAACGCCACCTCGCCCTGGAACTGGAACGCCGGCTCGTCGACCACGGCGCCGACGCCCCCGGTTTCGCGACGTCCGTGGGCACCGGCCCGCACTCGGGCAGGGCAGGCCACCTGCCGACCGACCGCCGGGTGGAGGAAGGAGATTTCCTCTCCGTCTGCCTCGGCGCGAACTACCGGGGCTACCGCTGCGAGATCGGCCGCACCTTCGTGATCGGCACCGCACCCGCCGACTGGCAGATCGACCTCTACGACCTGGTGTTCGCCGCCCAGCGGGCGGGCCGGGAGGCACTCGCACCCGGCGTCGAGTACCGCGAAGTGGACCGTGCCGCCCGCCAGCCGCTCGAGGCCGAGGGGTACGGAGAGGCCCTCCCGGCGTCCACCGGGCACGGTGTGGGACTCGAAATCGTGGAGGACCCGCAGCTGGCACCATCAGCCATGGGTAAACTGGACGCTTGTGTGCCGGTCACCGTCGAGCCGGGGGTTCACCTCCCAGGTCGGGGCGGAGTCCGGATCGATGACACGCTCGTCGTGCGCCCCGAGGCGGACGGCGGACCCGAGCTACTCACCATTACGACCAAGGAACTGCTCGCCCTCTAGCCGGGCGTGCTCCTTAGGTCGTTCCACCAGTCCAGGAGATTCCGCAACCGTGGCTTCCACGAACGACCTCAAGAACGGCATGGTGCTCAAGCTCGACGGAGGCCAGCTCTGGTCCGTCGTCGAGTTCCAGCACGTCAAGCCCGGCAAGGGCCCTGCCTTCGTGCGCACCAAGCTCAAGAGCGTGATGTCCGGCAAGGTCGTCGACAAGACCTTCAACGCGGGCACGAAGGTCGAGACGGCCACCATCGACCGCCGCGACATGCAGTTCTCGTACATGGACGGCGAGTACTTCGTCTTCATGGACATGGACACGTACGACCAGCTCATGGTCGACCGCAAGTCCGTCGGCAACGCCGCCAACTTCCTGATCGAGGGCTTCACCGCCTCCGTCGCGCAGTACGAGGGCGAGGTGCTCTACGTCGAGCTCCCCGCCGCCGTCGAGCTGACCATCCAGGAGACCGAGCCCGGCGTCCAGGGCGACCGCTCCACCGGTGGCACCAAGCCCGCCACCCTGGAGACCGGCCACCAGATCCAGGTCCCGCTGTTCATCACGACCGGCGAGAAGATCAAGGTCGACACCCGCACGAGCGACTACCTCGGCCGGGTGAACAGCTAACCGTGGCCGCTCGCAACAACGCCCGCAAGCGCGCGTTCCAGATCCTCTTCGAGGCCGATCAGCGCGGTACGTCCGTGCAGAATGTCCTCGCGGACTGGGTCCGGCACTCGCGGAGCGACGAGCGCCAGCCGCCGGTGACCGAATACACGATGGAACTCGTCGAGGGGTACGCGCAGTACGCGCCCCGGATCGACGAGCTCATCGCGACCTATGCCGAGGGCTGGGACCTCGACCGGATGCCGGTCGTGGACCGCAACATCGTCCGGCTCGGTACGTACGAGCTGGTGTGGGTGGACGGGACCCCGGACGCCGTGGTGATCGACGAGGCGGTGCAGCTCGCCAAGGAGTTCTCCACCGACGAATCACCGTCCTTCGTCAACGGCCTGCTGGGCCGTTTCAAGGACCTGAAGCCGAACCTCCGCCGCGAGGACAGCTGACGCTGTCGCCGCTGCGGCGGATTCCCGTCGTGAAAGGGCCCGCAGTACGGAGTTCCGTACTGCGGGCCCTTTCACGTGCGCTGCCGGCGACGCCCGGGAAGCTTTCCGGCGGGTGCCCGAAATGCCGCCGGGGGCGGTGGCGGCAAAATGCCTCCACCGCCCCCGGCGGGACGTTTCTTCTCTTGCGGCACATGGCGCGAGAGGTACGGATCAGACCTCTTCGTGGCCCACCGCGCGACGCGCGTCCGCGTCCAGGACGCCCCAGCTGATGAGCTGTTCGGTCAGGACCGAGGGCGACTGGTCGTAAATCACGGCCAGGGTGCGCAGGTCGTCCTGACGGATCGACAGCACCTTGCCGTTGTAGTCGCCGCGCTGCGACTGGATGGTGGCCGCGTACCGCTGGAGCGGTCCCGCCTTCTCCGCCGGAACGTGCGCGAGACGCTCCAGGTCGAGACGGAGCTTCGGCGGCGGCTCGGCGGCACCGCCGGGCGTGGTGCCCGGCAGGAGCTCCTGGACCGGAACCCCGTAGAAGTCCGCCAGCTCGGCAAGACGCTGCACGGTCACCGCGCGGTCCCCGCGCTCGTACGAACCCACCACGACCGCCTTCCAGCGGCCCTGGGACTTTTCCTCGACACCGTGGAGGGAAAGGCCCTGCTGGGTGCGGATCGCACGGAGCTTGGCCCCGAGCTGTTTGGCGTATTCGCTGGACATAAAGCTCCCCGGACGCTGGAACATTGCGGCTCCGCCGCGTGGCTGGTAACTCACTGTGAGGTTACGCAGCGTTACTTGGATGCGTCAAGCCGAACGGGTGGGGGCCCCGTGAGAGAAGGGATCCGAGGCCCCTGGTACCGTGGACCACGTACATCCGACGTCCTTTAAGAACCGTCCTGTGAGGCGGAGAAGGAGGTCCGTTTCATATGGACACCAGCAACACCGGCCTTTCCGGCAATTCCGATGCGCGGGCAGTTCTCGAAGGCCCCGACATCGCACGGGTACTGACCCGTATCGCACACGAAATCGTCGAACGCGCCAAGGGCGCCGACGATGTCGTACTTCTCGGCATTCCGACCCGCGGTGTTTACCTCGCCCGCCGGCTCGCCGCCAAGCTCGAAGAGATCACCGGCCGCCCCGTACCGGTCGGATCGCTCGACATCACCATGTACCGCGACGACCTGCGGATGCGCCCCGCGCGCGCCCTGGCCCGCACCGAGATTCCCGGCGACGGACTCGACGGCCGCCTCGTCGTCCTCGTCGACGACGTACTCTTCTCCGGCCGCACCATCCGTGCCGCCCTGGACGCCCTCGGCGACCTGGGCCGTCCGCGCGCCGTCCAGCTCGCGGTCCTGGTCGACCGCGGCCACCGCGAACTCCCGATCCGCGCCGACTACGTCGGCAAGAACCTCCCCACGTCGCTGCGGGAGACGGTCAAGGTACAGCTCGCCGAGGAGGACGGTCGCGACACCGTGCTGCTCGGTGTCCAGCAGACCGCCCCGGCCGACAAGTAGCCGCCGTCCGCTGTACGGCCCGCCGTCCGGGCCGTACGGCCGCTGCTGCCTGCTCGCACGCCTCCTGCCCTTTGCGAACCTGGAGAGACCCCAGATGATGCGCCACCTCATCTCGGCCGCCGACCTCACCCGTGACGACGCCGTCCTGATCCTCGACACCGCCGAGGAAATGGCCCGGGTCGCCGACCGGCCGATCAAGAAACTGCCCACCCTGCGCGGCCGCACCGTCGTCAACCTCTTCTTCGAGGACTCCACCCGCACCCGGATCTCCTTCGAGGCGGCCGAGAAGCGGCTGTCGGCGGACGTCATCAACTTCACCGCCAAGGGCTCCTCGGTCTCCAAGGGCGAGTCGCTCAAGGACACCGCGCAGACCCTGGAGGCGATGGGCGTCGACGCCGTCGTCATCCGGCACGGCGCCTCCGGTGCCCCGTACCGCCTGGCCACCTCCGACTGGATCGACGCGACCGTCATCAACGCGGGCGACGGCACCCACCAGCACCCCACCCAGGCCCTGCTCGACGCCTTCACCATGCGGCGCCGGCTGGTCGGCCGGGACGCCGGACTCGGGCAGGACCTCGCAGGCAAGCGGATCACGCTCGTCGGCGACGTCCTGCACAGCCGGGTCGCCCGCTCCAACGTGGACCTGCTGCACACCCTGGGCGCCGAGGTCACCCTGGTCGCCCCGCCCACCCTGCTGCCGATCGGCGTCGAGCACTGGCCCGCCCACGTCAGCTACGACATCGACAGCGTGCTCGCCAAGTCCGACGCGGTGATGATGCTCCGCGTCCAGCGCGAGCGCATGAACGCCGCCTTCTTCCCGACCGAGCGCGAGTACTCGCGGCGCTACGGGCTGAACGGCGAGCGGATGGCGAAGATGCCCGGACACGCCATCGTCATGCACCCCGGACCGATGGTCCGCGGCATGGAGATCACCGCCGAGGTCGCCGACTCCGACCGCTGCACGGTCGTCGAGCAGGTCGCCAACGGCGTCTCCGTCCGCATGGCCGTCCTCTACCTGCTTCTCGGCGGAAACGAATCCGCCGCCCCCACCGCCACCGCTCGTACCGAGGAGAACAAGTAACCATGAGCAAGACCCTGATCCGTGGTGCGAAGGTGCTGGGCGGCGAGGTCCAGGACGTACTGATCGACGGCGAGACGATCGAGGCGGTCGGAACCGGCCTCGCGGCCGAGGGCGCCGAGGTGATCGAGGCCGACGGCAAGATCCTGCTGCCGGGCCTCGTCGACCTCCACACCCACCTGCGCGAGCCGGGCCGCGAGGACTCCGAGACGGTCCTCACCGGCACCCGCGCCGCTGCTTCCGGCGGCTACACGGCCGTCTTCGCCATGGCCAACACCTTCCCGGTCGCCGACACCGCCGGTGTCGTCGAGCAGGTCTACCGGCTCGGCAAGGAGTCCGGCTACTGCGACGTACAGCCCATCGGAGCCGTCACCGTCGGACTGGAGGGCAAGAAGCTCGCCGAGCTCGGCGCGATGCACGACTCCGCCGCCGGAGTGAAGGTCTTCTCCGACGACGGCAAGTGCGTCGACGACGCGGTGATCATGCGCCGCGCCCTGGAGTACGTGAAGGCGTTCGGCGGCGTCGTCGCCCAGCACGCCCAGGAGCCCCGCCTCACCGAGGGCGCCCAGATGAACGAGGGCACCGTCTCCGCCGAGCTGGGACTCGGCGGCTGGCCGGCCGTCGCCGAGGAGTCCGTCATCGCCCGCGACGTGCTGCTCGCCGAGCACGTCGGCTCCCGGGTGCACATCTGCCACCTGTCGACCGCCGGATCGGTGGAGATCGTACGGTGGGCCAAGTCGCGCGGCATCGACGTCACCGCCGAGGTCACCCCGCACCACCTGCTCCTCACCGACGAGCTGGTCCGGACCTACAACCCGGTCTACAAGGTGAACCCGCCGCTGCGCACCGAGAAGGACGTCATGGCGCTGCGCGAGGCGCTGGCCGACGGCACGATCGACATCGTCGCCACCGACCACGCCCCGCACCCGCACGAGGACAAGGACTGCGAGTGGGCCGCCGCCGCCATGGGCATGGTGGGCCTGGAGACCGCGCTGTCCGTCGTCCAGCAGACGATGGTGGAGACCGGGCTGCTGGACTGGGCCGGCGTCGCCGAGCGCATGTCCGCCAAGCCCGCCGCCATCGGCCGCCTGGCGGGCCACGGCCGGCCCGTCGCCGCCGGGGAGCCCGCGAACCTGACCCTGCTCGACGCCGCTTACCGTGGACAGGTGGACCCCGCGGGCTTCGCCTCCCGCAGCCGCAACACCCCCTACGAGGGACGTGAGCTGCCGGGACGCGTCACCCACACCTTCCTGCGGGGCCGGGCAACGGTCGTGGACGGGAAACTCGCGTGACATCTCTCATTGCACTGGCAGCGGACGCCGAGCAGAAGTCGGCGGAGGTGACCGACTGGGGCTCGCGCATCGCCTGGGTGCTCGGACTGCTCCTGTTCGTCGTCCTCGTCTACTGGCTGATGCGTCAGGGCTGGAAGTGGCGCGGCACCCTCCAGTCGGACCTGCCCGAGCTCCCCGAATCACCGGAGCGGCCCGGTGCGGCGAAGCTGAGGACAAGTGGCCGGTACCACGGGTCCACGACGGCCGGGCAGTGGCTCGACCGGATCGTGGCCCGGGGCCTGGGCACCCGCAGCAGGGTCGAGCTGACGCTCACCGACCAGGGCCTGGACGTCGTGCGGCCCGGGGCGGACGACTTCTTCATCCCGGCCGCACAGCTCCGCGAAGCCCGTCTCGACAAGGGCATCGCGGGCAAGGTCCTCGCGGAGGGCGGCCTGCTGGTCGTCACCTGGTCGCACGGCGACAAGCTGATCGACTCGGGTTTCCGCTCCGACACGGCCGCCGAGCACACGGCCTGGGTCGAGGCCATCAACTCCATCACCACAGCAGTTACTACGGAAGGCACCGCACGATGACGATCTCCACCCGGGGAGCCGGCCAGGCTCCCGCCGTACTCGTCCTGGAGGACGGCCGCAGCTTCCGCGGCCGCGCCTACGGGGCCGTGGGGGAGACCTTCGGCGAGGCGGTGTTCAACACCGGCATGACCGGATACCAGGAGACCCTCACCGACCCCTCGTACCACCGTCAGGTCGTCGTGATGACCGCCCCGCACGTGGGCAACACCGGCGTCAACGACGAGGACGACGAGTCGGCGAAGATCTGGGTCGCCGGTTATGTCGTACGCGACCCCGCCCGCGTCCCGTCCAACTGGCGCTCCCGGCGCTCGCTGGACGACGAGCTGGTCAAGCAGGGCATCGTCGGGATCTGCGGCATCGACACCCGCGCCCTGACCCGCCACCTGCGCGAGCGCGGCGCCATGCGCGTCGGCATCTTCTCCGGCGAGGCGCTCGCCGACGAGGCGACGCTGCTCGCCCGCGTCAAGGAAGCACCCCAGATGAAGGGCGCCGACCTCTCCGCGGAAGTCGCCACCAAGGAGACGTACGTCGTCCCGGCCGTCGGCGAGAAGAAGTTCACCGTCGCCGCCATCGACCTGGGCATCAAGGGCATGACCCCGGCGCTGATGGCCGAGCGCGGCATCGAGGTCCACGTCATGCCCGCCACGGCGACCGCCGAGGAGCTGTACGCCGTGAACCCCGACGGCGTCTTCCTCTCCAACGGCCCCGGCGACCCGTCCACCGTCGACCTCACCCTCATCAAGGCGGCCCTGGCGAAGAAGACGCCGCTGTTCGGCATCTGCTTCGGCAACCAGATCCTCGGCCGCGCGCTCGGCTTCGGCACGTACAAGCTGAAGTACGGCCACCGGGGCATCAACCAGCCGGTGCAGGACCGCACCACCGGCAAGGTCGAGATCACCGCGCACAACCACGGCTTCGCCGTCGACGCGCCGCTCGACACGGTCTCCGACACTCCCTACGGCCGCGCCGAGGTCTCCCACGTCTGTCTCAACGACAACGTGGTGGAGGGACTCCAGCTCCTCGACCAGCCCGCGTTCAGCGTCCAGTACCACCCCGAAGCAGCCGCGGGTCCGCACGACGCCGCGTACCTGTTCGACCGCTTCGTACAGCTCATGGAGGGCCAGCGTGCCTAAGCGCACCGATATCCAGTCCGTCCTGGTCATCGGCTCCGGCCCGATCGTCATCGGCCAGGCCGCGGAGTTCGACTACTCCGGCACCCAGGCCTGCCGCATCCTCAAGGCCGAGGGCCTGCGGGTCATCCTGGTCAACTCGAACCCCGCGACGATCATGACGGACCCGGAGATCGCCGACGCCACGTACGTCGAGCCGATCACCCCGGAGTACGTCGAGAAGATCATCGCCAAGGAGCGCCCCGACGCGCTCCTGCCCACCCTCGGCGGCCAGACCGCGCTCAACACCGCCATCTCCATGCACGAGCAGGGTGTGCTGGAGAAGTACGGCGTGGAGCTGATCGGCGCCAACGTCGAGGCCATCAACAAGGGCGAGGACCGCGAGCTCTTCAAGGGCGTCGTCGAGGCCGTCAAGGCCAAGATCGGTTACGGCGAGTCCGCCCGCTCGGTCATCTGCCACACCATGGACGACGTCATCGCGGGCGTCGACACCCTCGGCGGCTACCCCGTCGTCGTCCGTCCCTCCTTCACCATGGGCGGCGCCGGCTCCGGCTTCGCGCACGACGAGGAGGAACTGCGCCGGATCGCCGGCCAGGGCCTCACGCTCTCCCCGACCACCGAGGTGCTCCTGGAGGAGTCCATCCTCGGCTGGAAGGAGTACGAGCTGGAGCTGATGCGCGACAAGGCCGACAACGTCGTGGTCGTCTGCTCCATCGAGAACTTCGACCCGATGGGCGTCCACACCGGCGACTCCATCACCGTCGCCCCGGCGATGACGCTGACCGACCGCGAGTACCAGCGGCTGCGCGACATCGGCATCGCGATCATCCGCGAGGTCGGCGTCGACACCGGCGGCTGCAACATCCAGTTCGCGGTCAACCCCGACGACGGCCGCATCATCGTCATCGAGATGAACCCGCGCGTCTCCCGCTCCTCGGCGCTCGCGTCCAAGGCGACCGGCTTCCCGATCGCCAAGATCGCCGCCCGTCTCGCCGTCGGCTACACGCTGGACGAGATCCCCAACGACATCACCGAGAAGACCCCGGCCTCCTTCGAACCGACCCTCGACTACGTCGTCGTCAAGGTCCCGCGGTTCGCCTTCGAGAAGTTCCCGGCCGCCGACGCCACCCTCACCACCACCATGAAGTCGGTGGGCGAGGCCATGGCGATCGGCCGCAACTTCACCGAGGCGCTCAACAAGGCGCTGCGCTCGCTGGAGAAGAAGGGCAGCCAGTTCACCTTCGCCGGCGAGCCCGGTGACAAGGCCGCCCTGCTGGAGACCGCCAAGGTCCCCACCGACGGCCGCATCAACACCGTCATGCAGGCCATCCGGGCCGGCGCCACCCAGGAAGAGGTCTTCGACGCCACGAAGATCGACCCCTGGTTCGTCGACCAGCTGTTCCTGATCAAGGAGTACGCGGACGAGCTGGCCGCCGCCGACAAGCTCGAACCCGAGCTGCTCGCCGACGCCAAGCGCCACGGCTTCTCCGACGTCCAGATCGCCGAGATCCGCGGCCTTCGCGAGGACGTCGTCCGCGAGGTCCGGCACGCCCTCGGTGTGCGCCCGGTCTACAAGACGGTCGACACCTGCGCCGCCGAGTTCGCCGCGAAGACGCCGTACTTCTACTCCTCCTACGACGAGGAGTCCGAGGTCGCGCCGCGCGAGAAGCCCGCCGTGATCATCCTCGGCTCCGGCCCCAACCGCATCGGCCAGGGCATCGAGTTCGACTACTCCTGCGTCCACGCCTCCTTCGCGCTCAGCGACGCGGGCTACGAGACCGTGATGGTCAACTGCAACCCGGAGACCGTCTCCACCGACTACGACACCTCCGACCGCCTGTACTTCGAGCCCCTCACGCTCGAGGACGTGCTGGAGATCGTGCACGCGGAGACCCTGGCCGGTCCCATCGCCGGCGTCATCGTCCAGCTCGGCGGCCAGACCCCCCTCGGGCTCGCCCAGGCGCTCAAGGACAACGGCGTGCCCGTCGTCGGCACCCCGCCCGAGGCCATCCACGCCGCCGAGGACCGCGGCGCCTTCGGCCGGGTGCTCGCCGAGGCCGGGCTGCCCGCGCCCAAGCACGGCACCGCGACCACCTTCTCCGAGGCCAAGGCCATCGCCGACGAGATCGGCTACCCCGTCCTGGTACGCCCCTCGTACGTGCTCGGCGGCCGCGGCATGGAGATCGTCTACGACGAGACCCGCCTCTCCTCCTACATCGAGGAGTCCACCGAGATCAGCCCCACGCGGCCGGTCCTGGTCGACCGCTTCCTCGACGACGCCATCGAGATCGACGTCGACGCCCTCTACGACGGCACCGAGCTCTACCTCGGCGGCGTCATGGAGCACATCGAGGAAGCCGGCATCCACTCCGGCGACTCCGCCTGCGCGCTGCCCCCGATCACCCTCGGCGGATTCGACATCAAGCGTCTGCGGATCTCCACCGAGGCCATCGCCAAGGGCGTCGGCGTGCGCGGACTGATCAACATCCAGTTCGCCATGGCCGGGGACATCCTCTACGTCCTGGAAGCCAACCCGCGCGCCTCGCGCACCGTGCCCTTCACCTCGAAGGCGACGGCGGTGCCGCTCGCCAAGGCAGCCGCCCGCATCTCGCTCGGCGCCACCATCGCCGAACTGCGGGCCGAGGGCATGCTGCCGAAGACCGGCGACGGCGGCACGCTGCCGCAGGACGCGCCGATCTCCGTCAAGGAGGCCGTGATGCCGTGGAGCCGCTTCCGCGACATGCACGGACGCGGCGTCGACACGGTGCTGGGCCCGGAGATGCGCTCCACCGGTGAGGTCATGGGCATCGACTCGGTCTTCGGCACGGCGTACGCCAAGTCGCAGGCCGGCGCGTACGGCCCGCTGCCCACCAAGGGCCGCACCTTCATCTCGGTGGCCAACCGCGACAAGCGCTCGATGATCTTCCCCGCCCGCGAGCTGGTCGCCCACGGCTTCGAGCTGCTGGCCACCTCCGGCACCGCCGAGGTGCTCCGCCGCAACGGCATCAACGCCACCGTGGTGCGCAAGCTCAGCGAGGGCGAGGGCCCCAACGGCGAGAAGACCATCGTCCAGCTGATCCACGACGGTGAGGTCGACCTCATCATCAACACCCCGTACGGCACGGGCGGCCGCCTCGACGGCTACGAGATCCGCACCGCGGCGGTCGCCCGCTCCGTCCCCTGCCTCACCACGGTCCAGGCACTCGCCGCCGCCGTGCAGGGCATCGACGCGCTCAACCGCGGCGACGTGGGGGTCCGCTCCCTCCAGGAACACGCGGAGCATCTGACCGCGGCCCGCGAGGACTAGGCAGCAGGGGAGGGGGACACCGGAAACGGTGTCCCCCTCTTCGCGAGCCCACCCTCCCCCAGACTTCCGAAGGCACCCATGTACAAGTTCTTCTTCGACCTCGTCTTCAAGCGGATGGACCCCGAGCAGGCCCATCACCTGGCCTTCCGCTGGATCCGCCTGGCCGCCCGCGTCCCGGTCCTGCGCACCTTCGTCGCGGCCGCCCTCGCCCCCCGGTACCGGGAGCTGCGCACCGAAGCACTCGGGCTGCGCATGCACGGCCCGTTCGGCCTGGCGGCCGGCTTCGACAAGAACGCGGTCGCCATCGACGGCATGACCATGCTCGGCTTCGACCACGTCGAGATCGGCACCGTCACCGCCCAGCCGCAGCCCGGCAACCCCAAGAAGCGCCTCTTCCGCCTCGTCGCGGACCGCGCGCTCATCAACCGCATGGGCTTCAACAACGAGGGCTCCGAGGCCGTCGCGGCCCGCCTGGCCGCCCGCAACGCCGCTCTCGGTAAAAAGCACAGCAGGGCGACCGTCGGCGTCAACATCGGCAAGACCAAGGTGGTCCCGGAGGAGGAGGCGGTCGCCGACTACGTCACCTCCACCGAGCGCCTCGCCGCCCACGCCGACTACCTCGTCGTCAACGTGTCCTCCCCGAACACCCCCGGCCTGCGCAACCTCCAGGCCACCGAGTCCCTGCGCCCGCTGCTCACCGCCGTACGGGAAGCCGCCGACCGCACCGTCACCGGCCGCCGTGTCCCGCTCCTGGTCAAGATCGCCCCCGATCTCGCGGACGAGGACGTCGACGCGGTCGCCGACCTGGCCCTGGAGCTCGGCCTGGACGGCATCATCGCCACCAACACCACCATCGCCCGCGAGAGCCTCGGCCTGAAGTCCTCCCCGGAGCTGTACGGCGAGACCGGCGGCCTCTCCGGCGCCCCCGTCAAGGCGCGCTCCCTGGAGGTCCTGCGCCGCCTGTACGCGCGCGTGGGCGACGAACTCACCCTCGTCGGGGTGGGCGGCATCGAGAACGCCGAGGACGCCTGGCAGCGCATCCTCGCCGGTGCCACCCTGATCCAGGGCTACAGCGCCTTCATCTACGAAGGCCCGTTCTACGCCCGCGCGATCCACAAGGGTCTGGCCGCGCGCCTGGCCACCAGCCCGTACAAGACCCTCGCCGAGGCCGTCGGCGCGGACGCCAGGAAGCAGGAAGCCGCATGATCCCCTTCGGAACCCGCCTCCGTACGGCGATGGACACCCGCGGCCCGCTCTGCGTCGGCATCGACCCGCACGCCTCCCTGCTGAACGCCTGGGGCCTGGACGACGACATCAAGGGCCTGGAGACCTTCACCCGCACCGTCGTCGAAGCACTCGCCGACCGGGTCGCGGTCCTCAAGCCGCAGTCCGCGTTCTTCGAGCGGTTCGGCTCGCGCGGCATCGCCGTACTGGAAAGGGCCGTCGAGGAGTCGCGGGCCGCAGGGGCCCTGGTCCTGATGGACGCCAAGCGCGGCGACATCGGCTCCACCATGGGCGCGTACGCCGCCACCTACCTCGACCCCGCCTCCCCGCTCTTCTCCGACGCGGTCACCGTCTCCCCGTACCTCGGCTTCGGCTCGCTGCGCCCGGCGCTCGACCTGGCCGCCGCGCACGGCGCGGGCGTCTTCGTGCTGGCCCTCACCTCCAACCCGGAGGGCGCCGAGGTCCAGCGCGCCACCGCCGCCGACGGCCGTTCGCTGGCCCAGCTGATGCTCGACCACATGGCCGCCGAGAACGCGGGCGCCGACCCGATGGGCTCGGTCGGCGCGGTGGTCGGCGCGACCCTCGGCGACGCGGGAGTGAACCTCGCGATCAACGGGCCGCTGCTCGCCCCGGGCATCGGCGCGCAGGGCGCGACGCCGGCGGATCTCCCCGGAGTCTTCGGATCCGCGGTCGGCAACGTCGTCCCGAGCGTGAGCCGGGGCGTCCTGCGCCACGGCCCCGATCCCGCCGGCCTGAGGGATTCGGCACAGCGGTTCGCCGATGAGGTGCGCGAAGCGGTTTCCGGCGCCTGACGGCGTGCTCCGGAGCGGTCCGCGGGCGGGCCGCGGCGCGAAGTTGACGAATTACTTGCCCAAAACCCGGGTGTTACGCGGCAAATGTCCGCCTCGTCTGAGGCTGACCAGGACTTTTAGTCCGTTCTCACTGACGGGAGCGGCCGCGCCCGCTAGTCTCCGACGAGAGCAAACACACAGCTCCACCGTGTGTTTGCTCACCGAGTGCGGGGTTACTAGCTCCTCACCGGTCCGTATCCGACAGTTCGACATCCGAGGTGACGTAGGCGTGGCTCTTCCGCCCCTTACCCCTGAACAGCGCGCAGCCGCGCTCGAAAAGGCCGCCGCGGCTCGCCGGGAGCGGGCCGAGGTCAAGAATCGACTCAAGCACTCCGGCGCTTCCCTCCACGAGGTCATCAAGCAGGGCCAGGAGAACGACGTCATCGGGAAGATGAAGGTCTCCGCCCTTCTCGAGTCCCTGCCCGGCGTGGGCAAGGTCCGCGCCAAGCAGATCATGGAGCGGCTCGGCATTTCCGAGAGCCGCCGGGTGCGCGGTCTCGGCTCCAACCAGATCGCATCCCTGGAGCGTGAATTCGGCGGCAGCGCTGCCTGAGCGCCGCCGCCGGACGACCGGCGTCCCGGGCACCCCCGGGAAGCTGGAATAATCGCTCCATGGCTGCAACATCCCGGGGGACGTCCCCCGCACCCCCGGACGTACGTCCGCGGCTGACCGTGCTCTCCGGCCCCTCAGGGGTCGGCAAGAGCACGGTCGTCGCGCATATGCGCAAGGTCCACCCCGAGGTCTGGCTCTCCGTCTCGGCCACCACCCGCAAGCCGCGGCCCGGCGAGCGGCACGGTGTCCAGTACTTCTTCGTCACCGACGAGGAGTTCGACAAGCTGATCGCCAACGGCGAGCTGCTGGAGTGGGCCGAGTTCGCGGGCAACCGCTACGGCACCCCGCGCAACGCAGTGAACGAGCGCCTGGAGGCCGGCGAGCCCGTCCTCCTGGAGATCGACCTCCAGGGCGCCCGCCAGGTCAAGGACTCGATGTCCGACTCGCAGCTGGTCTTTCTGGCCCCGCCGAGCTGGGACGAACTGGTCCGCCGGCTCACCGGCCGCGGCACCGAGTCGCCCGAGGTCATCGAGCGCCGACTGGCCGTCGCCAAGATCGAACTCGCCGCCGAGGCCGAGTTCGACACCACCCTCGTCAACACCTCCGTCGAGGACGTAGCACGTGAGCTGCTAACGTTGATGGAAGTTGTTTGATCTTTGTCCATTTTTTCGGGCGTCCCAGAAGACCGGTTCTCCGGAAAGCCGGGAGTCCCGGAAGTTTTCGGAAGGTAGAGCGTGTCCTCTTCCATTTCCACGCCCGAGGGCATCATCAACCCGCCGATCGATGAGCTGCTCGAGGCAACCGACTCGAAGTACAGCCTCGTGATCTACGCGGCCAAGCGCGCGCGCCAGATCAACGCGTACTACTCCCAGCTCGGCGAAGGCCTGCTGGAGTACGTCGGTCCGCTGGTGGACACCCACGTCCACGAGAAGCCGCTCTCGATCGCCCTGCGTGAGATCAACGCGGGTCTGCTGACGTCGGAGGCCATCGAGGGCCCGGCGCAGTAGGCATTATTTCTGCTCCTTCACCACAGGCCCGGCGGCCCGTCCGCCGGGCCTGTGGTGTGTGATGGGGGCTGTACGCATCCGATGAGCGGGGAGCCGTAACTGTGGAGAAGCCGAAGGTCGTCCTGGGGGTCAGCGGGGGCATCGCCGCCTACAAGGCGTGCGAGCTGCTGCGGCGGCTGACCGAGTCGGGCCACGACGTACGGGTCGTACCGACCGAGGCGTCGCTGCACTTCGTGGGGGCCGCCACCTGGTCGGCGCTGTCCGGCAACCCGGTCTCCGCCGAGGTCTGGGACTCCGTCCACGAGGTCCCGCACGTCCGCATCGGCCAGCACGCCGACCTCGTCGTGGTCGCCCCGGCCACCGCGGACATGCTCGCCAAGGCCGCGCACGGCCTCGCCGACGACCTGCTCACCAACACCCTCCTCACCGCCCGCTGTCCGGTGCTCTTCGCGCCCGCCATGCACACCGAGATGTGGGAGCACCCGGCCACCCAGGAGAACGTGGCGACGCTGCGCCGCCGCGGCGCGGTCGTCCTGGAGCCCGCCGTCGGCCGGCTGACCGGCGTCGACACCGGCAAGGGCCGATTCCCCGACCCGGTGGAGATCTTCGAGACCTGCCGCCGGGTGCTGGCCCGGGGCACGGCAGGGCCCGACCTCACGGGCCGCCATGTCGTCATCAGCGCGGGCGGCACCCGGGAGCCGCTGGACCCGGTCCGCTACCTGGGCAATCGCTCCTCCGGCAAGCAGGGCTACGCCCTCGCGCGCACCGCGCTGGCCCGTGGCGCCCGGGTCACCCTCGTCGAGGCGAACACCGGCCTGCCCGACCCCGCGGGCGCCGACATCGTCCGCGTGGGCACCGCCGTTCAGCTGCGCGAAGCGGTCCTGAAGGCAGCCGAGGACGCGGACGTGGTGGTGATGGCCGCCGCGGTCGCCGACTTCCGCCCCGCGACGTACCGGGCAGGCAAGATCAAGAAGCAGGACGGCGAGGAGCCCGCGCCCCTCACCCTGGTCCGCAACCCGGACATCCTCGCCGAGGTGGCGGGCGGCCCCGACGGCACGCGGCTCAGGCCCGGGCAGGTCGTCGTGGGCTTCGCGGCCGAGACCGACGACGTCCTGGCCAACGGCCGCAGGAAGCTGCGGCGCAAGGGCTGTGACCTGCTCGTCGTGAACGAGGTGGGGGAGCGCAAGACCTTCGGCTCGGAGGAGAACGAGGCAGTGGTGCTCGCCGCCGACGGGGCCGAGACCCCGGTGCCGTACGGCCCGAAGGAAGCACTCGCCGAGGTCGTATGGGACTTGGTGGTCCGCCGGCTCGGGTGAGTCCGGGTGGACGGCCGCCTTCTCCGCGAAGGGCGAAAACCCCGTAATGTCGGGAAATTTGGACCCTGGCGGAGATCGCTTTCGGTGCTGCACAATGCAGTGCCGCGGATCACACCCCTCCCATTCGGCGAGACTCGTGGTCCAGTGGGCAAGCATGACCGATAAAGTGGTGGCGGACCGAGGCCGGGCGCAGCTCCCGGCAGGTCCGCCAATGATCAGCCAGCAGCCGCTGCAACCCCAGGGAGCGTTGTGTCCCGTCGTCTCTTCACCTCGGAGTCTGTGACCGAGGGCCACCCCGACAAGATCGCTGACCAGATCAGCGACACGATCCTCGACGCGCTCCTGCGGGAGGACCCGACCTCCCGGGTCGCCGTGGAGACCCTCATCACCACGGGCCTCGTGCACGTCGCCGGTGAGGTCACCACCAAGGCGTACGCGCCGATCGCGCAGCTCGTGCGCGAAAAGATTCTCGACATCGGCTACGACTCCTCGAAGAAGGGCTTCGACGGCGCCTCCTGCGGCGTGTCGGTGTCCATCGGCGCGCAGTCCCCGGACATCGCGCAGGGCGTCGACACCGCCTACGAGAAGCGGGTCGAGGGCGACGAGGACGAGCTCGACAAGCAGGGCGCGGGCGACCAGGGCCTGATGTTCGGCTACGCGTGCGACGAGACGCCGGAGCTGATGCCGCTCCCGATCCACCTCGCGCACCGCCTGTCGCGCCGGCTGTCCGAGGTCCGCAAGAACGGGACGATTCCCTACCTGCGCCCCGACGGCAAGACCCAGGTCACCATCGAGTACGACGGCGACAAGGCCGTCCGTCTCGACACGGTCGTCGTCTCCTCGCAGCACGCCTCGGACATCGACCTGGAGTCGCTGCTCGCCCCGGACATCCGCGAGTTCGTCGTCGAGCACGTCCTGGGGCAGCTCGTCGAGGACGGCATCAAGCTCGACACCGAGGGCTACCGCCTGCTGGTGAACCCGACCGGGCGCTTCGAGATCGGCGGCCCGATGGGCGACGCGGGCCTGACCGGCCGCAAGATCATCATCGACACGTACGGCGGCATGGCCCG
>NZ_JBHXRV010000044.1:0-51068 GCF_042716745.1 Streptomyces sp. NPDC058663
CGCCCAGGGGGCGGGGGGGTGCGGGTGCGGCCCCGCCGCCCAAGGGGGCGGGGGGGGGGTGGGGTGCGGGTGCGGCTCCGCCGCCCGAGGGGGCGGAGGCGGCGGGGTCAGCCGGGGATGAGGCCGTCTTCGGTGAGGAGGGCGCGGACTTCTTCCAGGGTGGAGTCCGGGGCCGGGAGGATGAGCTCGGAGGGTGCCAGGGAGTCGTCCGCCAGGGGCGTGCCCAGCGACCGCACCGCCTCCAGCAGAGCCTCCAGCGTGCGCCGGAAGCCGGGCCCGTCCCCGTTCTCCATCTCGGCCAGCAACTCGTCGTCGAGCTTGTTGAGCTCGGCGAAGTGGCTGTCGGCCAGATCGAGCTGACCCTCCCCCATGATGCGGACGATCATGGTTCTCCTGCCCTACTGCTTGTCGAACTTCGGGTGGGACTGGCTCTGCCCGTTCTGCGCGGAGCCCTGCTGGCCCTGGCCGCCCTCGATCGCCTGCTGCGAGGGGCCGCCGGCCAGCTCCGCCTTCATCCGCTGGAGCTCCAGCTCGACGTCCGTACCGCCGGAGAGACGGTCCAGTTCGGCCTGGATGTCGTCCTTGGCGAGTCCGGAGTGGTCGTCCAGCGCACCCGAGGCGAGCAGCTCGTCGATCGCACCGGCCCGCGCCTGGAGCTGGGCCGTCTTGTCCTCGGCGCGCTGGATCGCGACGCCGACGTCGCTCATCTCCTCGGAGATGCCGGAGAAGGACTCCGCGATCCGGGTCTGCGCCTGCGCCGCCGTGTAGGTGGCCTTGATGGTCTCCTTCTTCGTACGGAAGGCGTCCACCTTGGCCTGGAGGCGCTGGGCCGCGAGGGTCAGCTTCTCCTCCTCGCCCTGGAGGGTCTGGTGCTGCACCTCCAGGTCGGAGACCTGCTGCTGCAGCGCGGCCCGGCGGGACAGCGCCTCGCGGGCGAGGTCCTCCCGGCCGAGCGCGAGCGCCTTGCGGCCCTGGTCCTCCAGTTTGGAGGAGTTGTTCTGCAGCGTGTTCAGCTGCAGTTCGAGCCGCTTGCGCGACGTCGCTACGTCGGCGACTCCGCGGCGCACCTTCTGCAGCAGTTCCAGCTGCTTCTGGTACGAGTAGTCGAGTGTCTCCCGCGGGTCTTCGGCCCGGTCAAGGGCCTTGTTCGCCTTCGCGCGGAAGATCATCCCCATACGCTTCATGACACCGCTCATGGGCTTCGCGCGCCCCCTTCTGACGGACTCCGGAACCTGGCCACTCCAACAGAACCCACAGTACGGGCCCTGTCTCCATTACCGCACTGTTCCGGCGTCGATGTGCTCCTCCTCCAGGACGACTGTGCGAAGCCGGTCTCGGGCGTAGGGAGTAGAGGCAACCCTGGTACGGGACGACGGCGGCCTCCCCGCCGGACCCCGCCACCGGACCCCGCCGCCGCCTTCCGCCGCCGGCTCGGACGTCGGCGGCGGGCGGCTCGGGAGCGGATCCGGGCACAGCTGTTGCCGGATCGTTCCCCGTCGGACCGCACGCCATGCCCGGCACCCCGTACCCTTGGGTTTTGTGTTCCGTAGCCGTGCCAACTCCAGCGCCGAGAAGACCGCCGCCACCGACAAGGTGACCATCGATCTCTCCAAGACGCCCCGTGACCCGCAGGCGCCCAAGGGCCGCCCCACTCCCAAGCGCGCCGTCGCGCAGTCGCAGCGCCGCAGCGCCGTGACCGCGCCGACGAACCGCAAGGAGGCGATGAAGCGCCAGCGGGAGGCCCGCCGCGCCGACCTCGCCAAGCAGCGGGAGGCCCTCGCCAGTGGTGACGAGCGGTACCTGCCCGTGCGTGACAAGGGTCCGGTGCGCCGCTTCACCCGTGACTTCGTCGACTCGCGCTTCTTCGTCGCGGAGTTCTTCCTGCCGATGGCGGTGATCATCCTGGTGCTGAGCATGGTGCAGGTGGGCAACCTGCAGACCATCGCGCTGATGCTGTGGATGGTCGTCATCGTGCTGATCGTGATCGACTCGATCGGTCTGGCCATCCGCCTGAAGAAGCAGCTCAAGACCCGCTTCCCGGACGAGTCGCTGCGCGGTGCCACCGCGTACGGTCTGATGCGCTCCCTCCAGATGCGCCGTCTGCGCCTGCCGAAGCCGCAGGTGAAGCGCGGGGAACGGCCCTGAGCAGGGACGCCCCCCAGGCTCCGGGAGCCCCGTCGACCGCCGCACCGGCGGATTTCGGCGGGGCTTCCGCCACATCGGCGGCCGGTCCGGGGGGACTGCGGAGCCGGGTCTGCCAGGAACTGGTGACCCGGCAGCTCGACGAACAGATATCCGGCCGGTTCCCGGTCGGCAGGCGACTGCGGGTGCTCGACGTCGGGATGGGGCACGGCGCCCAGGCGCTGCGGCTGGCCCGCGCCGGGCACAGGGTGACGGGCCTGGAGTCCGACCCCGGCCTGCTGGCCTCGGCCCGCGACGCCCTCTGCGGCGAGCCCGCCGGGATCCGCGAACGGGTCCGCCTGATCGAGGGCACGGGGCACGACACCGGCGTCCACTTCCTGCCCGGCAGCTTCGACGTGGTGCTGTGCCACGGGGTGCTGATGCACGTGGCGCAGCCGGACGCCCTGGTGGCGGGTCTGGGCAGGATGCTGGCCCCCGGCGGCCTGCTGTCGCTGCTCGTACGGAACGCGGACGCACTGGCCATGGGACCGGGGCTGGCCGGGGACTGGGCAGGGGCGCTGGCCGCGCTGGACACGGACGCGTACACCGACCGGCAGGGCCTCGCGGTCCGCGCGGACCGGCTGGACGCCCTGACGGCGACCCTCGCGGGCATCGCGGCCCCGCTGCACGCCTGGTACGGGGTGCGGGTGTTCACCGACGGCGTGCGCCCCGGTGGCCCGGAGCTCTCCGAGGAGGAGCTGGCGCGGGTACTGGCCCTGGAGGACCGGGTGGCCAGGACGGACCCGTACCGGCGGGTGGCGGCGCTGCTGCATCTGTGCGGGGTACGCGGCTGACGGTGCGCGGCGCGGTCGGCCGCGCTGGCGCCTCATCCGTGCGGAGTACGCGGCTGACGGCCTGCGGCGCGGGCAGGCTTACGGGGTAGGCATGCAGGGGGCCGTTCCGGGTGACCCGCCCCCTGTTCGGCCGCTGCCGGGAGGCCACCTCGCACGGACAGAAGGGACACTCCGGACATGGATGGATCACTTCGCCCCGCCCGCACCGCCACCCCCGTCCCCGCTCGCGCCCCCGCACCCCGCCGGCTGCTGCTGCCGCTGGTCGCGGGGTGCTGCGCGGTGACGCTGCTCTCGGGCTGCTCGGATCCGGCGCCGACCGGTGCCGCCGCCGAGTCCCCCGCCTCCTCGTCCGCCGCCTCCTCCTCTCCCGCCGCCGAGCCGCGCGGCAGTTCCGGCAGCACGCGGGAGCTGGAGAAGGACTACCAGCAGGTGATCCAGGAGGCACTGCCCTCGGTCGTGCAGATCGACGCCAGCGAGGGCCTCGGTTCCGGCGTCGTGTACGACGGCAAGGGCCACGTCGTGACCAACGCCCATGTGGTCGGCCAGGAGAAGACCTTCAAGGTCACCGTGGCCACGGGCGGCGAGACGATCGGCGCGAAGCTGGTGGCCGCGTACCCGGAGCAGGACCTGGCCGTCATCAAGCTGGACCGGGTTCCCGCCGGGGTGAAGGCGGCCCGGTTCGGTGACTCCGCGAAGGTGGAGGTCGGGCAGATCGTCCTGGCGATGGGCAGCCCGCTCGGCCTGTCCAGCAGCGTCACCCAGGGCATCGTCTCGGCGGTCGGCCGTACGGTGAGCGAGCCGCGCACCGGCGGCGGCACCGGTGCCACGATCGGCAACATGGTGCAGACCTCGGCGGCGATCAACCCGGGCAACAGCGGTGGCGCCCTGGTGAACCTGGACGGTCAGGTCATCGGCATCCCCACCCTGGCCGCCAGCGATCCGCAGATGGGGGGCGGGGCCGCGCCGGGAATCGGCTTCGCGATCCCGGTCTCGATGGTGCGCACGGTCGCCGACCAGATCATCAAGAGCGGCAAGGTGACGGACTCCGGGCGGGCGGCGCTGGGCATTTCCGGCCGGACGGTCCTGGACGACGACTTCCGGCCCACCGGGGTGGCCGTGGCGGCCGTCGCGAAGGGCGGGGCGGCGGCCGGGGCGGGAATCCGGCCGGGGGACGTCATCGTGACGCTCGGCGGGAAACCGGTGCCGACGATCACGGCCCTGACCGAGGAACTGGCTTCGGCGCGGCCGGGGCAGAAGGTGGGGGTGGAGTTCCTGCGGGACGGCGTGAAGAAGTCGGCGGAGGCCACTTTGGGCGAGATGTAGGCGCCCGGGGGGCGCCGGTGGCGCGGGTGGCCCCTTCTGCCCGGCCCCGCCCCGCGCCCCCTTGAGGTACTCAGGGGCGCGGGGCCCTTTCCTCAGTCCTCCGGGTTCAGGCTCATCGGGCCGTAGATCTTCTTGCCGTCCTCCGACAGGGTCACCTGCGTCGCCCCGCCCTCCAGGAGGTCCTTCCAGACCTCTCCGAGCCAGGACTCCGCGTCGCCCTGCGTGGTGAACTCCTCCGGCTCCACGGCCGGTTGGGTCTCCGTTCCGTCCGCCTTTTCGAACCGCCACGTCCACGCCATGTACGCCTCCCGGGTCGTTCGATGCTGCTGGCAGCGTAGCCGGGCGCGCAGCGCGCACAAGGACGCGGGAGGATCGTCCCGTGGAACTGACTCTCCTCGGTACCGGCGCACCGGCCGGCCTGCCCCGCCCGGACTGCCCCTGCGCCGACTGCGCCACCGCCCGGGGACCGCGTGCCCGCGGTGCCACCGCGCTGCTGGTGGACGGGGCCCTGCTGCTGGACCTCACCCCCGGGGCGGCGCTGGCCGCGGCCCGGGCGGGGCGTTCGCTGGGCGGTGTACGGCAGGTGCTGCTCACGCATCCGCACGACGGGCCGCCCGTCGAGCTGCCGCCCGGGCTGCCCCGGGCCGGGCGGGTGCCGGACGGCCAGGAGCTGACGCTGATCAGCGGGCACCGGGTGCGGGCGGTGCCGATGGACTCCCCCGGCACCGGGTACGAGGTGACCTCCGTGGAGGGCGACCGGCTGCTGTACCTGCCGCCGGGCGGGGCGCCCGCCGGGGACGGCAGGGTGCGGCCGTACGACCTGGTCGTACTGGACGTCCTCGGCCGGCCGGACGCCCTGGCCAGGCTCCGGTCCTGGGGTGCCGTGCTGTCGTCCACCGATGTCGTCGCCGTGCACCTGGACCACGGTGTGCCGCCGGGGGCGGAGACGGACCGGCGGCTGGCGGCGCTCGGGGCCAGGGCGGTGGCGGACGGCACCACCCTGGAGGTCGGGGCGTACGAGGAGGTGCCGGACGTGCCGCGGCGCACGCTGGTGCTCGGCGGGGCCAGGTCGGGCAAGTCGGTGGAGGCCGAGCGGCGGCTGGAGGGCTTCCCCGGAGTGGTGTACGTGGCGACCGGCGGCCGGCGGGACGGCGACGCCGAGTGGGCGGAGCGGATCGGGCTGCACCGGGAGCGGCGGCCCGGCAGCTGGCGCACGGAGGAGACCTGCGAGGTGGCGGAGCTGCTGGCGCAGGACGGGCCGCCACTGCTGGTGGACTGCTTGGCGCTGTGGCTGACGGACGCGATGGACCGGGTCGGCGCGTGGGACGAGGAGAAATGGGCGGCAGGCGGGCGGGCGGCGCTGCGCGAGCGGGTGGAGGAGCTGGTGCGGGCGGTACGGGAGACCGGCAGGACCGTGGTCGCGGTGAGCAACGAGGTGGGGTCGGGGGTGGTGCCGGCGACGCCGTCGGGACGGCGTTTCCGGGACGAGCTCGGCCGGCTCAACGCACGTGTCGCCGCGGAGTGCGAGGAGGTTCTGCTGGTGGCGGCGGGACAGGCGCTGAGACTGCGGTGAAGGCCGGGGCAGGCCGGTACTGTTCGGCGAATGAGCGCGTTGAATCTTGATGACTTCTCCGATCTGATCGAGCGTCCTGACAGTGGCGTGCGCCGGGAGGCCGAGGAGCGGCGGGAACGTTTCGCCGTGGCGCCCGGGACGCTGGGCCGGCTCGACGAGCTGGGCGAGTGGCTGGCGGCGGCCCAGGGGTCCGTACCGGTGCGGCCCCTCGAGCGGGCCAAGGTGGTGCTGTTCGCCGGGGACCACGGGGTCGCCGGGCTCGGGGTGTCGGCGCGCGAGGCCGGTTCGGCCCGGCTGCTGGTGCGGGCGGTGCTGGAAGGGGAGAGTCCGGTGGCCGTGCTGGCGCGGCGGACCGGCACCCCGCTGCGGGTCGTCGACGCCGCCCTGGACTGCGACCCGGAGCTGCTGCCCGAGGAGGTGGTACGGCACCGGGTGCGGCGCGGCTCGGGCCGTATCGACATCGAGGACGCGATGACCGTCGAGGAGGCCGAGCGGGCCGTCCGGATGGGCATGGCGATCGCCGACGAGGAGGCCGACGCGGGGACCGGCCTGGTGGTGCTCGGGGATCTGAGCGTGGGCGGCACCACCGCCGCGGCCACCCTGGTCGCCGCGCTCTGCGGCACCGACGCCTCGGTGGTCACCGGGCGCGGCGGCGCGTACATCGACGACCTGGCGTGGATGCGCAAGTGCGCGGCGGTGCGCGACGCGCTGCGGCGGGCCAGGCCGGTGCTGGGCGACCAGCTGGAGCTGCTGGCCGCCGTGGGCGGGGCGGACCTCGCCGCGATGACCGGGTTCCTGCTCCAGTGCGCGGTGCGCCGCACACCGGTGATCCTGGACGGCGTCGTCTCGGCGGCCTGTGCGCTGGTGGCGCAGCGGGCGGCGTTCCGGGCGCCGGACTGGTGGCTGGCCGGGCAGGTCAGCGGGGAGCCTGCGCAGGACAAGGCGCTCGACCGGATGGCACTCAACCCTCTGCTCGACCAGGGCGTCACTGTGGGGGAAGGAACGGGGGCACTGCTGGCGCTTCCGCTGGTCCAGGCCGCTGCCGCGCTCGCCGCGGAGCTGCCCGTACGGGAGGAGCCGGCCGATGACGCGAAGGACGCCGGGGCAGTGACGGGCGGCTGAGTCGCAGCGGTGCCCCCGGGCCTCCCGGCGGGCGCGGCGGTTCGCCACCGGCACGGTCTCTTGCGGAACGCAATGCCCCATATCATCGCGTTTCATGGGAGATGTCCGCTTGGTCACCGAAGGAACATCCAAGGCAGCGCCGCCCGCCTCCAAGGCGCGCCGCAGTACGCCGCTGTCCCGGCGCAGCGCCGCCTTCGCCGTCTGGTACCTGCGGGCCGTGACGTTCATCTGCTTCCTGAGCGCCGTGTGGGTCTCCCTCGGCCAGGACCTGCGCCGGCACAACGAGGGTGACTACTTCACCCCGTACCTGCTGACGGCCGGCTTCTCGGCGGGCCTGTTCGCCCTGGTCATGGCCGTCACCATGCGCCGGCGCAAGCGGGCCGCGTGGATCGTGAACACGGTGCTCAGCGGGCTGCTGTTCATGCTGTTCGCCCTGGTGATGTTCTTCCCCGAGATCCGGCAGTACCCGCGCAACTGGGTCTCGCTGGTGCTGACCGGGGCGTTCTTCGCGGCGCTGCTGCTGGGCAGGCGCGAGTTCTACGCGAAGGGCGACCGGTCCAACCCCAGGCTGGCGGGCGCCGTCGCGGTGGGCGGGCTCATGGTCACCTCGCTGCTGGCGGCACTGCTGGTGACCGTCACCAACACCGCCTCGCACGGCGCGGGCTCCTCGACGTTCCTGGAGCGCTGGCGGTACGGGGTGGCCCGGCTGATCTCGCTGGCCGCGCCGGAGGACCAGTTCGCCGGGATCATGACGCCGGGCTGGGTCAACGTCCTCATCAACATCATGAGCACCGCCCTGCTGATCGGTGTCCTGCTGGCCGCCTTCCGGGCCCGCCGGGCCGTCGACCCGCTCTCCGACGAGGACGAGGAGAAGCTGCGGGCCCTGCTGGCCACACACGGCGAGCGCGACTCCCTCGGCTACTTCGCGCTGCGCCGCGACAAGAGCGCGATCTGGTCGCCGACGCAGAAGGCCGCCGTCACCTACCGGGTGGTCGGCGGGGTCTCGCTCGCCTCCGGTGACCCGATCGGCGACCCGGAGGCCTGGCCGGGGGCGATCGAGCCGTGGCTGGCGCAGGCCCGCGAGCACGGCTGGGTGCCCGCCGTGATGGGCGCGAGCGAGGAGGCGGGCACGATCTACGCCCGGCACGGTCTCGACGCCCTGGAGCTGGGGGACGAGGCGATCGTGGAGACGGCCGAGTTCACCCTTCAGGGCCGTGCGATGCGCACCGTGCGGCAGGCGTACAACCGGGTGCAGCGGGCCGGGTACCAGGTCCGCATCCGCCGTCACGAGGAGATCCCCGGGCCGGAGATGGCCGAGCTGCTCCGCAGGGCCGACGACTGGCGGGACGGGGCCACCGAACGCGGCTTCTCGATGGCGCTGGGACGGCTGGGTGATCCGGGCGACGGGCGCTGCGTGATGCTGGAGTGCACGGACGGCGCGGGCGAGCTGAGGGCGGTGCTCAGCTTCGTGCCGTGGGGTCCCGGGGGTCTCTCGCTGGACCTGATGCGCCGCGACCGGGACTCCGAGAACGGGCTGATGGAGTTCATGGTCATCGAACTCCTCCAGCGCGCAGGCGAGATCAACATCACTCAGGTGTCGCTGAACTTCGCGATGTTCCGGTCGGTCTTCGAGCGTGGTGCACGCCTCGGTGCGGGACCGGTGCTGAGGCTGTGGCGCTCGCTGCTGAGCTTCTTCTCGCGCTGGTGGCAGATCGAGTCGTTGTACCGGGCCAATGCCAAGTACCGACCGATCTGGGAGCCTCGCTTCATGCTCTTCGAGAAGAGTGCCGACCTGTTGCGCATCGGCGTCGCCGCCGGACGCGCCGAAGGCTTCCTGGAAGCCCCCGGGCTGCCCAAGTGGCTGCACCGCAAGCACCTGGAGACGGGAAGGAGAACGTGAGCGCGGGCGCCGTTCCCGAGCCCTGGCCCCGCCGCTTCGCCCGGCGCGAGTGGGGCCCGCTGTACGCGCGCGTGCGCGCGGCGCTGACCGCCCGCGGCTGGCGGGCCGCCTGGATGACGCTGGCCGCGGTCTGCCTGACCGCGCTGTTCCAGGTCGTGCAGAACCAGTCCTGGGGCTACCAGACCGTGCAGAACATCGGCGCGGTGCGGGCCGAGGACCCGCTGCCGCTGGCGCTGCTGCGCACCCCGCTGTCGCTGTTCGTGCCGGCGCTCGACCTGCCGGTGTGGGGTGCGCTCGCCCAGGTGCTGCTGGTGTTCGGCATCGCGGAGATCTGTCTGGGCCGCGTCAGGACGCTGTTCCTGGCGTACGTCGCCACCCTCTCCGGGACGCTCTACGCGCGCGTGGGCGTGGCGCTGGGTCCTGACCACCCGGCCGGGCTGCCGGAGGCCGACAAGGCCGTGGTGGACACCGGCCCCTCGGCCGCGGTGGTGGGTCTCGCCCTGTACGTGTGCTGGCGGTACGGCGCGCGGTGGACGGCGGGGGCCGTGGTCCTGGCGATGGTGGTCGAGGTGGTCGTGAAGACGAACCTGGCCGGCAAGGAGCACATAGCGGCACTGCTGGGCGTGTTCCTGCTGATGCTGGCCGAAGGGGCCCTGCGCAGGCGCAGGGCCGCGCGGTGCGCTCAGGGTCCGGGCGAGGGCGCACCGCCGATCCAGTCCTGAACGGCGCGGCTGCGCCGGGCCCAGCGGCGGTCGTGCCGGTAGACCCGGCGCATCGCGCGCGCCCTGGCCCGGGGGCGGCGCCGGTAGAAGCGGCGCGCCCAGGGCGAGTTGGGGCGGGCGAGACGGACCGCGCCGACCACGCCGACGAGCGGGATCACGATCCCGAACAGGGCGGTGCGCACCTTCCCCTTGAACAGGGCCACCACCGACCACATCCCGTTGAGGACGATGTTCAGGATGAAGAGCCCCCTGCTGCGCGCCTCCTCCTCCGTCAGCTCGTTCACACCGAACGGGAGGGACCCGGTGAGCACCAGCAGCACCAGGGCTGCGGTGAGGACGACCATCTCGACGCTGGTGCGCCCCTGTTCGCTCCAGTAGACGTCGTCGAGGTGGAGGATCAGCGCGAACTCGTCCAGGACGAGACCCGCCCCGACCCCGAAGAGGAACGCGCAGAGAGCCGCCCCCACCCCGTGCCGGCCGCTGGCCACGGCGCCGAAGCCGCCGATGAGGGTGAGCACCACCCCGGGCACCACGTGGTGGATGTGCAGTCCGCCCGGCGTGACGTTGCGGAACGGGCCCTTCCCGGCCCGGATCAGCCGGGTGATGGTGCGGGTGACCACGAAGGACAGCACGAAGGACAGCAGGGCGACGAACAGCGGCAGCTTTCCCGGCTCGACGATGTTCCGGTACATCCAGTGACCCATGCCACCCACTCCACCTTGTCCACTTTGTGCGCAATAGGTAACTTACCGGCCCGTGCTGCCCGATAGCCTGCGCCCGGTGAGCACTCCTGACCCGCCGCCGCCCGCGCACGCCTCTCTCCAGGACGGACTGCGGTTCGCCTTCGGCACCCTCACCGTCCTGCCCGTGCGCGTCACCCGCTGGGACCGGCAGGCGGCCCGCAGGGGCATGTGGTGCGCGCCGCTCGCGGGCGCCGTGGTGGGGCTGTGCGCCGCGGCGCTCGGCGCCCTGCTGCTCCTGCTGGGAGCGGGCCCGCTGCTCGCCGCCGTCGCCACGGCCGCTGTGCCCGCCGTGCTCACCCGGGGGCTGCACCTGGACGGGCTCGCGGATACCGCCGACGGGCTCGGCAGCGCCAAGCCCGCCGCGGCGGCGCTGGACATCATGAAACAGTCGGACATCGGCCCGTTCGGCGTCATCACCCTGCTGTTCACGCTGCTGGCGCAGGTGGCGGTGTACGCGCAGCTGTACGCGGACGGCTGGGTGCGCGGCGCGCTGGCCGCACTGACCGCCGGCTTCGTGGCCCGGCTCGCCCTCACCCTCGCCTCCCGCACGGGCGTCCCCGCCGCCCGCCCCGGAGGTCTGGGGGCCGCGGTGGCGGGCGTCGTCCCGGCCCCCGGCGCTCTCGTCGCGGGCCTCGTCGGCACCCTTCTGTGCGCGGCCGCGGGCCTGGTCGCCGGTCCGTACGGCGCCCTGCACCACGGCCTGGCCGCGGTCGCCGCCCTGGGTGCGGCCCACCTGCTCCTGACGCACTGCGTGCGCCGCTTCGGCGGGGTGACGGGTGATGTCTTCGGCGCCCTGGCGGAAACGGCCGCGACGGCGGTTCTGGTCGTCCTGGCCCTGGGCTGAGCCGCGCGGCGGCCGGGGCCGCGCCCTCAGCAGGCGCGCCGCCAGGCCCCCAGGTCGTACCGCTTCAGCATCGAACTGAGCTTCAGCCGCCGTGACTCCGCGCAGAATTCGCTGACCGGGAGCTCGTACTCCACATGGAAGACCGCCTTCCGTGCCTCGATGAAGGGGGTCAGCAGGGCGCACTCGTCGAATTCGGCGCACTGCTCGTTGACCGCGAAGTCGAAGTCGCCGACCAGCTCGGGGATCTGCTCCAGGTCGTTCTTCAGGCCGACCGCCATCCCCCGCTCGTGGGCGAGACGGGCGATCAGCCGGTTGTAGCGGAGCTGGTCGGCGGCGGTGAGCGGGAAGCCCGTCTTGTTGAGGTGGCCGTCCATGTTGTCCGGTTCGACGGCGTCGAAGCCCTTGTCGCGGCACATGTCCATACGGGCGGCCATCAGGGGTTCCAGGACGTCGGTGCGGCGGATGTCAAGCCAGCGCTCGCCCTCCCAGCCGTTGCCCCGGCCGAGGATTTCGGCGGGGAAGCGGCCGGCGTCGGGGCGGAAGTTCTCCCACGCGCCGGTCGACAGGTAGCAGATGACCTTGCGGCCCTGGGCGCGCAGCTCGGCCACCGTCGCGGCGGAGTTGGTGTGCCCGTCGATGTCGTACACCGGTACGTCGACGGACAGGTCGGGCGTCCCGCTGAGCTGCCACTGCCAGTCCGTGCCCGGGCGCGGCTGCCAGCGGGGGCCGCCGGGCCGGGGCGACGGGGTGGCGGGCCCGGAGGCGGTGGTGGTGGGCCCCGGCACCGGTCCGGGTCCGGGTCCGGGGTCCGGATCGGACGACGTGCCGCACCCCGCCACCAGGAGCAGCAGCACGGCCGGCCACCCGGCGCGCCTGGTCCGCGACGCGCGCCTCATCGTCGTGCCCCCGCGTCCCGGCCCCGGTCGCCGAGTCCGTGCGGCAGGGTGCCCCACGGGTGGGCGCCGTCGCCCGGCACCGCGCAGTGCACCGCCGCGCCGCGCAGCGCGGCCAGCGCCGCGATGCCGGTGGGGGCCGCGTACACCAGGTGGCAGAAGCGGCCCGCCGGGTGCTCCCGGGTCCACTCCGGCACCGGGCCCTGCGCCAGGTAGGTGTCCCAGGTGCCCTCGAACGTCACCAGTACGTCGGCGAGCGCGAGGTAGGCCGGGTCGGGGTGCACCCCGTGGTTCAGCACCAGGGTCCGCGCACCCGTCTGGCGGGCCGCCACCGCGAGCCTGCGGTAGTGGGCGAGCGCGTCGGGCCCCGAGGAGACCTGGTCGAAGAAGGTGCCGTCGGTGGCGTACCAGTCGCGGTGGCGGAGCAGGTCCTCCACCACGGCGGCGTGCGGGCGCCGGGCGTAGTCCGTGTCGACGTAGCCGAGGACGCGCACCCCCTGCGCGCGCAATCGCTCCGCGAGGGCCGCGAACGCCTGGTCGGGGGCGGTGCCCGCGCCGCTGGCCGGGTTGAGGACCACCCCGTGCAGCCGCTCGGGCGCGCGCAGGAGAGCCTCCCAGTCCTCGGGGCGGTGGGCGGGGTGTTCGTAGAACGGCACGAGCAGGTGGGTCACGGGGTGCTTCCTCTCACGGCCGGTGGGCGGCCGCCCTGCCCAGCATGACGCCGACCAGGCCGGTCAGCAGCACCGCCGCCAGCCCCGGCACGGCCAGCGAGGTCTGCTGGCTCGCGCCGCCCAGCACGGCCAGCGTCTGCACGAGTGCCGCCGCCCCGCACACCGAGGCCGCCACCAGCACGGCACCGAACGCCTGGAGGAGCAGCCCGGTCCACATCAGGGTGCCGATGAGCAGCAGCCCGAGAGCGCGCCACCCGTCGAAGCCACCCGCCTGCGGCCACAACAGGGTGCCCGCCGCGGCCAGCCCCGCCAGGACCAGCAGGTACAGGCCCAGGCACCGCAGCAGGGTCCACGCGGTGGCGCGCCGGAACTGTCCCGGTGTGGTGGAGGCCCGCAGCCCGGCCAGGGTGCCGCTGCGGAACTTGTGCAGCAGCCACTCCGCCGGGCCCATGCTGAGCGTGAGAGCCACCGCCCCCGGCGCGGCGGCCGCCCCCGCGGTGCCGCCCGCGAGCACGTCGCCGAGCGCCGCGTGCAGCACCAGCACACCGGTGGCCAGGCCGAACACCCCGTACGGCACGGAGGCCAGCACCTTCGGCCCGCCAGGACCGCGCACCCGGCCGCCGGCCCCGCGCAGCAGTTCCACGGCCGCCAGGACGAGCACGGCCAGCGGCGAGAGGGCGAGCAGTGCGACGCGGGCCGCGTCCGGGACGTCGTAGAGGAGGGCGGCTACGGCGCCCGCCGACATCGGGGCGAGCGCGAGCAGCAGCAGCCGCTCCCGGCCCAGGACCAGCAGGACGGTGGCGGCCCCCTGGTACAGGGCCTGTACGGAGGCGAAGGCGACGGCGGCTCCTTCGCCGGGGCCGGCGACGGCGAGCGCCACCGCCGTCCCCAGCAGGGCGCCGAGCGGCGCCCCGGCGAGCAGGCAGCGGGCGGCCGCCGGGCGGTCGCCGAGGCCGAGCCAGGTGTAGGCCCGGTGGGCCAGTGCCTGGTTCCACGCCCAGCCCGTCAGCGCGCTGGCGACGAGCACCGCGATCGGGGTGGCGCCGGTGGCGAAGGGCGCCCCGAGCACGTAAGCGAGGCCGGGCAGGGCGAAGACCAGGCCGCGCAGCAGGCACGGGAGCAGGCTGATGTGCCAGGGGTCGCCGGGCGCGATCTCCGGTTCCGGGTAGGCCCGGGGCACGCGCGCGTAGAGGTCCTCGGCGAGTGCGAAGGAGTCGGTCCGGCCGTAGGTGAGCCGGATGTGCTCGTCGTTCATCCCGTCGGACTCCAGGATGGCGGCGATCTCGTCGGGGTGGACGGCGGCCTCGATCAGGTCGTGCAGCCGCCCGGCGAGTTCGTCCATCGGGTCCGCGGCGGTGGCCCAGGCGGGGCGCGGTCGCGGTATGGCCGGCAGGGTGTCCTGCCGGTCGTCGGGCGTCAGCCACATCGGGCCGCTCATGAGGTGCCTTTCGCGGCGGACGCGCGGGCCCCGCCGGACGTGGTGGGGTGTGCGCTCACCAGGTGGACCCGTGTGCTTGCCAGGTGGACCGGTGGGCTTACCCGGCGGACCGGTGTGCTCACCAGGTGGACCCGTCCGCCGCCATCGCCCGCCACGGGTCGGGCAGCCGCAGCTGCATCGTCCACTCGGCCGGCAGTTCCTGGAGCACCGGCTCGGGCACGCCGTCCAGTTCCTCGTAGATGCCGCGGAAGCCCTCGATGGAGCGGCGCAGGGTGAACTGGTCGATGACCCGCTGCCGGGACGCCTCGCCGAGCCGCCCCCGCCGCTCGTCGTCGCGCAGCAGTTCCAGGGTGGCGCGGGCCATCGCCTCGGGTTCGCGCGGCGGGACGACGAGTCCGGTGTCGCCGACCGCCTCGCGCACTCCGCCGACGTCGGTGGAGATCGTGGTGCGGCCGCAGGACATGGCTTCGATGATGCTGAAGGGGAAGCCCTCGCTGATGCTGGAGAGCATCACGACGCTTCCCGCGGCGTAGGCGCGGGCCACGTCCGAGATGCGCCCCTCGTAGCTGATGCCGTCGCTGACGCCGAGCTCCGCGGCGAGCTTCTCCAGCTTCGTCCGGTACGGTTCGCCGCCCTCGGGCACTCCCCCGAAGAGCCTCAGGCGCAGGGCCGGGATCTCGGCGCGGCAGATCGCGTACGCCCTGACCAGGGTTTCCAGGTCCTTGATGGGGTCGATCCGGCCCGCCCAGCTCAGCGTGGGGACCTCCGGTTCGGGCCCCGCGTGCGGGAAGAGCTGGGGGTCGACGCCGTTGTAGACGGTGCGGATGCTGTCGGGGGAGGCGCCGCCGCGCTCCTCCCACCTGCGGTTGTACTGGTTGCAGGGGGTGATCAGGTCGGCTTCGCGGTAGCCGAGCGAGTTCAGCTCGCGGTAGAAGCCCAGCAGCAGGGCCTTGACGGGCCAGCGCTGGGCCGCCGAACGGTAACCGAGGTAGCGCTCGCGCAGATAGATGCCGTGCTCGGTGAGGAGGAAGGGGGCGCCGTCGAAGTGCTTGGCGGCGAGCGCGGGCAGGGTGGCAAGTCCGCTGCTGACCGCGTGGGCGATGCTGCCCTCCGGTATCCGGGCGCCGAGCGGGCGCAGCAGGTGGTCGAGGAGGTCGGTGGCTATGAGTGCGTCGTGCAGGGTGGGCCTGGCCCTGGCCGTGTCCAGGTGCGGCATGGTCCAGATCCAGGTCAGGGCGCGCAGCACGTCCTCGGAGCCCAGGGCTGCGGTGAGCCGCCCCTGCCGGGCGAGTTCGGCCAGTGCGTACAGCTCGCGGCCGAAGTCGCAGCCCGCCGACGGGTCCAGGACGGAGAGCAGGAACCGCTCGTAGCCGGCGAGGAACTCGCGCTTCTCCCGCCCCCGGGGCCGGGCGGAGCGGGAGCTGTCGGCCGCGCCCCACAGCGGGACGACGGTGTGCCGGTAGACGTTGGCCGGCAGCTCCCAGGTGACGGGTTCGCGCCCGCTGCCCGTGAGGGACACGACATGGAAATCGACGTCGGGCATGCCCCGCACCAGTTGGTCGCACCAGGTGCTGACACCCCCCTGGACATGCGGGTAGGTGCCTTCGGTGAGCATGCTGACATGACGCCCACGGCTCATGTTTCGTGTCCCCCCAGGACGAGTCGCCGACGGCTGGTGCCCTCGTGCGGTGTGCGGTGCGGTGGCCTGGCCGCGGGCCGCCGTCGGTGCTACGCGGTGACCGGCGGCAGCTTCAGTGTGACGGCGGACTGGAGAGATTCCGGCCCGGCCCACGCGGAGCGCGCTCCCGCGTACGGCGTCCCGAACGCGGCGGTGCCGAGCAGCAGTTGCTTCCTTGTGCCCTCCGGTGCGGTGACCGGCGCCACGACGCCCGCCGGTGCCTTGACGGTGACGGTGTCCCCGATGCGGTACGCGGTGACCGTGCCCGCCGCCAGCGCCTTGTCCCAGGCGGCGCGCCGGGTGAACTCCACACCGGTCTCGCGCTGGGTCGGGTTCACCACGGGTGCGTTGTCCGCGAACAGGGCCCGGTAGTCCCCCAGGGTCTTGTCCAGCACCGGGTAGAGCAGCCGCTCCTCCGCGAGGTTGGACTGGTGGACGTAGTGCGGGCGCGGGTCGTTGCCGACGACGTGGCTCAGTGCGGTGCGCGCTTCCTGGGGGACGATGTAGTCCTGGTAGCCGCCGGCGGTGTCGAGAGGTGCCGTCATGCAGGTGGAGGCCGGGTTGTCCTCGCAGGCGCCGCTGCCGCCGTCGGCCCTGCCGGTGTAGATCCAGTTGTACTCGTCGGTCATCTCGGCGGCGGTGCCCACGTTGTAGTACACGTTCATCGGGTGCCGGGGCACGGTCAGGGCGCTGCCCACGGCGCGCTGCTGCGGCTCGCGCGAGGCGTCGCTGGCGATCCACTTCACGCCGTTGTCGGCGAGCGCGGGGGCCAGGTTCGGGTTGTCCACGGGCTGCTGCGGGCTGGTCTTGAGCCCGGAGTGCTCACCGGTGACCAGCTCGGTCCTGTCGACCGCGATGCCCCTGGCGGTGGCCCACTTGTGGTTGTCGGAGATCTGCTTCGAGATCTCCGCGCGGCTCATCCACAGGGTCTTGCCCGTGGCGTCGGTGGCGCACTTCCACGGCACGACGGTGTTGTCCTGCTTGCAGCCGAGGAAGGGGTGCGTGTACGTGTGGTTGATCCAGCGGTACTGGGCCCTGTCGGCCACCAGCCGCGCGGTCAGCGCGTCGGTGCCGCCGTGCTCGGCCTTCCACTCCTCGCCCGCGCCGGCGTTGTACACCATGTCGAGCGTGAAGTTCTTCTCCTGCTGCCACTGGGCGGCGTACTGCGCGTCGGCCGCCGTCATGCGGATGGGATTGCCGCCTTCACCTTCACCGCCCTTGCAGTCGAAGTCGCCCGGGGTGCAGTTGAGCGCGCTGTCCCAGCGAGCGTCGGGGGCGAAGACGTCGTCGACGTGAACGGAGAAGTAGTTGCGGTTGCGTCCCAGGTGTACGCCCTGGGTCAGCCATTCGACGACACCGCGCGCCAGCACCCGGAACTGCCGCTGGTACTTGTTGTAGGCGAAGGTGACGACCAGTTCGCGGCGCCCGTCGTGCGCGTACTCGCCGACCAGGCTGCCGCGGGTGGCGGTACCGGTGGGCATGTCGACGTAACTGGTGAAGCCGGCCCGGGGGCGGGCCGCGTAGCCGTAGCTCTCCATCACCGAGGGCGAGTTGTCCTCGAACTTCAGCGGCCCGTCGAGGTACCCGAAGGGCCCGGCCTTCCCGGCGGCGGTGACGGTGGCGTCGACGCCGTCCATGGGGCCTGCGTAGCCCTCCTGGTCGGTGTAGTCGAGACCGACGCCCGGGTGCGCCCAGGTGTAGGCGTCGACCTGGCGGATCCCGAAGGTCTTCTCGTACGCGACGAGGGCGGAGGACTCCGGCGAACCGGCGCCGAACGGCGTCTCGTTGGGCAGGACCACACCCTGGTACTTGGCGCGCGGGCGGCCGTCGACGGTGTCGCTGAGGAACGCGGCGTCGATCACCGGGCGCCCCGCCGCCGCGAGGTCGAGCCGGGTGAACGGCACTCCGCTGCCGCGCAGTTCGTCCGTGATGGCCGACACGGCCTCCCCGCCGTCGTCGACGACGAGCACCTTCAGATCGATGCGCGGGGCCGCCTCCGCGGCCGTCGCACCGGTGGGCGGCAGCGCCAGCACCACGCCGAGCAGCCCGGCGGTCAGCAGCGCCGCCCCTGTTCTGCCTGCGCGCATCGCCCCCGACGTACGCCTCTGTCCTGCGATTTTCCCGTACGGCATCCCGTACTCCCCTCCCCCTCGAACGCTTCCGGACGACATCCTTGCGGACGCGTCACGGAAGAACTGTGGAAATCATGCAAAGCAATCCCCTGATCCCTTGCACGAACTTTCTGGAGTGTGACGCATCGCTCACGCTCCGCGCTCCCGAAACCTCGGAGAGACACCACTGATGAGTGAACCGGTCGCTGCCGTGAGCGAAGCACCCCCACGCGCGTAGGCTCGACCGACAGGCGCACACTCCCGCCACCACCAGGAACCCAGAAAGCGAGATTTCACCACAGTGACTGCTCTCACTCTCAGCACCTCCGGTGCCGCGACGCTGCGCGCCGACGCGCTCGTCATCGGCATCGCCAAGGGCCCCAAGGGTCCGGTCCTCGCCTCGGGCGCGGAGGCCGTGGACAAGGCGTTCGACGGAAAGCTGGCCTCCGTTCTGGAGACCCTGGGCGCCTCGGGTGCCGAGGGTGAGGTGACCAAGCTGGCCGCGCCGTCCGGTCTGAAGACCCCGCTCGTGCTGGCCGTCGGCCTCGGCCCGGTCCCGGAGAAGGACGAGACGTACGCCGCCGAGTCGCTGCGCCGCGCCGCCGGCGTGGCGGCCCGCGCGCTGACCGGCACGAAGAAGGCGGGCTTCGCCCTGCCGGTCGGGTCCGTCGAGGACGCGGAGGCCGTCGCCGAGGGCGCGCTGCTCGGTGCGTACGCCTTCACCGCCTACCAGGAGGACAAGGGCGACAAGGGCGAGAAGCTGCCGCTCGCCGAGATCGCCGTGCTCGGCGCGAAGCCGCGCGACAAGGCGTTCAAGGCCGCCGCCGAGCGCGCGAGTGCCGTCGCCGAGGAGATCAACCGGGCCCGCGACCTGGTGAACACCCCGCCGAACGACCTCTACCCCGAGTCGTTCGCCGCGGTCGCCCAGGCCGCCGCCAAGGAGCACGGCCTCAAGATCCAGATCCTCGACGAGAAGGCCCTCGTGAAGGGCGGCTACGGCGGCATCCTGGGCGTCGGCGCGGGCTCCGCGCACGGTCCCCGCCTGGTGCGGATCTCCTACACCCACGCCAAGGCGGAGAAGTCGCTCGCCTTCGTCGGCAAGGGCATCACCTACGACTCGGGCGGCATCTCGCTCAAGCCGGCCGGCCACAACGAGACGATGAAGTGCGACATGGCCGGCGCCGCCGCCGTGTTCGCCGCCGTCGTCGCGGTCGCCCGTCTCGGCCTCAAGGTGAACGTCACCGGCTGGCTGGCGCTCGCCGAGAACATGCCGTCCGGCACCGCGACGCGCCCCGGCGACGTGCTGCGCATGTACAGCGGCAAGACCGTCGAGGTCCTCAACACGGACGCCGAGGGCCGCCTGGTACTGGCCGACGCGCTGACCCGCGCCTCGGAGGAGAACCCGGACGCGATCGTCGACGTCGCCACTCTGACCGGCGCGATGATGATGGCGCTGGGCAGCCGCACCTTCGGCATCATGGGCAACGACGAGTCCTTCCGCACCGCGATCCACGAGATCGCGGAGGAGGTCGGCGAGCAGTCCTGGCCGATGCCGCTCCCCGCCGAGCTGCGCAAGGGCATGAACTCCGACACCGCCGACATCGCCAACATGGGCGAGCGGATGGGCGGCGGCCTGGTCGCCGGTCTGTTCCTCCAGGAGTTCGTCGGCGAGGACATCGCCTGGGCGCACCTGGACATCGCGGGCCCGGCGTTCCACGAGTCCGCCCCATTCGGGTACACCCCCAAGGGCGGCACCGGATCCTCGATCCGCACCCTGGTCAAGCTGGCGGAGCGCACCGCCGCCGGCGACCTCGGCTGACGGATCCGTGCGGGGCCCCGGGCGGATCAGGCCGGGGCCCCGTGTGCGCGTATGTACCGTTTCGCCCTCAACGAAATATTTGTCACCACGTACGCGCTGGTAACTCAGAGGCACTCCGGGCGGGCGGTCCACCGCCCGTCCCGGAACCCGGCCCGGCGTCCCGCCATCCGTGAACAAGTGCGAAGATGGTTCACCGGCAGGACAGGGCCCCCACCACAGGGCCGAACAACAAGCGGCCGTACACCCCCGCCGACCGGTCATGCGATGACCGGCGACCGGCGCACATGCATGGAGGACGTGACGTGGCGAACGACGCCAGCACCGTTTTCGACCTAGTGATCCTCGGCGGTGGCAGTGGCGGTTACGCCGCGGCGCTGCGCGGAGCCCAGCTGGGCCTCGACGTCGCACTGATCGAGAAGAACAAGCTCGGCGGCACCTGCCTGCACAACGGCTGCATCCCGACGAAGGCCCTGCTGCACGCGGGCGAGATCGCCGACCAGGCGCGCGAGTCCGCGCAGTTCGGCGTGAAGGCCACGTTCGAGGGCATCGACATCGCGGGCGTGCACAAGTACAAGGACGAGGTCATCTCGGGCCTGTACAAGGGCCTCCAGGGCCTGGTCGCCTCCCGCAAGGTGACGTACATCGAGGGTGAGGGGCGGCTCTCCTCCCCGACCTCCGTCGACGTGAACGGCCAGCGCGTCCAGGGCCGCCACGTGCTCCTCGCCACCGGCTCCGTACCGAAGTCGCTGCCGGGCCTGGAGATCGACGGCAACCGCATCCTCTCCTCGGACCACGCGCTCACCCTGGACCGCGTCCCGGAGTCGGCGATCATCCTGGGCGGCGGCGTCATCGGCGTCGAGTTCGCCTCGGCGTGGAAGTCCTTCGGTTCGGAGATCACCGTCATCGAGGGCCTCAAGCACCTCGTGCCGGTCGAGGACGAGAACAGCTCGAAGCTCCTGGAGCGCGCGTTCCGCAAGCGCGGCATCAAGTTCAACCTGGGCACCTTCTTCCAGAGCGCCGAGTACACCGAGAACGGTGTCAAGGTCACCCTGGCCGACGGCAAGACCTTCGAGGCGGAGGTGCTGCTGGTCGCGATCGGCCGCGGCCCGGTCTCGCAGGGCCTCGGTTACGAGGAGCAGGGCGTCGCCATGGACCGCGGCTACGTCCTGGTCGACGAGTACATGCGCACCAACGTCGAGACCGTCTCCGCGGTCGGCGACCTCGTCCCGACCCTCCAGCTCGCGCACGTCGGCTTCGCCGAGGGCATGCTGGTGGCGGAGCGTCTCGCCGGTCTCAAGACCGTGCCGATCGACTACGACGGTGTCCCGAAGGTGACGTACTGCCACCCCGAGGTCGCCTCCGTCGGCATCACCGAGGCCAAGGCCAAGGAGATCTACGGTGCGGACAAGGTCGTCGCTCTGAAGTACAACCTGGCCGGCAACGGCAAGAGCAAGATCCTGAAGACCGCGGGCGAGATCAAGCTCGTCCAGGTCAAGGACGGTGCCGTGGTCGGCGTCCACATGGTCGGTGACCGGATGGGCGAGCAGGTCGGCGAAGCGCAGCTCATCTACAACTGGGAAGCCCTGCCGGCCGAGGTCGCGCAGCTCATCCACGCGCACCCGACGCAGAACGAGGCGCTCGGAGAGGCCCACCTGGCCCTCGCCGGCAAGCCGCTTCACTCCCACGACTAATACGGTCGAACACGACCGGCCGGTCAGTCCGCTGGGCGCGACGACCACCACATCTTCCGTTAGGAGCAACTGAAACCATGTCGGTTTCCGTAACCCTGCCGGCGCTCGGCGAGAGCGTCACCGAGGGCACCGTCACCCGCTGGCTCAAGGCCGAGGGCGAGCGCGTCGAGGCCGACGAGCCGCTGCTCGAGGTCTCGACCGACAAGGTCGACACCGAGATCCCGGCCCCGGCCGCGGGCATCCTGGCCTCCATCAAGGTCGCCGAGGACGAGACCGTCGAGATCGGCGCCGAGCTCGCGATCATCGACGACGGCACGGGCGGTGGCGAGGCCGCCGCCGCGCCGGCCGCCGAAGAGGCTCCGGCTGCCGAAGAGGCTCCGGCCGCCCCGGCCCAGGAGGAGGCCCCGGCCGCCCCCGCCGCCGAGGCCCCGAAGCAGGAGGAGGCTCCCGCACAGGAGGCCCCCGCCGCTTCGGGCTCCGCCGAGGGCACCGACGTCACCCTTCCGGCGCTCGGCGAGAGCGTCACCGAGGGCACCGTCACCCGCTGGCTGAAGGAGGTCGGCGAGGAGGTCTCCGAGGACGAGCCCCTCCTCGAGGTCTCGACGGACAAGGTCGACACCGAGATCCCGGCCCCCGTCTCCGGCGTTCTCCTGGAGATCGTCGTCGCCGAGGACGAGACCGCCGAGGTCGGCGCCAAGCTGGCCGTCATCGGCGCGAAGGGCGCGGCCCCGGCCGCCGCTCCGGCTCCGGCCGCCCCCGCCCAGGAGGCGCCGAAGCAGGAGGCGCCCCAGCAGGAGGCTCCGAAGCAGCAGGAGGCTCCGAAGCAGGAGGCCCCCGCCGCTCCGGCACCGGCTCCGGCCGCACCCGCCGCTCCGGCACCGGCCCCCGCGGCTCCGGCCGCACCGGCTCCGGCCGCTCAGCCCGCCGCCCCGGCCCCGGCTCCGGCCGCGACCTCGGGTGACGACGGCGCGTACGTGACCCCGCTGGTCCGCAAGCTCGCCGCCGAGAACGGCGTCGACCTGGGCCAGGTCAAGGGCACGGGCGTCGGCGGCCGTATCCGCAAGCAGGACGTCGTCGCCGCCGCGGAGGCCGCCAAGGCTCCCGCTCCGGCTCCGGCCGCCGCTGCTCCCGCCGCGTCGAAGGCCCCCAAGCTGGAGGCCTCCCCGCTGCGTGGCCAGACGGTCAAGATGACCCGCATGCGCAAGGTCATCGGCGAGAACATGATGAAGGCGCTGCACGGCCAGGCGCAGCTCACCTCGGTCGTCGAGGTGGACATCACCAAGCTGATGAAGCTGCGTGCGGCCGCCAAGGACTCCTTCGCCGCCCGCGAGGGCGTCAAGCTGTCCCCGATGCCGTTCTTCGTCAAGGCGGCGGCCCAGGCGCTGAAGGCCCACCCGGTCGTCAACGCCCGGATCAACGAGGACGAGGGCACGATCACCTACTTCGACACCGAGAACATCGGTATCGCGGTGGACTCCGAAAAGGGTCTGATGACCCCGGTCATCAAGGGGGCGGGCGACCTCAACCTCGCCGGCATCTCCAAGAAGACGGCGGAGCTCGCGGGCAAGGTCCGCGGGAACAAGATCACCCCGGACGAGCTGGGCGGCGCGACCTTCACGATCAGCAACACCGGCTCGCGCGGTGCGCTGTTCGACACGGTCATCGTTCCGCCGAACCAGGTCGGCATCCTCGGCATCGGTGCCACCGTCAAGCGTCCCGTGGTCATCAACCACCCGGACCTGGGCGAGACCATCGCGATCCGCGACATGACCTACCTGGCCCTCTCCTACGACCACCGTCTGGTGGACGGCGCCGACGCGGCCCGTTACCTGACGACGGTCAAGGCGATCCTGGAGGCCGGCGAGTTCGAGGTCGAGCTCGGCCTGTAGGGCTCCCCTCGGTACGTGTGCGCCCCCGCCCGGGTCCTTTCCGGGCGGGGGCGCCGCCGTATGGTTACCCCGCGCGCGGTTGTCCGGCGTGCCGGTTGTCCCCGAAGGAGCACCTCATGACCCCGCCCGTCGTCCACTCGCTGCGCGAGCAGATCCGCGAGCACATCGTGGAGGGGATCGTCAGCGGGCGCTGGAAGCCGGGCGAGCGGATCGTGGAGCGGCGGATCGCCACCGAGCTCCAGGTCAGCCAGACACCCGTGAGGGAGGCGCTGCGGGAGCTGGAGACGCTGCGGCTGATCGAGTCGGCGCCCAACAAGGGCGTACGGGTACGGAATCTGACGGCCGCCGATCTGGAGGAGAGCTACCCGGTGCGGGCGGGCCTGGAACAGATCGCCGCCGAGCTGGCCGCGCCGGTGCTCGCGGACGACGTGTCGGCGCTGGAGCCGCACGTGGTGGCGCTGTACGCGGCGGACCGGGCGGTGGACGGGACCGCTCAGGTGCGGCACACCGTGGGTTTCCACCGGGAGCTGGTGCGGGCGGCGGGCAACGGGGTGCTGCTGCACACCTGGGAGGGGCTGGGCATCGAGGTGTTCACCGCGCTGTCGATCCGGTGGCTGGGGACGGTGCAGAAGTCGTACGCGGAGGAGCACGAGGCGCTCGTGGACGCCTTCCGGAGGCGGGATCCGCGGATCGGCGAGCTGGTCAAGGCCCATGTGCTCGGATGTGCGCCGCGCGCGTGAGACGAGCGAGGTGGCGCCCGGATTGTCCCGATCGGGACTTTTGGCACTGACACCTCGTGCCCACTTTCGTGGCACGGAATGCCTATTTCGGTCCACGGGAGAATTTTTTGCTCCCAAACTTTGATCGATCATCGATCAGTTGCTTACAGTCGACGACGGACCTCATCCGGTCCGCACCCCGGGTCCCGTCCTGCCAGACACAGACCCCCGCACCACCCCTGTTCCACCTCTTCACCCCACCCCCTCCTTTACCGGAAGGCGGCGTCATGACCGACTCCGTACGCAACCGTCCGAGCGAGCTCGACCAGCTCCCGGACCGCGACACCGAAGAGACCGCCGAATGGGCGGCCTCCCTCGACGCCGTCGCGAAGGCCGCCGGTTCGAACCGTGCCGAATACCTGATGCGCCGCACCCTCCAGCACGCCGAGGCCGCCGGTCTCGCGCTGCCCAAGCTGCTGGAGACGGACTACGTCAACACCATCCCGACCGCCTCCGAGCCCGCCTTCGACGGCGACCTGGAGATGGAGAGCCGGATCACCGCCTGGAACCGCTGGAACGCGGCGGCCATGGTGACCCGCGGCTCCCGGTACGGGGTCGGCGGCCACATAGCCACCTTCGCCTCCGCGGCCTGGCTGTACGAGACCGGCTTCAACCACTTCTTCCGCGGCAAGGAGGGGGACGGCTCCGGCGACCAGCTCTACATCCAGGGCCACGCCTCCCCCGGCATCTACGCGCGCGCCTTCCTCGACGGCCGCCTCAACGAGCGGCAGCTCGACAACTTCCGGCAGGAGGCGGGCGGCGACGGCCTCCCCTCCTACCCGCACCCGCGCCGGCTGCCCTGGCTGTGGGAGTTCCCCACCGTCTCCATGGGCCTGGGCCCGCTGTCCGCGGTCTACCAGGCGCGGTTCAACCGCTACCTGGAGAACCGCAGCATCAAGGACACCTCGAACTCCCACGTCTGGGCGTTCCTGGGCGACGGCGAGATGGACGAGCCCGAGGCGACGGCGGCGCTCACGCTGGCCGCGCGCGAGGGCCTGGATAACCTGACCTTCGTCATCAACTGCAACCTCCAGCGCCTGGACGGTCCGGTCCGCGCCAACTTCCGCGTCGTGCAGGAGCTGGAGGGCGCCTTCCGCGGCGCCGGCTGGAACGTCGTCAAGACGCTCTGGGGCTCCGCCTGGGACGAGCTGTTCCAGCTCGACACCACGGGCGCGCTGGTGCGCCGTCTGCGGGCCGTCCCGGACGCCCAGTTCCAGACGTACGCCACCCGTGACGTGGCGTACATCCGCGAGCACTTCTTCGGCGCCGAGCCCGCCCTCAAGCAGCTCGCCGACGTCCTGACCGACGCGAAGATCGCCGAGTGCTTCCACACCTCGCGCGGCGGCCACGAGGCCCGCAAGGTGTACGCGGCGTACAAGGCGGCCGTCGAGCACAAGGGCGCGCCGACCGTGATCCTCGCGCAGACGGTGAAGGGCTACACGCTCGGCCCGACCTTCGAGTCGCGCAACGCCAACCACCAGATGAAGAAGCTCACCGGCAAGGAGTTCCGCGCCATGCGCGACCTCCTGGAGCTGCCGATCCCGGACGCGCAGCTGGACGACTCGCTCGTCCCCTACGGCCACCCGGGCGCCGACTCCCCCGAGGTCCGCTACCTCCAGGAGCGCCGCGCGGCCCTCGGCGGCCCGGCCCCGGCCCGCCGGGTGCACCCGGTGGCGCCGCTGCCGATGCCCGCCGAGAAGTCCTTCGCCGCCCTGAAGAAGGGTTCCAAGCAGGGCATGGCCACCACCATGGCGTTCGTCCGCCTGGTGAAGGACCTGATGCGCGACAAGGAGACCGGCAGGCGCTGGGTGCCGATCGTCCCCGACGAGGCGCGCACCTTCGGCATGGAGGCGCTGTTCCCCTCGGCCGGCATCTACTCGCCGCTCGGCCAGACGTACGACCCGGTCGACCGCGACCAGCTGATGTACTACAAGGAGGCCAAGGACGGTCAGGTCCTCAACGAGGGCATCACCGAAGCCGGGGCCATGGCGGACTTCATCGCCGCGTCGACCGCGTACTCCACGCACGGCGAGACGATGATCCCGTTCTACATCTTCTACTCGATGTTCGGCTGGCAGCGGACCGGCGACCAGATGTGGCAGCTCGCCGACCAGCTCGGCAAGGGCTTCATCGTCGGCGCGACCGCGGGCCGCACGACGCTCACCGGTGAGGGCCTCCAGCACGCGGACGGCCACTCGCACCTGATCGCCGCCACCAACCCGGCGTCGCTCAACTACGACCCGGCGTTCGCCTACGAGGTCGCGGTGATCGTCCAGGACGGTCTGCGGCGGATGTACGGCGAGAAGCCGGAGGACGTCTACTACTACCTGACGGTCTACAACGAGCCGATGCCGCAGCCCGCGATGCCCGAGGGCGTCGAGGAGGGCATCGTCCGCGGTCTCTACCGCTTCAAGGAGGCCGCTGCCGCTCCCGCGGACGCGCCGCGCGCCCAGCTGCTCGCCTCGGGTACGGCCATCCACTGGATCCTTCAGGCCCAGGAGCTGCTGGCCGCCGACTGGAACGTGCACGCGGACGTGTGGTCGGCCACCTCGTGGGGCGAGCTGCGGCGCGACGCGCTGGAGGCCGACGAGGCCCTCCTGCGCGGCGAGCAGCGGATCCCGTACGTGACGCAGGCCCTTGCCGACGCGCCCGGTCCGGTCGTTGCGGTCAGCGACTGGATGCGTCAGGTCCCGGACCAGATCAGCCAGTGGGTCGAGCAGGACTACACCTCGCTGGGCACGGACGGCTTCGGCCTCTCCGACACCCGTGAGGCGGCCCGCCGCCACTTCGGCGTCGACGCGCAGTCGATCGTCGTGGCGACGCTGGCCCAGCTCGCGAAGAAGGGCACCGTCCCGGCTTCGCAGGTGAAGGAGGCCCGCGAGCGGTACGGCCTCTGACGGCCTGCCCGTCCCTGTCCGGCCGGTGCCCCGCACGCCCTGTGCGTGCGGGGCACCGGCCGTCCTGGCACGTGCCCCGCGCGTACCGGGCACCGGCCCTTCGCCGTCCCGCATGATGTGGGGCATGCGCGCTGCACGGCTGATCAAGATGGTGCTGCTCCTCCAGTCCCGGCCGATGATGACCGCCGCCGAGCTGGCCAGGGAGCTGGAGGTCTCCGAGCGGACCGTCACCCGCGACGCCCAGGCCCTGTCCGAGGCGGGCGTCCCGGTGTACGCGGACCGGGGCAGGACGGGCGGCTACCGGCTGATCGGCGGCTACCGCACCCGCCTGACGGGGCTCGCCCGCACCGAGGCGGAGGCCCTGTTCCTGTCCGGACTGCCGGGCGCGCTGCGGGAGATGGGCCTCGAGGACGCGGCGTCGGCGGCCCGGCTGAAGGTCTCCGCGGCGCTGCTGCCCTCCCTCAGGGACGCCTCCGCGAACGCCGCGCAGCGCTTCCACCTGGACGCCCCCGGCTGGTACCAGGAGCCCCGCACCCCCCAGCTGCTGCCCGCGATGGCGGAGGCGGTGTGGGGCGACCGGGTGGCCGAGACCCGCTACGGCCGGCCCGACCGCGAGGTGGCCCGCCGGCTGGAGCCCTACGGCCTCGTCCTCAAGGGCGGCATCTGGTACGTGTGCGCGCGGACGGAGTCCGGTGACGTACGGGTCTACCGGCTGGAGCGCTTCACCGCGGTGACCGTCACCGACGAACCCTTCGTACGGGACGAGGACTTCGACCTCCCGCGGTTCTGGGAGGAGCGGGCGGCGGAGTTCAACCGTTCGATCCTGCGCGCGGAGGCGGTGCTGAGGCTGACTCCGGCCGGCGCCCTGGCCCTGCCCCGGGTCACGGACCCGGTGGCCGCCCGGGAGGCCCTGGCGGCCGCCGGCCCGCCGGACGGGCGGGGCCGGGTGACCGTGACCGTACCGGTGGAGTCGGTGGACGTCGCGTACTCCCAGTTCCTGGGGCTGGCGGCGGAGGCGGAGGTGCTGTCCCCGCCGGAACTGCGCGCGCTGCTGGCCGGCGCGGCCCACCGGATGGCGGAGCTGTACGGCGGCCCGGCCGGCTCCGGCGAGTGAGGGCGCGCGGGCGGGCAGTGCAGGCCCGGCCGGGGACCGGGGGCACGCGGTGCCGCACCGCCGGGCGCACGCGATGCCGCACCGCCGGGCGCACGCGGTGCCGTACCGCCGGGCGCACGCGGTGCCGCACGGCCGGGCGCACGCGATGCCGCACGGCCGGGGCTCCCGCCCCGCGCCCCGGCTGTGCGTGCTCTCAGCGGTAGTCCTCCGCCGACACCGCCTCCCCCGCCGTGAACGGCTTGAGGAATCCCCACGCGTCCGGCTGCGACCCGTCCGCGTCGCGCACCCCGTACTCCTTGGCCAGCTGTCCGCTGGAGAGCGACTGCCCGTTCCACCGCGCCCGCTCCGGGTCCGCGGCGAGTGCCGCGATGCCCCGGCCGACGTAGAGCGGTGACTCCGCGATGGCGAAGGCGGGCTCCTGGGCGATCGCGTCGCGCCAGTTCGCCTCCGTCACCCCGAAGTGGTCCAGCATCTGCTCGGAGCGGAGGAATCCGGGGGTGACGGAGACCGCCGTGCCTGCGACGTCCTTGAGGTCGTGCGCGAGGTTCGAGGCCATCCGGATCGGGGCGTTCTTCGCCAGGTCGTAGTAGAAGTTCTCGCGGAACTCCTTGTTCGTCTCGGCCGTGCCGTCGGTGATCTCGACGACGAGTCCGCCCTCGTGACGCACCAGCAGCGGCAGGGCGCAGCTGCTGGTGATGATGTGGCTCCTGACGCCGAGCTCCAGCATCCGCAGGCCGTGCGCGAGTTCGGTCTCCCACATCTTCTTGCCGAACTCGACCAGGTGCTCGCCGCCCCAGATGTCGTTCACCAGGACGTCGAGCCGGCCCCGCTCCCGGTCGATGCGCTCGACCAGTGCGCGGACCTGGTCCACCTCCAGGTGGTCGGTGGGGACGGCGATGCCCTCGCCGCCCGCCGCCGTGACGAGTTCCGCGCTCTCCTCGATGGTCTCCGTCGTACGGCCGACCTCGCTCGCCTTCGCGCGGGTGGTGCGGCCGGTGACGTAGACCGTGGCGCCCCGAGCGCCGAACTGGACCGCGATGGCCCTCCCTGCGCCCCGGGTGGCTCCTGCGACCAGTACGGTCCTGCCGGTCAGATCGCCCATGGTGTGCTCCTTCGTCGTCCTGGTGCGGTACGACCTTCGTCGTCCTCGTGCGGTACGACCGAGCATTCCTGCCCAACCGGACAGCTCCTGTCCGGTTTTCCGGCGGGCCGCGAGGAACTTCAGCGCAGCCCCGGCAGCCGGGATCCGTCCGCCGTCCGGGCCAGGAGCTCCGCCTTCACCCCCTGCGGTGCCCGGACCGCGAGGAACGGTCCGGCGGCGGCGGCCCTCACCCCACCGCTCGCCTCGACCCTGGTGACCTTCCTGCTGCCCGCGGCCAGCAGGTACCAGGCGCCCGACTTCGGCGCCCGCCAGCCGGCCCCGGCGACCACGTGCTGGCCGAACCGGCTGCACGACGCGGTGTCGCGCACCGCGGCGACCGGCACACCGGGCGCGGTCGGCGCGGTCCCGGGCAGCTGGAGCTGGACCAGTACGCGGCCGGGGCCCCGCCAGGTGTCCGCACGGGTGCACACCCAGTCGGCCCGGCCCGCCGCCTCGGGGAGGGTCTGCTGGGCGTACACCCAGTTGTTGACGGCCCGTACGCCCGCGCCGCGCAGCGACGGCAGGTGGCAGGCGGTGCGCGCCCAGCTCCGCAGGGCGGAGGCACCGGTCGCCTCACGCGGCTGCCTGGCGGGAGCGCCGCTGCCCGGCGGCGGGGTGTACGTCAGGTGTACGGGGGCCAGGTCGCCGAGGTCGGTGAGGAGGAACGCGTGCTTCTCGACGATCAGCTCGGAGGAGCGGAGCTGGAGCACCGGCCAGGAGTCGCAGGTCCCGCTCGCGCCGGGGCGGGGCACCGGGTCCGTGACGCCGTCGCCGCGTACGTCCAGGCCGCGGCCGGGCGCTCCCGGCCTGAGCAGGTCGCGGGTGGTGCTCTCGTCGATCCAGGGGGCCAGCAGGAAGCGGGTGCGGGCGCCGTCGCGGGTGACGACGAGGGCGGCGCCGGTGACCACGTCGGCGTCGTCGGTGCGGACGAAGTCGAGCGCCGGGGCCTGCTCCGCCCCGGGGGGTCCGGCGGGCTCGGCGTAGCGGACGGTGCGGTCGCCGTCGTTCAGCAGGACGACCGAGGTGCCGTCGACGTCTCCCGCGTACAGCAGCCGGGGCGGCCGGGTGGGAGGTTCCGTTCCGGTGCCGGGGGTGCTGGTGAGGCGCACCGCGGGGGCCGGGCTCGACCACACCTTCAGGGCGCGGCCCAGCAGGGCGGTGTCGTCCTTGCGGTCGCCCCTGGCGGGCCAGACGGTGAAGTCGACGCGTGAGGTGTCGGCCCACTCCTGGCTCCCGGCGCGCACCAGGTTCGCGGGGTCCAGAACCCGTTGGGCTATGGAGGCGTTGACGGGGCCGGTGGCCGCGGCCCGCCGAGCGGAGTCCCCCGTGCCGTCCCGCAGCACGAGCGGCAGGGTCGCGGCCGCCACCGCGGCCACCACGACCGCCGCCGCGGCGGTACGGACGCGGTGGCGGCGGCGCAGCAGGTCCGTGGGGCGGGTGTGCACGAAGCAGGGGTCGAACTCGCCGGACAGCAGCGGGTGCCGGGCTCCGGCGCTCCCCTCCCGGTCCTGCTCCCCCAGGGCCTGCCTGCCGAGGCGCTCGGCGGTGCGTACCGAGAGGGCGGGCTCGGGGGCGCCCGCCTCGGCGAGGAGGGTGCGGGCCGCCCCCTCGTCCAGGCCCTCCACGCGGCGCAGGGCGAGAGCTGCGCGGGTGGCGGCGTCGGCCCCGGACAGGGCCTGTTCCAGGGTGAGTTCGTCGGCGCCGCCCGCGGCGGGGAAGATCCGCAGCCCCCAGACGGCGGGCAGCGGATGGCGCAGCGTCCCGGGCCCCGGGCCCCTCCTGGGCCACCAGCCGGGGCGCTTGCCGTACGCGAGGGCCTCCCGCAGGACCCGGGCCCGGAGGGTGGCGTACGCGGCGCTGTGGGGGGCGGAGGCCGGTGGGGCGGGGCCGGTGCGCGGGGCGGGGACGGGCGGGCTCTTGCGCGTCCGGCGGGCCGGGAGGGCGCGCTGGACGATCCCGTGGGCGGCCAGGACCCTGCGGTGGCGGCCGAGTGAGGGCGCGAGGGTGATAAAGGCGAGCCGGACCAGGCGCGGGTAGTGCTCGACGAGTGCCGCTTCGGCCTGTTCCACGCTGAGTGGGGGCCGCGGGGCGGCGGCCCGGGCCGCCGGCTCCGTACGGTCTTCGGTGTCCATGGCGGGGGCATCCCCTTCGCGAGTGAGTGTGTGTGCGTCGCTTTGCCCTTCAAACGAGTGAATCTTGGGACGGTCACACGAAGTACCCACCGGAAGTGGTGTGTCTCGAACGGGAGGCCGCCCGGACCGGCATCGGCGAACGCCACCAGCGGGAACGTGAGTAACGAGACAGCTGTGATCCGGGCTCTCCGCGTGCGCCGCACCCGCCGAAGCCCGATGCTGTACCTCGTGATGGACGAGACGGAATTCTGGGAGATGGTCGACAGCACCCGCGAGGCCGCCGGGGGCGACCCCGAGGACCACGCCGACCTGCTGGTCGAAAGGTTGCTCCAGTCGGACCCCGACTCCGTGCTCGACTTCGCCAGACACTTCGAGGTGCGCTACAACCGCGCGTACCGGTGGGATCTGTGGGGGGCGGCGGTCGTGCTGCTCGGCGGCGCGAGCGACGACGCGTTCGACTACTTCCGGTGCTGGCTGATCGGCCAGGGCCGGGAGGTCTTCGAGGGCGCGCTGCACGAGCCGGACGACCTGGCCGCTCTGCTGGACGACTTCGACGACGAGCTGGACGGGGACGGCGAGGAGCTGGGGTACGCGGCGGACGAGGCGTACGAACAGCTGACGGGGTCGGTGGCGCCGGATCTGGGGGTGCCGGCCCAGAGCGCCGAACCGGAGGGGACGGCCATCGACCTGGACGACGACGCGGCGCTCGCGGAGCGCTACCCCCAGCTCTGGGAACGCTTCGGCGACTAGCCCGGCTCCGCGAAGACGACCGGCCCGGCTCCGCGAAGACGACCGGCCCAGCTCCGCGAAAACGACCGGCCCAGCTCCGCGAAGACGACCAGCCCAGCTCCGTGAACGCCGAGGCGACCGCCTCTGCCGTCTTTAGGCCTGCCCCCACCCTCCGTCTGCCCGGGCCCCCGCGCCCGGGCAGACTCAGTTCCGGCCTTCGGGGCAGTTCTCCGGGTCCGGCTCCACCAGCAGGAGCGCCACGTCGTCCTCGACCCGTACCGCGAACCGCACCAGGTCGCGCTGGACGGCCTCCGCCAGGTCGCCCAGGTCTCCGCCGGACGGGCCGAGTGCCTCGAGCCGGTCGGCCAGGGGGTAGAACTCACCGGCCGCGTTGCGGGCCTCGGTGATGCCGTCGGTGTGGGCCAGGATCCGGTCGCAGGGCTCCAGCGGTACGACGGTGACCGCCGGCGGGCCGATCCCGGTCAGCCCCAGTCCCAGCGGCGGCGCGGGGTCGAGGCACATCTCGCTGACCCGGCCCCCGCGCAGCAGCAGCGGCGGCGGGTGGCCGCAGGAGACCACCCGTACGGACAGGCCGTCCTCGGCGAACTCCATGAGCACGGCGGTCGCGAACAGCTCCGCGTGCTCCACCCGCGCCGAGTCGACGACCAGGCGCCGGTCCAGCCGGGCGGCCACCGCGGGCAGGTCCGCGTCGTCGAGCGCCGCCTCGCGGAAGGCGCCGAGGAGTGCGGAGACGGTGGCGACGGCGCCCGGCCCGTGCCCCTCCACGTCGGCGAGCACCGCACGCACCCCGTTCGGTCCCGCGCGCACGTCGTACAGGTCCCCGCTCACCAGGGCGCCCAGCTCGGCGGCGCGGTAGAGGCCGAAGCAGTGCACCCGGCCGACCGTCTCCGGCAGCGGGGGCAGCACGGCGAACTGGGCGACCTCGGCGGCCGTCCCGACCGTCACCAGCCGGGCGTCCCTGCGGGTGCGCGACCAGGAGATGACCACGCTCGTCGCGCAGAGCAGCACCAGGGAGAGCAGCACTCCGTCGCGGTGCCCCCAGTCGTCGCCGCCGTGCAGCGCGAAGAGGGCGACCACCACCCCCACGGCCGCCGTGCTCAGCGGCCCGTACAGCAGGGCGGAAAGGGGCGGCAGCGCGGCGAGGTAGTAGCTCAGCTCCACCTCGTCGGGGGTGACCCGGTCGGCCACCATCAGCACCACGATGACCGCCACGGGCAGCAGCCGCAGCCAGAGCGGCGCCCTCTCGCCCCTGAGCCATCGGGGGACCTCGTCCCCCCGTCGCGCGCGGACCGAGCTCATCGCGCTCAGGGCTCCTCGGGGCCGACGACAGGGACAGCGGGCGACGCGCGCGGGAGTCGTCCCGTACGCGCAACCCTGCTGATCACTATGCCCGCGCCGTCCCCTTCGCGCCGTTCGGGATCGGCGGGGTGCGGTGCCCCTCCGCCGGTCAGCCGTCCTGGACCGGGCGTCCCATCAGTACGTCGTCCACGTACGCGCCGCCCAGGTAGAACTCGCCGGGCAGCACGCCCTCCACCACGTAGCCCTCCGCCTCGTACAGCGCGCGTGCGGGCGCGTTGTGGCCGAGCACCCGCAGGGTGATGCGCCGGGCGCCGCGTCGCGCGGCCTCGGCGCGCGCGGCCCGCACCAGCAGCCGGCCGATGCCCCGGCCGCGGGCGTGCTCGGCCACGGCGAGGCCGTTGATCTGCAGGACGTGCATGTTGCAGGCGAGCGGGGTGGGGTGCACCAGGCGGACGTAGCCGCAGAGTTCGCCGCCGGGCGTGTCCTCGGCGACCAGGACGTCCTCGGGGCGGTGGCTGTCGTCGAAGTACGGGCCGTACGGCGGCTCGGGCAGCGGTGTCACGGCGTGCAGCGGGGACCAGGTCTCCCGGTCGAGCCGGCCGAGTGCCACGTCGTCGGCGGCGGTGGCGGGGCGTATCGAGGGAGCGGCGGGGCGCGGGGGCGCGGGCTCTGACATGGCGGTCACTGTGCCACGGCGCGCACGCGTGCCCGGTTCCGGGGCAGGATGACCCCATGCGGATCGCCATCACCGGCTCGACGGGCCTCATCGGCACGGCACTGACACGCTCCCTGCGCGCGGACGGACACGAGGTGGTGCGTCTCGTACGACGCCCGGCCAGGTCCCGGGACGAGGTGACCTGGGACCCGAAGCGCAGTTACGTCGACACCCGCGGGCTCGTCGGGTGCGAGGCGGTGGTACATCTGGCGGGTGCGGGCATCGGCGACCACCGGTGGACCGATGCGTACAAGCGGGAGCTGCGGGAGAGCAGGCTGCTGGGCACCTCCGCCGTCGCGGAGGCGGTCGCCTCGCTCGACGTGCCGCCGCGGGTGTTCGTCAGCGGTTCCGCGCTCGGCTTCTACGGGGAGACCGGCGAGCGGAAGGTGGACGAGGACGCTCCGCCCGGTGACGGGTTCCTGCCGTCGCTCTGCGTGGACTGGGAGGAGGCCGCGGCCCCGGCCGAGGAGGCGGGGATCAGGACGGTGTTCCCCCGGACCGGCCTGGTCGTGGCGCGGGAGGGCGGGGCCTGGGGCCGGCTCTTCCCGCTCTTCAGGGCGGGCCTGGGCGGGCGGCTCGGCAACGGCCGCCAGTACTGGAGCTTCATCGCCCTGCACGACGAGGTGGCGGCGCTGCGGCACCTCCTCGACACCGAGTCGCTGTCCGGCCCGGTGAACCTGACCGCCCCCGAACCGGTCACCAACCGGGAGGTCACGGCGGCGATGGGGCGGGTACTGCGCCGGCCCACGCTCTTCGCCGTGCCGGAGCCCGTGCTGCGGGTCGCCCTCGGCGAGCTGGCGGACGACGTGCTGGGCAGTCAGCGGGTGGTGCCGCGCAAGCTCCTGGACTCCGGGTTCTCGTTCGCTTTCCCGGCGGTCGACGACGCGATCGGGGCGGCGCTGCGCAGCGGGTGAGGAACGGGCCGGGCGGCCGGCCACGGGCCGCGGCTCAGAAGCGGCCGAGGCGGGGGCCATGAGGCACTGCTGCCGTGTGGGCCGCTGCTGACGGGTGGGCTGCCGCGGGGGCCGTGGACCACTGCCGCCGTGTGGGCCGCTGCGGGGGCCGCCGCTGACGGTTGGGGCCGCCGCGGAGGCCTGCGGCGTGTCCCCGCAAGCGGCCGAGGAGCGTCCCGTAGCAGGGGCGCACGGCCGCGTCCACGGTCCGGTTCCGCCCGTCGCGTGCGACCGCCGTGCACCGGTGCCCGGCCGGTGCGCGCCTGCCGGAGAGGGTGTGCCGACTTCTACGCTGCACCCCCGGCGCGGGCATTCCGCACGGCTGTTCGGGGCATGAGCCCTGCACCACAGCCCAGCCGGGCCGACCTCGGGGAGGGGCACGTGCTCACCACAGCACACCATGCGGACGTCGTCGTCGTGGGGGCCGGGGTCGCCGGACTCTGCGCGGCCCACCAGCTCATCGGCGCAGGTGTCACCGTCAGGGTCCTGGAGGCCGCCCCCCGCGTGGGCGGCCGGATGTCCACCGAACGGATCGACGGGTTCCGGCTCGACCGTATCGGTCAGGTCCTCAGCACCGCGTACCCGGAGCTGACGCGCACTCCGGGCCTGGAGGGGCTGGTGCTCCGCCCGTTCGCCCCGGGCGTGCTGGTCCACAGCGAGGGCCGCCGCCACCGGGCGGGCGAGACCGGCGGGGTACGGAGCGCGCGGGGCGCACTCACTGCGGCGCGCGCCCTCGCGAGCGCCCCCCGGGGTGCCGGGGGCCGCGCAGGTACGCATCCCCGGGCCGGGCTCCCCGCGCAGTCCGGGGCGGCCCGCCCGCTGGGCGGTCCGCTCGACCAGGCGCGGCTCGGCGCCGCCCTGGGCCGGTTCGCGACCACCCCGGTGGACCGGCTGCTCTCGCGGCCCGAGCTCCCGGCGCTGGAGGCCCTGACCCGCCGGGGTCTGCCGTCCCGCACGGTCGACGGCTTCCTGCGGCCCCTGCTCTCCGCGTTGCTCTGCGACCCCGCCCTCACCACCTCCAGCCGGTGCGCCGATCTCGCACTGCGCGGCTTCGCCCGCGGCCGGCTCTGTCTGCCCGAGGGCGGAGCGGCGACTCTTCCCGAGCTGCTGGCGGCCGCCCTGCCGCCGGGCACCGTACGGACCGGGGTGCATGTCACCGGGGCGTCGATCTCCTCGGTCACCACCGAGGAGGACGGCGTACTGGGCTGCCGTTCCCTCCTGGTGGCGACCGGGGCGCGGACCGCCGCCGAACTGCTGCCCGGGCTGCGGGTGCCCGGCTTCCATCCCGTCACCGTGCTGCACCACACAGCCGAATCGGCGCCCCCGACCGGCTCCGCCCTGGTCCTGGACGCCGACCGGAGCGGCCCCGTCTCGCACACCGCCGTCGTCAGCGCGGTCGATCCCACGCGGGCGCCCGACGGCAGGGCGCTGATCTCCTCCACGGTCCTGGGCACGCCGGGCCCCGGCCTCGCGGACGAGGCCCGCGCGCACCTGGCGCGGCTCTACGGCACGCCGACGGACGGCTGGGAGCTGCTGGCCGTCCACCACGACCCGGAGGCGGTGCCGGCCATGCCCGCACCGCACGACGTGCGGCGGCCGGTGCGGCTGCTGTCCGGTCTGTACGTGTGCGGCGACCACCGCGAGACGAGCACCGTGCAGGGCGCCCTGCACTCGGGCCGCCGCGCCGCCCGGGAGATCCTCCGCGACTTCGGCATCCGCCCCGGCTACGCGGCCGACGAACTGCGCGGGGCCGCGTAACCGGCGGCCGGTGTGCGGAACCCGCCGCTCCGCACAACTGGCGGCAGGTGCCCGGTGTCTGCCACTGCGTGTAACCGGCGGCCGGTGCGCGGAGCCCGCCGCTCCGCACAACTGGCGGCAGGTGCCCGGGGCCCGGGGTCTGCCACTGCGCGTAACCGGCGGCCGGTACGCGGAGCCCGCCGCTCCGCGTAACCCGCGGACGGTGCCCCGGGCCCGCCGCCGTATACAACGGCTCCGCGCACCCCCGGCCGCCGCCGGAACCGGGCCGTCAGCCCGGGCCCGCAGCCGGGCCGTCAGCCCAGAGCGGCGACCCGGTCCCGGTAGCCCCGGACCGCGGCGGCGTCCCGGTAGGGCTCCAGCCTGCGCTCGAACTCCCGCACGTACTCGGTGGCGCGGGCGGACCGCATCTCCAGGGCCTGCTGGGCCGCCTCCGCGCCGAGCGCGCACGCCTGGTCCAGTTCGCCGAGGCCGAGTCTGGCCTGGGCGAGCACCACCCGGCAGAACAGCCTGCTGCGCGCGTAGCCGTGCGGGCGCAGTTGCAGGGACTTCTCGGCGTGCTGTGCCGAGGCCCGGTACTGCTGGAGGTCCCGGTGGCAGTGGCCGAACTCGTCGGCGAGCTGTGCCTCGTCGAAGAACGACGCCCAGTGCGGTACGTCGTCCCCCGGCCTGGACGCCTCCATCGCCCGCTCCGCCCGCACCAGCGAGGACGTGCAGGCCCGCACCTCGCCGAGCACCCCGTGCCCGCGCGCCTCCACCGCGTGCAGCAGGGCCTGGACGACCGGCGGCGCGGAGGCGCCGACGCCCTGCTGGGCGACCCTGGCCAGCTGGACGGCCTCGCGCCCGTGGCCGAGGTAGACGGCCTGGCGGCTCATGGTGACCAGCACGTAGGAGCCGTACGCCCGGTCGCCCGCCGCCTGCGCGAGCCGCAGCGCCTGCACGAAGTAGCGCTGGGCGAGACCGTGCGCGGCGATGTCGTACGCGGTCCAGCCGGCCAGCCGGGTCAGATCGGCGGCCGCGGAGAACAGCCGCCGCCCCGTGGCCTCGCCGTAGACCCCGCGGAGCATGGGTTCCGCCTCGTGCTCCAGATAGCGCACGAGGGCCTGGCGGGCGTGACCGCCGCCGTAGGCGTGGTCCAGGGTGCGGAAGAGTTCGGCCACCGAGCGCAGGGCGGCGATGTCGCCTCCGGTGACCCGCTGCCCCGGCCCCCGGTCGGTCTGCCGCTGCCGGGGCATCGCGAGGACCGGCCTGCCCTGGGAGGGGACCCGGGCGGCAGCGGCGGCCACGCCCGGCGGCGGCTCGGCGCCCCGGCCCACCCGGTCGTCCGCCCGCCCGATCAGCCAGTCCCTGCTGGGGACCACCAGACCGGCCGGGGTGAACGCGATCTTGCGCAGTTCCGCGTGGCTGCCGGAGTCCTTGCGCCAGAGGCCGCTGACGATGTCGACGGCCTCCTCGGGGGTGGCCGCGAATTCGAGCCCGGCATAGACCGGGGCGCACGCGTCCAGGCCCAGGTCCTGGGCGGACAGCCGTCTGCCCAGGCGGCGGGTGAACACCTCGGCGATGAGCGCGGGGGTGGTGCCGCGGGGCTGCTGGCCGCGCAGCCAGCGGGTGACGGACGTCTTGTCGTACCGAAGGTCCAGGCCGTGCTCCAGTCCCAGCTGGTCCACGCGTCGGGCCAGCCCTGCGTTGGAGAATCCCGCTTCCGCGATGAGCGCGGCGAGCTGTCGGTTGGGGATGCGCTGCGGAGGTCGTTCCGTCATCAGCTCTGAGCTCTCCTGCCTTCCGGGCCCCGGCTGGCAGCCCTCATGGAACGGCGCGAATTTAGCGATCCTGGGCCCGCCAACAGGCCTCTGCGCCTCTGCTTCATCCGATCGTGTGACGATTCCTTGAAGGCGCTGACGGAGATCCCGGCCTGCGCCCTGTCCTCGCCCTGCCACCGGGGCGCGGTCCTGGCCGCCGTACAGTGGCTGGGGCGTGGCGATACGAAGGAGACACCACCGTGAGTGAGCTGCGGTTTGTCCGATGGGGATTCGGCGGCGATGCCGTCGAGTACCGGGAGGCCTGGCAGAAGCAGCGTGAGGTGCACGCCGCCCGGTTCGCGGACGAGGTGCCCGACACCTGTCTGCTCCTGGAGCACCGGCCCGTCTACACGGCGGGGCGGCGCACCGCCGACAGCGAGCGCCCCCTGGACGGGACTCCCGTGGTGGACGTGGACCGCGGCGGCAAGATCACCTGGCACGGCCCCGGGCAGCTGGTCGGCTATCCGATCCAGAAGCTGCCGCGCCCGGTCGATGTCGTCGCCCACGTGCGGCGTCTGGAGGACGCGCTGATCCGCACCTGTGCCGACTTCGGCCTGGAGACCACCCGGATCGAGGGGCGCAGCGGGGTGTGGGTGCTGGGCGACCCCGTCGAGCGGCGTCCGGCGATCGGCGGCCTCTCGCTGGACTTCGACCCCCGGCTCTCCGACCCCGAGTTCGACGCCCGGCTGAACGGCCCCGAGTACGCGCCGTCCAACGCCGGTCAGCGGCGCGAGGACCGCAAGCTGGCGGCGATCGGCATCCGGGTCGCCAAGGGCGTCACCATGCACGGCTTCTCGCTGAACGTGAACCCGGACAACACCTGGTTCGACCGGATCGTGCCCTGCGGCATCCGGGACGCCGGGGTCGCCTCGCTCGCCGGTGAACTGGGCCGGGAGATCACCATCGGGGAGGTGCTGCCGGTGGTGGAGAAGCACCTGCGCGAGGTGATGGCCGGGGCCGCCCTCGCGCCCCGCGTGGTGGAGAAGGCTCCCGAGACGGCCTCCGCCTAGGGAATGCGCTTGTCCGGCCGCAGGTTGTCCGGACGTAGAGCCGCACAAATATCGGGCGTACCCTGGTGTCCGCCGAGGAATCGAAGCCGTTTTTGGCAAAAGGGAGTGCTGGACGTGTCCGCTGTCGCACCCGACGGTCGCAAGATGCTGCGCCTGGAGGTCCGGAACAGCCAGACCCCCATCGAGCGCAAGCCCGAGTGGATCAAGACCCGGGCGAAGATGGGTCCCGAGTACACCAAGATGCAGGCCCTGGTGAAGGGCGAAGGACTGCACACGGTGTGCCAGGAGGCTGGCTGTCCCAACATCTACGAATGCTGGGAGGACCGCGAGGCAACCTTCCTCATCGGCGGCGACCAGTGCACGAGGCGCTGTGACTTCTGCCAGATCGACACCGGCAAGCCCGAGGCGCTGGACCGTGACGAGCCGCGCCGCGTCGGTGAGTCCGTGGTCACCATGGACCTGAACTACGCCACCATCACCGGCGTCGCCCGCGACGACCTCGAGGACGGCGGCGCCTGGCTGTACGCGGAGACCGTGCGCCAGATCCACCAGCAGACGGCCGGGCGCGAGCTGGGCCGCACCAAGGTGGAACTGCTCGCCCCCGACTTCAACGCGGTGCCCGAGCTGCTCGACGTCGTCTTCGAGTCCCGCCCCGAAGTCTTCGCGCACAACGTGGAGACGGTGCCGCGCATCTTCAAGCGGATCCGCCCCGGCTTCCGTTACGAGCGTTCCCTCGACGTCATCACGAAGGCCCGCGCGGCCGGCCTGATCACCAAGTCGAACCTGATCCTCGGCATGGGCGAGACCCGCGAAGAGGTCAGCGAGGCACTGCGCGACCTGCACGAGGCGGGCTGCGAGCTCATCACCATCACCCAGTACCTGCGCCCCTCGCCGCGGCACCACCCCGTCGAGCGCTGGGTGAAGCCGATGGAGTTCGTCGAGCTGAAGGACGAGGCCGACGCGATCGGCTACTCCGGTGTGATGTCCGGGCCGCTGGTCCGCTCCTCCTACCGCGCGGGCCGGCTGTACGGCCAGGCGATGGAGCGCCGCGGCACTCCGGTGGCGGCATCGCCCGCGGTGTGACCACCATGTGAATCCCGGCACAGCACGACGGTGCCGGCTCCGGCCGCAAGGACGCGGTCCGTACCGCTCCCGCAGGTCGGGGCGTCGTACGGGCCGCGGCGGTGTTTTCGCCCGTACGGTCAAGGTTTCATCGGTGTTTGACCGGTCGGTCACGTCCTGGTAACACCATTCGGTGACCCTGGGTTGACGCACCGCAGTTCTCCGGTCATCGCCGATACGCCGTTCCCACGAGGGAGACCCCCGACATGCAGGCCGTACGCGCCCACACCGTCCCGTCCGTCACCGACGCCCTCCGGCTCGTCGAGTCGCTGCTGATCGGCACCGGGCAGCGCACCGCCCGCCGCAACGCCTGGACCTCCGTACTGGAGGACCGGCGCCGGGCGAAGGACCGGGTGGAGACGGAACACGTGCTGGAGGCCGTGTCCGCTCGTACGTCCTAGGCAACGTAAACTTTCTCGTATGGCGAGGAAGGAACGCGCAGCGAACGCGGACACTGCGAACCCGGGGCGACTCAAGCAGATTGCCCTGACGTACAAGATGACCCGGCGCAACGACCCCAAGGTGGGTCTTGTCGTCGCGGGCGTGGGCATCGTCATTTTCGGTGTCCTTCTCGGCCTCGGATTCCTGATCGGTCACCCGGTCTACCTGGGCATTCTCGGTTTCCTGCTGGCCTTCCTCGGAATGGCGATCATCTTCGGACGCCGCGCCGAGCGCGCTGCCTTCGGTCAGATGGAGGGGCAGCCGGGTGCTGCGGCCGCGGTGCTGGACAACGTCGGCCGCGGCTGGACCACGACCCCGGCGGTGGCGATGAACCGCAACCAGGACGTCGTCCACCGGGCCGTCGGCAAGGCAGGCATCGTGCTGGTCGCCGAGGGCAACCCGAACCGGCTCAGGACGCTGCTCGCGGCCGAGAAGAAGAAGATGGCCCGCATCGTCGGCCCCGAGGTCCCGGTGACCGACATCATGGTCGGCAACGGTGACGACCAGGTGCCGCTGAAGAAGGTCCGCACCAAGATGCTCAAGCTGCCGCGCACCCTCACGGGCCCGCAGGTCACCGCGACCAACGACCGGCTGCGCGCGATGGGCGACCTGATGAGCAACATGCCGCTGCCGAAGGGCCCGATGCCCAAGGGCATGAAGATGCCGCGCGGCCGCTGATCCCGCCTCCCGTTCCTTCTACGCAGAAGACGGCCCCGGAACCGACTGGTTCCGGGGCCGTCCTGCTGTCGTGCGTACGCCGGGCGGCAAGGGCACTACATCCGGACCTGTACGGCGCGGGCGAGGCGGTCGTGCAGGCCGCGGCCGTCGCGGTCCCAGATCAGGGCCGGGACCGCCAGGCAGAGCAGCACGCTGCGCACCACGACCCAGCCGAAGCCGAGCCGGCCGCCGTGCTCGGAGACGACCCTCAGTCCGAAGAGCCGCTTGCCGGGGGTGCAGCCGATGGTGCCCACCGTCAGCACGCTCAGCACCAGGAAGATGCCGAGCGCCCAGTTGCCCGCCGCCTGGGAGTCGCCGCGGGCGAAGAGCCCGTACGCGATGAGCAGGCACAGCAGCCAGTCGACGAAGAGGGCGCCGAAGCGGCGGCCCACCGGGGCCACCGAGCCCGGCCCCTCGGGGGGCAGGCCGAGGCGCTTGCCCCGGTGTCCGAAGTCGGCGCCCATTTCCTCGGCCGCCGCGCGCGGCCCGGAGAGCCACGATCCGATTGCTTGCCTGTTGTCCACCCGTCCACGGTACTGCGCCCCCTTTCGTGACGGTCCGGGCGGGGCGGGCGTATGGCCGCAGCGCGTGCGGGCATACGCCCGGAGCGGTGGCGGTCGCGCGGCCCGGCGGGGCGCCGCCGGACCGGGCTGGTTAACTTGGGCGAAACAAATGGGTCATGCTGGAGAAATCCCGTCTGCCTATGGTCGACGCCAGCGTGTGCCACCGCACTGGACCCGCACGAAGACCCGCAGAAGAGCGGCAACCCTGCCCGGCCCCGGGTGGGAGTAGGAGGAGCTGGATGTTCGGGAACGCCGACGAAGCCAAGAAGTTCATCGCGGACAACGACGTCAAGTTCGTGGACGTCCGGTTCTGCGACCTGCCGGGCGTGATGCAGCACTTCACGATCCCCGCAGCGGCCTTCGACCCGGACGAGGAGCTGGCGTTCGACGGTTCGTCGATCCGCGGCTTCCAGGCCATCCACGAGTCCGACATGGCGCTGCGCGCTGACCTGTCGACGGCCCGCCTGGACCCGTTCCGTCGTGACAAGACGCTGAACATCAACTTCTTCATCCACGACCCGATCACGGGCGAGCAGTACAGCCGCGACCCGCGCAACATCGCCAAGAAGGCGGAGGCGTACCTGGCCTCCACCGGCTTCGCGGACACCGCGTACTTCGGCCCGGAGGCCGAGTTCTACGTCTTCGACAACGTCCGCTTCCAGACGTCGGCGAACGAGAGCTTCTACCACATCGACTCCGAGGCCGGAGCCTGGAACACCGGTTCCACCGAGAACAACCGCGGCTACAAGGTCAAGTACAAGGGCGGCTACTTCCCGACCCCGCCGGTCGACCACTTCGCCGACCTGCGTGCCGAGATCTCCCTGGAGCTGGACAAGAACGGCCTCCAGGTCGAGCGTCAGCACCACGAGGTGGGCACGGCCGGCCAGGCCGAGATCAACTACAAGTTCAACACCCTGCTCGCCGCCGCCGACGACCTGATGCTCTTCAAGTACGTCGTGAAGAACGTCGCCTGGCGCAACGGCAAGACCGCGACCTTCATGCCGAAGCCGATCTTCGGCGACAACGGCTCGGGCATGCACGTCCACCAGTCGCTGTGGCAGAACGGCAGCCCGCTGTTCTACGACGAGCAGGGTTACGCCGGTCTCTCCGACATGGCCCGCTACTACATCGGCGGCATCCTCAAGCACGCCCCGTCGCTGCTGGCGTTCACCAACCCGACGGTGAACTCCTACCACCGTCTGGTCCCGGGCTTCGAGGCGCCGGTCAACATGGTGTACTCGCAGCGCAACCGCTCCGCCGCGATGCGCATCCCGATCACGGGCTCCAACCCGAAGGCCAAGCGCGTCGAGTTCCGCGCCCCGGACCCGTCCTCCAACCCGTACCTGGCGTTCTCGGCCCTGCTGATGGCCGGCCTGGACGGCGTCAAGAACAAGATCGAGCCGCCGGAGCCGATCGACAAGGACCTCTACGAGCTCGCCCCCGAGGAGCACGCGAACGTCCAGCAGGTCCCGACCTCGCTGCCGGCCGTCCTCGACGCCCTGGAGGCCGACCACGAGTACCTGCTGGCCGGCGGTGTCTTCACCCCCGACCTGATCGAGACGTGGATCGACTACAAGCGCACGCAGGAGATCGCCCCGATCCAGCTGCGCCCGCACCCGCACGAGTTCGAGCTGTACTTCGACCTCTAAAGATCAGGTCTGGGCGACCTGGGCAGCAATCCCGAGAACTTACGTTGACCTGCGAAAACACTTCACCGCAGGGCGCCCTGTTCCCGCTTGCTCCTGCCCCTGGCGCACTGCCCGACCGATTCCCTGACGTAGCGTCAGTAACAGTGAGGCTGCCGCCCCCACGGGGGTGGCGGCCTCACTTGCTTTATGGCACGGCCCCACCGAGATCTACCATGACGAGGGCTGCATGATTACGGATGGGCTGACCGACGAGACCAGGACGCGGACCACGCGCTGAGATTCTCAGCCCCGACTTGAGCTTCAAGCGGGTGTTGTAGCTCGGCTGGGGCCCGGCCACAACGCCGCCCCACCTCGCATCCGAGTCACCGGCCTGGACCTTGCAGGACTCCAGATTCGCCGAGCACGGTCGCACTACGGCCGACTGAGCAACCCCACCTTCGTCGCCTCTACTACCGTGTTCGGCGCCGGCGGCCTCGTCGCCCCTGGGCTGCTCCTGCCCGTCATCCCTCCGCGCCTCAAGCCTGGTCGTACCCTCGCCCTCTGGTCGCCACGTGGCGCTCCGCCACCCCTTGCCCCCGTTAAGGCACCACGATCGCCCGGTTCCCTGACTCATCGGGCAGCGAAGTTCGTGCCGGTAGAGGCGCAGGATCTTGTGCAACCCTCCGTCACATGGAGACTGCGGTGATGGAATGAGCTATGCCCACGCCCCCGGCTCAATGGCCGCCCAACGCTCAGCAGTTATGGCACGCGATTCGCGCGGGCCTGGCTCTGGATCTCTCCGCTCCTACGTCCGAGAGCACAACCGGGCAGGGCCGGGAGGTAGCAGCAGAAGCCATCGCGCAGCTCCTACTGCACCCTCCGCTTCCGCAACCCGGTGCGGTGCCACGACTGCATCTGATCGGCGCCACCATCACGGGAAGTCTTCAGCTGTCGCACGCGAGAGTTGAGATTCCCGTAGCCTTCATTGACTGCCGTTTCACTCACGCCGTCAACTTAAGCGACGCCTCCCTCCGCTCAGTTGACGTCACTGGTTCTTCGCTTCCGGGTTTGCATGCGGACAGGATGAAAGTAGAGGGCGACCTCACCCTCTCCCGAGCGGTGTGCGGAGCCGTATCTCTCTTCAGATCCGATATCACCGGCGACATGTGGATCAATGGAGCCGAGTTGGCCAGCGAGGATTCAGGATATGCCTTGCATGCACCCCAGCTACGCGTCGGCGGCGGACTATACGCACACGCCATCAACGCCGTGGGTGGGATCAACCTCTGGGGCGCTCAATCTTTCACACTTGAAGTGACCAAAGGCCGCCTGAGCAGCACTGGACATGCCTCTCTTCGCTGCGACGGCCTCCGCACCACCCAAGATCTCCACTGTGCAGAACTATCCATCGACGGGGGCGGAATCTCGCTTTTCGGGGCGACCATCGGCGGTCAATGGTGGTTGAACAGAGCTGCGATAAGCAACCATACCGGCTGGGCTGTCAGTGCCCCTTCGGTAAGAGTTGGCGGGGGAATCTACAGCAAGCATCTGACAGCACACGGCGGTGTCAACCTTTTCGCTGCCACCGTCGGCGAGTCAATCGAATTCTCCGGCTGCACCCTCACATCTCACGGCGGTCACGCATTCCGTGCCCCAGGAATCTGCGTGGAAGCGAACCTCAATCTTGACGACGGAGCGACCATCACAAGCGGCATCACCTTGCCACGTGCCGAAATCAAGGGCACGCTGCGCTTGGCCGACTCCGAATTCGCCGACGCGTCGACCATCGATCTGCAGCATGCAACCGTGGAGGTCCTGGACATGACCTCGACCGGCCCTCGGCCTGCCGTGTGTGACCTTCGTGCTGCAACCATCGGTCGTATCAACGATTCCCCCCACGCATGGCCGCCGCGAATCGAGCTGGACGGACTGACCTACCAAGACCTCCGCCCTTTGCTGCCGGCTGCCCAACGTCTGGCATGGCTCAATCGCAGCAGCGAGTACAGCCCTCACGCGTACGAGCGCCTGGCCGCCTACTACCAGCAGCTCGGCCATGACGATGATGCCCAAACCGTGCAGCTGGCCCGCCACCGAAGGCGACGCAGCTCCGCACAGCTACCTACCCGGCTCTGGGGGTACTTCGAAGACCTCACCGTCGGCTACGGATACCGTCCGGGGCGCGCTCTCGTGTGGCTCTTTGCCCTCACCACACTTGTCGCCATCGTCTTCGCAGCGGTACCACCACAGCCCGTCCGCGCCAACGGTCCAGCCTTCCAACCAGTCGCGTTCGCCCTCGACGTCATCCTGCCCGTCCTGGACCTCGGTCAGGAGAAGGCATTCACGCCCTCCGGCAACACTGCGTGGGTCGCCTGGGCAACCGCGATAGCCGGTTGGCTCCTGGCTACCACCGTCATCGCCGGCCTCACCCGGCGCCTTTCCCGCCCCGGGCGCTGACCCCACCAGGTATGCACCCGAGGTGCACCGGGCCCAGCAGCTGAAGCCAACCTCTGCAGGTCAGGTGCTAGAAAGTCCAGGGATCGGCGATCGAACCGTCGATCTCCAGACCGTAGCAACGCGCCTGCTCAGCCTCCTCCGCCCTGCCTTCCTCCTCCCAGAGAGCAGCAAGCAGTCCGACGCCACCGCCAGCATCGACCGCCGCACGGTGCGTGCGCTCGGCGTCGACCGCGTTTCGGTGCCGTTCCATCATGGCCAGCCGCCTCAACGCGTAGAGGTCCCCCCTCTCTGCCGCTCGCCGATGCAGAGCCTCAGCCCGGTCTGGGTGGCGTGCCTCCTGGTGCCAGGCCGCCACTGCCCAGGTCTGCGGGTTCCGGAACTCCGCCAGCCGGTGCAGAATCGGCTCCGCCTCGATCGCGTCGTCGAAGTGCCGACCCAGAAGTACAGTGGCAGCAGCGAACGTCGCACCCTGCCAAGGCGGTTTCGCTGCGTCGAGCGCGTCCCGGTCTGCCAGCTCAATGGCCGTCCAGGCCAGCCGTTCGGCTTCTGCCCGGTCGCCGCCCCGAACCCGCTCGATCGCCATCGTGGCTAATTCGAACCCGTCGCCGCGCTCCGCGAACGTGCGAGCCAGTCGCTCAGCCTCGTCCCACTCGTCAGCACGACACTTGAGCGTCACCAGTGCACCTTTGGCGTTTCGGTCACCCGCCGAAGCGCCCAGCTTCAAGAGGCGTTCGTACTCCACGAGGTCGCCCGCGTTTCGGCGCAGTTCAGCCAGCAGGAAGGGTGCCTCCGGATCTCCGAGCGCGACAGCATCCGCCAATGCCGCTTCTGCCTCCGGCCCGTGGGACAGAACCGCCGCCAGCGAGGTCAGTGCGGAAGCCCTCCTCGTCGTGGCCGCTTCTCTGACCAGCCGCTCTGTCCCGTCGGGATCATCGAACTCGCTGAGTGTCCAGGCCAGAGCCAGCATCGGCTCCGGATCCCCGCTCCGGAGGACCGATCGCGCCAGTGTCTCGGCTTCCTCGGTCAGGTCCCGGTACGCCATCATCGTGACGATCGCCTCCCACGCCGGACCGTGCCCTGCATCCCCCGCACGCCACAGCAGTGCGGCCGCCAGGCGCAGCCGCCCCCGGTGCTCTGCGGAGCGGGCCAGTTCGTACAGGTCAGTGGCGGTCGCCGCGTGGTGTTCGACGGCGTGCCAGAAAGAGGCAGGCGGGAAGCATTCACGCCGAGCAGTCCGGGCATAGTGATCGAGGTAGTCCGCCAGGCGGCACAGTCCCGTCCGAGCGCCCATGCCGTGATCGCGCGCCACGTCGCCGAGCGCCGCAACCACGTCCTTGACCTTGGTCCGTGCGAAGGTCAACGCGGTCTCGGACCAGTCCGCGGGCGCTGCGGCGCGCTGAGCGTCCGTGAGATAGCCGGATGCGGCAGCTTCCAGCAGCGCAAAAGGGAGCGGCGACGTGTGGCCAAGTCGGCGCGCGTCCATCGCAGCAGTGACAACAGCCTTGCCGTAGCAATCCTGCGCTCCGTCTGCCTGCTCGTACCACTGGACCAGGGCCGGGCCCCCCGCCAGGGTCTGGGTGACGGAACCGTCCGGAGCGCTTCGCGCGGCAACGGCCAGCGAACCATCGTCCGTCTCGTGCAGCCGCCTCAATGCCGAGCTGTCGAAGACCGCAGGAACGGTGATCACGCGCGCCGTCGCGAGCAGCGCCCTGGCCTGGGGATGGCGATCCTGCACGCCAGTCGGACGTTCGGTCAGTTCGTGTCGGTGGGCCGGCCACAGGGTAGCGATGACCACTAGCGGCTCCGGCTGCTCCAGCCGTCGGCGCAGGGCGGCGGCAGCGGTCTCACCTCCGGGGCCGCCGAGCAGTTCCTGTGCCTCGTTGAGCCAGAGCACGGTGCGTGGGGTGAGGGCATCGGCCACAAGCAGCCGATACATGCTGTCGGCGTCCTTCGGATACGCCAGGGTCCAGTCGGCAAGGCAGGCCGCAACCGCCTCGTACGCCGTGCGGGTCTTCCCGGTACAGCTGTACCCGTTCAGCACGAGCAGGAGAGGGTTCCCTTCAGACGCGGCAACCGTCAGCAGGTCTCGCACCTCTTGGTCGTGACGGCGGGCAATGTACTCCGGGAGCAAGAAGCCCGTGGCGGCCGTTCGCAGCGGATCGGCGATCGCCGCATGCACGCCTAGTCGGTCGGGTCGCCAGTCGGCCATCGGACGTGGCAGATCGAGGGAGCCGATGCTGCCGGGCTCTCCGTCCGAGCGCACCGACTGCCGCGCGCTCCCGCCGCTCTGCCTGTGAATCCGCTCGGCCACGGCATCCCGATGGCGACGCCGCCAGTGGTCGAGGTCAAAGAGGTGCCGCTCATCGGGCAACGGCTCCACACATTGGCGCTTCGCCTCGGCCCCGATCGCACGGACCAGCCCCCTCAGGCGCTCCGCGGACGTCGGCAGGTTCCGTCCGAGGAGCCAGCCGCCAACCGTCGAAGGTGATTCGACACCGGCGCTGGTCGCGAGTCTGCGCAAAGCCGGCACGGGCCTGAGCCTGCTGAGGCGCCACTCCCCCAGGGCTCGTAGGTCCGATCGAAACCGCTCCTCAGCACTGCCCGGCATGCCGCTCCCTGTCCGATCTGCCTCGCTTCGCCGTTGGACGGCCCTTCGGCGTACGCCCGGTGACCTCCCACCCTCGGCTTCGACTGTACAAACGAAGAAACCGGGTTCCGTACGGGCCCGCCGAACAGCGAGAGTCCGGTCGACTTGTTCTCCACGAAGGGATCCTCTCGTGCAACACGCCGATGCGGGCCGGACCGGTGCGGCCGTGCTCTCCTCTCCGGGCGTCGTTCTAGTCGTCTTCCTGCTGCTCTATCTGGGCGTTGTCCTGCCTGCGGTGTGGTCGCGCCGAAGCCATCGTCGACATGCGGCCGCGCGAATCCTGGAGCTGATGCTCAACCAACTGCTCCTCGTGTTGCGCGTGTTGGCCGGTATCCTCCGGCGCTGACCGACCTGCTCGACATCGGCGGCGCCCGGCGTCAACCCGTTCCGCTCCCCGGCTGGTTCGGCCTGCGGACCCCGACCGCTCTGGCCCGCCGCCCTATCGACCGCGCCGAACCACGCCCGCTGGTTGATCAGGCCGAGGATCGCCCGTGCACACTGATCGCCAGTGGCGCGCCGGTCGACCTTTGCGCGGGTACCGGTGAGGGCGCGGCCTCTCCGCTCGCGAGCCTCCCCAGGGAGTGCGCCGATTGTGAAATCATCTTCGATGATTCGTATGTATCTGCATGTCAGACGCGCTTCCCACCTAAATTTCGACCTCTAGGCCGGAGCGCCCGCCACAGGAGCCCCGTCACCGCCCTTCCCGGGAGGTGGCGGGGCTCCGTCGTGCGCGGGGCGAGGCCGTGTGCACGGCGGTGCGGCCCGGTGGTGCGGCCCGGCGGGTGGTGCGATCAGCCCCGCTCGGCGCGGATCAGATCGCGGACCATCCGGCACGTGGTGGCGGACGGCGGGTGGATGCCCGCGCGGGCGGCGGTGGCGCGGATCTTGCGGTTGGTCGCCTTCTCGGGGACGTACACCCCGGTGTCCATCAGGGCTATCGCCAGGCGCATGGCCTTGAGACGGCGGTTGTGGGAGATGTACCACTCGCGCGGCAGACCGGCCGGCAGCGGCTTCTTCCGCAGCGGCCCCCGGTCGGATCCAACCGCCTTCCTCGGCTTCTTGGGCAGGGTATTCGTCATGAGTACGGCAGCGGCCACGGGCATCCTCCTGATGCGGTCGTCAACCCTCTCGAACTGCCTCCATTTTACTGCCCACCACTGACAATCGCCGCTGGCCAGACGGCATTTGGACCCGGGTAACGGTGGGGCGGGAGGTACCTTTGGGGCATGGAGATCTGGATCAATCCCGCGTGCTCGAAGTGCCGTTCCGCCATGCAGATGCTCGACGAGGAGGGGGCCGACTACACGGTGCGGCGCTACCTCGACGACGTACCCGACGAGGCGGAGATCCGGGCGGTGCTCGGGCGGCTCGGCCTGGAGCCGTGGGACATCGCCCGCATCCAGGAGCAGGCGGCGGTCGTGCTGGGCCTGAAGGACTGGCCGCGGGAGGCAGGTGCGCGGGAGCAGTGGATCTCGGCGCTCGCCGCGCACCCGAAGCTGATCCAGCGGCCGATCATCACGGCGGACGACGGCACGGCGGTTCTCGGGCGTACGCAGGAGGCGGTACGGGACGCCCTGGGGCGCTCCGCTAGTCCGGGGGCGTGAGGAACTCCCTTATCCGGCGGTTCGGTTCCTGGTCGCCGACCAGGTCGGGCGGTCGGCCCTCCGGGTTCAGCGGGCCGTGGGGGGGGGGGGGCGGGGGCGCGGGGGGGGGGGACCACCGGCCGCCCGGCCGCCCGGCCGAGCGAGGCGGGGAGCGGG